>DATFCQ010000413.1:0-2663 GCA_035252905.1 Allostellaceae bacterium | reverse complement strand
CGCGCCGAGCGGCTGCGTGCCTATGTGCCGCCCGGGCGCGCCGCGCCGCGTCCGTTCGAGCTCGGTCACGCCGAGATCGACGGCCGCCTGATGACAAACTGGAAGCGCCTCGCCGCCCGCGCCTTGTCGGGCCGTTCGCGGCTCGCCTGGAGCTACGGCGATCCGCAGGGCGAACCGGCGCTGCGCCGGGCGATCGCCGACTATCTTGCCGCTGCGCGAGGGGTGCGCTGCCGGGCGGAGCAGGTCGTATTGACCGCAGGCACGCAGCAGGGGCTGAGCCTTGTCGCGCAGCTGTTGCTCGACCCCGGGGCCGTCGTCTGGGTCGAGGACCCGTGCTACCGCTCGGCGGTCGACATCCTGGGCGCAGCCGAGGCGCGCATCGTGCCGGTGGCGGTGGACGAAGGCGGCCTTGACGTCGCCGCCGGGCGTGGCCCTTCGCCGAGCCTTGTCTACACGACCCCGTCGCGACAATACCCGCTCGGCATGGCCATGCCGCTTGCCCGCCGCCGCATCCTTCTCGACTGGGCCGAGGCCAGCGGCGTGTGGATCGTCGAGGACGACTACGAAAGCGAATTTCAGGCGCCCGGCCGGATGCTGCCGTCTTTGCAGGGACTCGACCGCGCCCTCCGGGTCATCTATCTCGGCACCTTCAGCAAGCTCCTGTTTCCGTCGCTGCGGCTCGGCTACGCGGTGTTGCCGGAGGATCTGGTCGCGCCGTTCGCCGCTGCGCGCCACCTCGCCGATCGACAGAGTTCCGGCCTCGTTCAGGCGATCATGACCAGTTTTATGGAGAGCGGCGATTTCGCTCGCCACCTGAAGCGGATGCGGGCTCGCTACGGCGAGCGGCAGGCCTTTGTCATCGACCTGCTGCGGCGGCATCTCGGGGGGCTGATCGAAGTGCGGCCGGTCGAGAGCGGCATGTACCTGACCGCCTGGCTGCCCTCCGACCGGGACGATCGCGCGGTTGCCGCCGCGCTTGCCGATTCCGGCGTCACCGTGCTGCCGTTGTCGGCCCTGATCCTGGAGACGGCGCGGCCGCCCGGCCTCGTGCTCGGCTATACCGGACACAGCGAAGCGGCGATCGTGCGCGCGGTCGAGCGCATGGCAGCCGTGCTTGACCCGGCAACTGGTCTGATCAATCGGCCTAAACTGGCAGTCAGAAAAGACCGGATGCCGGTTTAGTCTCAGCGTTCCGATCCTGAAGAAATGCTGCGACATGCCGGATACGACAGCCTCGCCGCGCTACGCGCCGACTTCGCGCACTCGCATCCGCCGCCATCCCGAGCGCGCCCATTACGACCGCGACAGCGTGTTCGCAATCCTCGACGCGGCGCTCTTGTGTCATGTCGGCTACGTCATCGACGGGCGGCCCTATGTGACCCCGACCCTGTTCTGGCGCGAGGGCGAGCGGCTTTACTGGCACGGCTCGTCGGCGAGCCGGATGCTGCGCGTCCAGGCCGAGGGCATCCCGGTCTGCCTCACCGTCAGCCATGTCGACGGGCTGATCCTCGCGCGCTGCGCCTTTCGCCATTCGCTGAACTACCGCGCGGTGATGGCGTTCGGCACCGCCTACAGGATCGACGATCCGGCCGAGAAGGAGGCCGGGTTCAACGCCTTAATCGAGCGGCTCTATCCCGGCCGCACCGCCCTGATGCGCGCAATCACGCCGCAGGAGCTGAAGGCCACCTCGCTGATGAGCATGATCATCGACGAAGCCTCGGCAAAGATCCGCGACGGCGGCCCGCTTGACCTCGACAGCGATTATGCCGCCGCGTGCTGGGCCGGGCTGGTGCCGATCGCGCAGCGCGTCGGCGCGCCGGTCCCCGACGCGATCGCCCCGCCCCGCACCGCGCCGGAGACTGAGATCGGTGATTTTGCCGAAGGCGTTCGGTTCGACGATATCCTGCTGGCTCTGGCCCGGAGGCAGTACTGATGGACAAGACCCCGCTGCCGGTGTCGCTCGCCGCCGCGCTGTCCCTGCCGCTGCCCGAGGGCCGGCGCTCGGCCGAGATCTTTGTTGACGGCGCGCTCGAAATCCGGCTTTACGCGCCGCGCGGCCGCGACCTGCAGACCCCGCACGACCGCGACGAGCTTTACATCGTCGCATCCGGCAGCGGGCAATTCCGGGTCGGCGGGCACGTCGAGCCGTTCGCGCCCGGCGCGCTGCTCTACGTCGCTGCGGGCGAAACTCACCGCTTCGAAGATTGCTCCGACGATTTCGCCGTCTGGGTGGCGTTCTATGGCCCGGTCAAGAGCGGGCCGGCCACAGGCCGGACCGGCTTTCAGGTTTCGCTCGCCGCCGCCCGCGCGCTGCCGACCCCGTCCGGCCGGGCCTCGGCGGAGGTCTTTGTCGCCGGCGACATCGAGGTCCGCTTCGCGGCGCCGCCGACCCATGGCATGCAGGTGCCGCACGAGCGCGACGAATTCTACGTCGTCGCCACCGGCACCGGCCGCTACCGCATCGACGACACCGAAGTATCGATCGGGCCGGGCGACCTGCTCTATGCCGCCGCGCACGCGCCGCACGGCTTTGTCGAGCGCAGCGCCGATTTCTCGGAATGGATTGTGTTCTACGGTCCGCAAAAATGACGGCCACAGGATAAAACACAAGGAGTCGGCGGAATGCGCTGCGCTTTTCCGCCCTACGCTCCATACTTGTCGAG
>DATFCQ010000412.1:0-7294 GCA_035252905.1 Allostellaceae bacterium | reverse complement strand
GGCGCCGGGCTTCCGATCTCGTTGCCGCCGCGGCGGCCGCACGGCCGCGCCCTCCCGACAGGGCGCAGCGCAGGCCCGGCGCCGGCACCCGTGCTCATCCGGACAGTCGAGGACATCGAGCGGCATGACCTATAGGATCGCACGTTTCCTTGCCGAAAATTCGCCCGAAACCCCCTGCCTTGTCATCGATCTCGATGCGGTCGCCGGGGCCTACGACCTGCTTCGCCGACATCTGCCGCTGGCCCGCGTCTATTACGCGGTCAAGGCCAATCCGGCGCGCGAGATCGTCGCCATGCTGGCGCAGAAGGGCGCCAATTTCGACGTGGCGAGCCGCGGCGAGATCGAATTGTGCCGCGACTGCGGCATCGCCGCCGATCGCCTCTCCTTCGGCAATACGATCAAGAAGGAAAAGGACATCGGCTTCGCCTATCAGGCGGGGGTGAGGCTTTTTGCCTTCGACAGCATCGGCGAACTCGAAAAACTGGCGCGCGCCGCACCGGGGTCTCGCGTCTTCTGCCGCATCCTGGTGCCGTGCGACGGCGCCGAGTGGCCGTTGTCGCGCAAATTCGGCTGCGTCCCGGAGATGGCGGTCGCGCTGCTGCGCGAGGCCCGCGCGCGCGGCCTCGATCCTTACGGGATCTCGTTTCACGTCGGCTCGCAGCAGACCGACACCGGGCAATGGGACGGTGCGGTCAGGGAGGCGGCGCGGCTCTTCTCATTGCTCGCGGAAGCCGACATCACGTTGCGCATGATCAATCTCGGCGGCGGCTTCCCGGCGCGCTACCGCGCCGAGGTCCCGGCCGTCGAGCATTACGCCCAGGCAGTGACGGGAGCGATCACCCGCCATTTCGGCAATGACCTGCCGGAGATCCTGGTCGAACCCGGCCGCTCCCTGGTCGGCGACGCCGGGATCATCCAGAGCGAGGTCGTTCTGATCGCCAAAAAGGGCGACAGCGACGACCGCCGCTGGGTCTATCTCGACGTCGGCAAATTCAACGGGCTCGCCGAGACGATGGACGAGAGCATCAAATACCGCATCGCGACGCCGGGCCGCGACGGCGTGCTCGGGCCGGTGATCCTCGCCGGACCGACCTGCGACAGCGCCGACATCCTGTACGAGCGGACCGAATATCGCCTGCCGCTCGGCCTCGAAATCGGCGACAAAATCGAGATCCTGGCAGCCGGCGCCTATACTGCGAGCTACGCCTCGATCGGCTTCAACGGCTTCTCGCCGATCCGCACCTACTGCATCTGAGCGAAGTCGGCGGAATACGCTGTGCTATTCCACCCTACGTTCCACGCTTGTCGGAAACGGTTGTAGGGCGGAAAAGCGAAGCGCATTCCGCCGCTTCGCCCGAGGGGCGCGGCCTGCGCGATCTCCTGCATGAGCTTCTTCAGCATCGCCGCAGCGAAATCGCCGTAGGTGCGGGCAGCGAGCACGAAGGCCGCGGGGCCGCCGATCACCTCGCGGCGGTAATACGCTTCGAGCCCCGGCTCCTCGGTCAGGATCGCCAGGCCGTTGATCGTGATGCCGGCGGCGACGAGGCGATCGCGCGCCCGCGCCGGCTTCACGCCGATATTGGCGATCCCGTCGCCCGAGAGGTCGACGACCCGCCGCGCCGCCGGTTGCGGCATCCGCGCAAATTGGGCCGCGGCGGAGAGGAGCGCCGGGCCGATCGCGGTCAGCCCGCGCGAGCTGCGCCGGGTCCGCCGCACCGCCGCAGCGAAGGCGCGGGCGCCGTCCCTGTCGGCGATCGGGGTCCAGTCGACGGTGATGGCGATCTTGTCGGGGTCGGACCATTCGAGCACCAGCGCCTCGATGCCGCCGGGCAGGGCGGCGATCGCGCGGGCGATCGGCGGGCTGGCAAAGGCGCGGGCAATCCCCTCGTGCTGCAAGACGTACGAATCGGGCGTGACGCTCGCCGAGACGTCGATCGCCAATACCAGCGCGAGCGCCGCCTCGCGTCCCGCCGCCGGCCCGCACAGGGCGACGAAAAAGACGGCGGCAAGCGGGGTTAGCAGCCGGCGGGAAAGAGGCGAGATCGGCATCGGGCTACCCCTACTTTTACGCGAGCGAGGCGGCTATAAGCGGCCCCGGCGGAATCCCAATCCGCCTTTCAAGGGGAGACAAGATGAGGACCACGATCGGGTTCGGCGTCGGCCTGGCTTTCGCCTTCTGTGCGCTGGCCGCTCTGGCCGCGCCGAAGGCGCCGATGCACAAGGCCGTCCACAAGACGGCGCACAGGGCGGCGATGCACAAGGCGGCGGTGCATCGGACGCCGAAGGGACCGCCTTCCTGCGCCGCCATCTCCTACCGCGCCCTGCCCACGGGCGCCAGCGACGGCGAACAGCAGGCCGGCCTCTACAAATCGCGTTTCGTCAAGCTCGAATTGCGCGCTGCGGTCAAAGGCGGCCAAGCGTCCGACTATTATGTCACAGCCGGCGACAAGCGCCTCGCCTCCGCTGCCGGGGCCCTGCCGGAATCGGTCGCCCATTGCGCCGCCGCCAAGAAATTGCCGCCGCCCAGCGCCGCGCTGTCCCCGTGCACCGGCGAACGCTTCCGCGTCCTCGTCGCCCATTCCGGCAAGGAGCGCCTCGCCGCCCTCTATGCCCTCGACGGGAATAGCTGGCGTTTCTGCAATGCGGGAGCGTTCTAGCGCAAGGAGTGAGGTGTCAGGCCGCCGCTGCCGATAGCGGCGTCGTCTGATACGTGCCTGTCGCCAAGTCCACATGCACCGCGGCTGCGATCGGCTCCGGCCTGACTTCGCGCCCTTCCCGCACCAGTCGGATCAGGCGGTACCGCGCCAGCAGTTGCAGCGATCGTGAGACATTCGGCTGTGCCCGGCCCGTTAGCGCCACCAATTCGGCGACGCTCGCGGGCCGCTCCTGCAGCAAGACGCTCAGAAGATCGAGCGCTTCCCATGACAGCGCCGCGAGCAGCGGCGCCGCGGGAAGCGGCGAAGCCTGCTGCTCGCCGCGCGCCACGCCCCGCATTTCCTCACGCAACTCAGTCAGGGACGTCCGTGTCACCATCGTCCTCCATCTCCAACTCGACTTCTTCCGCTTCAAATGCGAATGGCACGCCTTCCCCTCGGCAGGCTTGCTCGACGGCGCTGAGGAAGTCGCAGATCAATTCATCCGCGCCCCGGAAATCGTAAGCCACCAGCTCTCCGGGGCGCCGGAAGCGATGCCGATGGTCATAAACTGCGTGCGCGTGTCGAAGCCCGGCAGCCGCATTCCGTCCCCATCATGCAAGGTGAGCGCGTATTTGATGCCATGCGGCCTCTCCGGAGTGGCCTCGACCTCGGAGATCCGAAAGCGAATGCTCCATCCGTTCGCCAGCCAGTATCGCCGGCGGTCGTAGTCCAGAAGACGGCGCATGGCTTCATCGGGCATGCTGAAATATATCATCTATCGATATAAAAACAGGATCCGCTACGGTTGCGTAATCGGGCTCCGCTTGCCCCGGCGCGGCGATCGCTCCTAGGATGGCCGCCCCCGGTCATGGCCGCCGGGGCGGAGGCGGGAATGCGGTTTCTGGTGCTCGGCGCCGGCGGGCTCGGCGGGTTTTTTGGCGCCTCGCTGCTGGAGGGCGGCGCCGAGGTCGCCTTTCTCGTGCGCGCGCGGCGCGCCGAGCAGCTCGCGCGCGACGGGCTCGTCGTCAAGACCCCCGAGCGGGTGATCCGGCGCCGGGTCAAGACGCTCGGCGCCGGCGCGTGCGACGGGCGCTACGACGTCGTCCTGCTCGCCTGCAAGGCCTACGATCTTGACGGCGCGATCGCCGACTTCGCCCCCGCCCTTGGCGACAATGGCGCTGTCCTCCCCGTATTGAACGGGATCGCCCATATCGCGCGCCTCACCGAGCGCTTTGGCGAGGCGCGCGTGCTCGGCGGGGTGAGTATGATCAACGCCCATCTCTCGCCCGATGGCGAAATCACCCGCTTTGCCGAATTCCCGGGATGGATTTCGGTGGGTGAGCTCGATGGGCGGATTTCGACGCGCTGCGAAGAGATCGCCCGCGCGTTCGAACAGGGCGGCGTGCCGAGCATGGTCAGCTCCCGCATCCTTGCCGAGATGTGGGAGAAATTCGCGGCCTTTGCCGCGATCGCGGAGGTTGCGACGCTGACCCGGGCGAGCGCCGGCGCGGTCGCGGCGACCGCGGAGGGCGCCGCCTTTGTTGCCGCGGCATGCGAGGAATGCGCCCGCGTCACCGCGGCCGAGGGCTATCCGCCGCCACGCGAAATCGGCGAGACGATCCGGGGTCTCTACGCGCGCGCCGGCTCGCCCTATCGCCCTTCGATCCTCGTCGATCTCGAAGCGGGCCGGCCGACCGAGGGCGAGCACACGATCGGCGACCTGGTGCGCCGCGCCGTCCGGCACGGGATCGCGGTCCCGGCCTTGCGCGCGGCGCTGTGCGCGCTTCAGGCCCACGAAGTCAAGCGGCGCGAGCGGGCGCCCGGCTGACAGGAGCCCGGCTGACAGGAGAAAGCGATGCCCCACCTCTCGACCGACGACGGCGTGCGGCTCTACTACGAGGAGACCGGCACTGGGACGCCGATCGTCTTTGTCCACGAATTCGCCGACGACATTCGCGGCTACGAGCCGCAGGTCCGGTATTTCGCGCGGCGCTACCGCTGCATCGTCTACAACGCCCGCGGCTATCCGCCGTCCGACGTGCCCGAAGACGGCGCCCGCTATTCGCAGGAACGGGCGCGCGACGACATCCGCGCGGTGCTCGACGCGCTCAATATCCAAAAGGCGCATGTCGTCGGCATTTCGATGGGCGGCTTTGCCGTCCTGCATTTCGGGCTCGCCTATCCTGAGCGCGCCTTGTCATTGGTCGTCGCCGGCTGCGGCTACGGCGCCGAGCCGGGCAAACGGCAGCAGTTCATCGAGGAGACGACCAGGACCGCGGAGCTGATCGAGCGCACCGGCATGGCCGAAACCGCCAAGGTCTACGGCATCGGACCGACCCGCGTGCAGTACCAGAACAAGGACCCGCGGGGCTGGACCGAGTTTGCCGCCCGCCTCGCCGAGCATTCGACCCGGGGTTCGGCCAATACGATGCGCGGCGTGCAGGCGCGGCGGCCGTCCCTGTGGGACCTCGTCGAGCCGATGCACCGGCTCGACGTGCCGACCCTGATCATGACCGGCGACGAAGACGACCCTTGCCTCGAACCCGGCATCCTGATGAAGCGGACGATCCCCTCCGCCGCGCTCGTGGTTTTTCCCAACACCGGCCACGGCCTCAACCTCGAAGAGCCGGCGCTGTTCAATCAGTGCTGCGCCGATTTCTTCCACCAGGTCGAAAGCGGCCGCTGGCCGCGCCGCGACCCGCGCTCGGTCACGGGCTCGATCCTCGGCGTGCGGTAAGGATGGCAAACCGCCGCGGCGGCGCCACATAGGAGATCTCGGAGAGCGATCCCATATGAAGGAGAGGGCGATGGACGACAAGACCCGCATCGAGCTCGAGGCCGCGACCTTCCGCCGGCTCGTCGCGCATCTGCGCGAGCACACCGACGTGCAGAACATCGATCTGATGAACCTGGCCGGCTTCTGCCGGAACTGCCTGTCGAAATGGTATCGCGCCGAGGCCGAGGAGCGCGGCGTCCCATTGTCCGATCCGCAGGCGCGCGAGATCGTCTACGGCATGCCCTACGAAGAGTGGAGGGCGAAGTACCAGAAGGAAGCGAGCGCCGAGCAGAAGGCCGCCTTCGCTGCCTCTCAGCCGCAGCACTGAACGGCTCGCCTTGCGCCGGCCCTTCTTGCGCCGGCACTGGGCGGTCGCTATCGTCCCTGCCGCCGCGAACGCGGCAGCCGAGGGGAAGAGGGGGACCATGCCCGAGGTTGCGGGTATTGCAAGCGAGGCGCTCAAATCCTTTATCGAACGGATCGAGCGCCTCGACGAGGAAAAACGCGCGCTGAACGAGACGATCAAGGAGGTTTACGCCGAGGCCAAGGGCACCGGCTTCGAGCCGAAGATTATCCGCCAGATTGTCAAGATTCGCAAAATGGACAAGGACCGGCTCGATGAGGAGGAAAGCCTGCTCGAACTGTACAAGCGGGCGCTCGGGATGTCTCCCGAGCCGGACGAGGCGCGGGCGGCGGAGTAGGGCGGAAGAGCGGCCCCGGCAACGCCGAGGCGGCGCATTCCGCTGCCCGGTGGCAAGGGCGGAATATGCTGCGCTATTCCGCCCTACGTCTCACCGGGGCGCCGAGATGCCGCCGCAAGGCGGCGCACAGCGCGTCGGCCTCGGCGAGGCTCATGTCGAAGCGGCAGACAAAGCGGGCGAGGCTCGCGTTGCGCCGATAGAACAGAAAGCCGTCGCGTTCGAGCGCGTCCATGACCGCGCCCGGCAGATCGAGAAAGATCTCGTTGGCTTCGACCGGCGCCCGCAGCGACAGCCCCGGAATGCCGGCAAGTCCCGCGGCGATGTGCGCTGCGACCCGGTTTGATGCCTGTGCCATGTGCAGCCACAGGTCGTTTTCGACATAGGCGAGGAGCTGGGCCGAGGCAAAACGCATCTTCGACCACACCTGGCCGGCGCGGCGCAACTGGATCGCCAGCGGATCGACGAGATCGGGGGCAAAGACGACGATCGCTTCGCACAAGGCCCCGCCGTTCTTAGTTGCGCCAAAGGACATGATGTCGACCCCGGCGCGCCAGCTGAGCGCGGCCGGGCTGCCGCCGAGCCGGGCCAGCGCGTTGGCAAAGCGCGCCCCGTCCATATGGACCCTGAGACCGCGCCGCTTGGCCGTCTCGGCGACCGCCCGGATCTCGCTTTCGCTATAGACCGCGCCGAGATCGGTCGCCTGGGTCAGATTGACCGCCGCCGGCTGACCGCGGTGGAGCTGACCGGGCATGATCTCGGCGAGCCTCTCGGCGAGCCGGTCGGCCGCGATCTTGCCGTGCGCGCCGGCGACCGGGACGAGTTTCAGACCGCCGCCGAAAAAACCGGCGGCATTGGCTTCCGAGGTGTTGATGTGAGCCAGCTCGCTGCAATAGACGAGCCCCCAGGGCGGGCTCGCCGCCGCCAGGGACAAGGCGTTGGCCGCCGTCCCCGTGGCCACCGGGAAGACCCGCACGGCGGTCTCGAACACCTCGCAAAAGCGCTTCTGTAGCGCCGCCGTCCATTCGTCGGCGCCATAGCCGGGTGCGGTGCCGTCATTGGCCCGTACCAATGCCTCGAGCAGTTCGGGCGCGGCGCGGCCGGTATTGTCGCTGCGGAAATCGATCATCATGCGCTCATCGGCGGCTGTGACTGGCGTGTCCCGTGCGGTAGGCTACCAGATG
>DATFCQ010000411.1:0-24758 GCA_035252905.1 Allostellaceae bacterium | reverse complement strand
TGGCCGCGCCGCTGCCTTCGGGAGCGGCCGCGATCGGCGATTTCCGCACCCGGTTCGATCGCGCGGCCGCGGCGGCGCCGGAGGCCGCGGTGGCGCTCTATTCGCTCGGTTCGCCCGCGATCCTCAAGCGCGCGACCGCCGAGATCGTCGCCCGGCTCGCGGAATGGCGCCTCATTGGACCGGAGCGCCGCGTGCTCGACCTCGGCTGCGGCATCGGCCGGATCGCGCAGGCGCTCGCCCCGCGGGTCGGCGCGGTCACCGGGATCGATATATCGCCGGCGATGATCGCCCGGGCGCGGCGGCGCTGCCGCGGTCTCGCCACTGTCGCGTTTCGGACCTGCGCCGGGACCGATCTGGCCGAATTTGCCGATGGCAGCTTTGACCTGATCCTCGCCGTCGACAGCTTTCCCTATCTCGTCGCCGCCGGACCGGAGGTGACGGCGCGCCATTTTGCCGACGCCGCCCGTCTGCTCCCGCCGGGCGGCGCCTTCCTGATCGTCAATTTCTCCTATCGCGGCGATCTCACCGCCGACCGTCGAGATGCGGCCCGGCTCGCCGCCGCCCACGGCTTTGCCGTCCGCCGCCTCGGCACGCGCGACTTTGCCCTGTGGGACGGGGCGAGTTTTCTGATGATGCGCTGACGGGCAGAATCAGGTGAGAGCGAGATAATCCGCCGGACGCAGGATGCGCACACCCCGCCAGGGGTGGAGCACGAGAAGATCGTCATCGCCGCTGACGATAATTTCGGCACCAGCTTCGAGAGCGAGCTCCAAATATTTATCGTCCTTGGGATCGCGGCAGTCGGTCACGCTCACGGCAGGTTCGAACCAGACGGCCGCATGACGCACGATCCCTAAGAGGCGCTGACGCCGCGCAAGAGGGATCGCGCGTGCGAATTTGGGGCGGTCCAGAACCCCGGCGATCTCGGCATCGACCGCTGCCGAGAGGGCAAATACGTCGACCTCTTCGGCGCGCAGCAGCGCCTGCTCCGGCACGCTGTCCGCCTTTAGCGCCGCGCTTATGAAGGCCGAGGCATCGAAGACGATCAATCGACGGAGCCGCGGTCGCGGCGCTCCGCGTTGTAGGCCGCGAGCTCAGCGTCGATCTCGGCATCGGTCAGACCGGCCGCCCTCGCATCGGCCTTCATTTCGGCAATAGCCTGGGCGAGAGGGTTTGGACCGGAACGCGGGCGGAGCACGCGACTGACCAGACGACCAATTGCCTCGCGATTACGAGCATCGGCGAGCGCCGCCGCCGCCGCGGGCTCAACCGGAATTGTCACATTGACCGTTTTGCCCATCGAAACCTCCTTGCAAGCGAGCATAACGATCCCGGTTGGGACATACACTCCGCATTGCGGGATGGCACCGGTTTTCTGATGCTGCGCTGAACGCGGAATGCGCTGCGCTTTTCCGAGCTACTGGTCTGACGAGCCTTGCGGACCGCGGCCGTCTCGGCCGCATGCGGGCGGGACGCCCGCGGTCCCATACGGTCCGGTTATTCCTGCGGCCGAAAGCACTCGCTGGCGAGCTGGGCGAGGTTGCGGATCTGGAAGGGCTTGGTCAGGCGCGGCACGTTGCGGTATTCCGGAGGCAGGGCAGTGTCGGCGCCGTATCCGGTGACAAAAACAAAGGGAATGCCGCGCTGCGACAGGATCTCGGCGATTGGGGCGCTCGACCGCCCGGCGAGGTTGACGTCGAGCACGGCGCCGTCGAGCGGCGCCTCGCGCGCCAGGGCGAGCGCCGGTTCGAGCCGAGCCACCGGGCCCACCACCGTGCATCCATAGCTCTCCAATCCGTCGCCGATCGCCTCCGCGACCAGCAATACATCCTCGACCACCAGGATGCTCAGTCCCTGCAGCGTTGTCTCCTCAACCATCGGCTATTCCTCTCCCCCTCCGTCCGCCCCGGTTTCCTGGGCGGCGACGTCGCGCAACGGAAAGCCGATGGTGCAGCGCAGCCCCGCAGGGTCGAATGTCACTTCGACGGTTCCTTCGAGTTCGTATTCGATGCTTCTCTTGACAAAGCCGAGACCGAATCCTTCCGCATCGGTCGCCGCCACGCGCGGTCCGTCTTGCTCGACCCAGGCGAGCGACAGCCGCGCCGCTCCAGCGGGGCCGGCGACGCGCCA
Source organism: Allostellaceae bacterium (assembly GCA_035252905.1). Classification (GTDB taxonomy): domain Bacteria; phylum Pseudomonadota; class Alphaproteobacteria; order ATCC43930; family CGMCC-115725; genus AP-15. The sequence goes on along the minus strand of DATFCQ010000411.1, from coordinate 22,628 downwards.
GGAGATGTCGATACGGCCGCCCGGCGCCGACAAGGCGCCGTATTTGGCGGCGTTGGTGGCGAGTTCGTGCACGACCAGACCGAGGCTCGCCGCGGCGCCGGGCTTTAATACGATTTCTGGCCCGTCGAGCGCGATGTTCCCCATCCCGGGGGTTGCATAGGGCGCCAGGGCCGCGGTCAACAACGCCCTGAGATCGGCGCCCTGCCAGTTGCGGCGGGACAACAGATCGTGCAGATCGCCCATCGCCTGCAGGCGGGCGAGGAACGCCGTCGTAAATTCCTCCTTCGAGCCGCCGGTCTTCAGCATGCGGGCGGCGAGGGAGCCGACGGTGGCGAGGATGTTCTTGACGCGATGCTGCAACTCGTGCAGCAGCGTGTCCTGTGCCGCCTCCGCCATCTTGCGCTGCGAGATATCGACGATTGCCGCGATGGCGCCGCGCGGGCGGCCGTGCTCGTCAAACAGCGGCGTCGCCGACATCATCACATGCAAGGACGTGCCGTCGGCGCGCAACAATCTTCCCTCGAAATCGGGCACCGGTGCGCCGTTATGGACGGCGCGCTGCAACGGCTGCTCCTCGGGCGCCAATTCGCGCTCGTTGTCCACCATAAGCCGCAGCCGTAAGGACCGCTGCCGCAGCCCCTTGCCGCCCTCCTCTTCGCCGAGCAGATGGAGGCCGTAGCGGTTGACCTGGACCTCCCGGACCGCGGCGCTCTCGACGATAAAGATGCCGACCGGCACGAGGTCGAGCAGGGTTTCGAGGCTCTCGACGCGGTTCCGCAGATCGCGCGCCAATTCGCCGACGCGCGCCTCGGCGGCGGCGATCTGGGTGACGTCGCTGAAGGTGACGACGACGCCGGCAATGACGTTGTCGATCGTGCGATAGGGCATCATGCGCATGACGTAGCGCGCCCCGTTGTCGCTCTCGATCTGGCGCTCGATCGTGGTCAGGCTGCGCAACACGCGCTCGGCGTCCGCCTCGACGGTGTCGGGCATGAAGCGCATGCGCACATGCGCGATCGGCCGGCCGGCGTCGCTCTCGACCAGATGGAACAGGTCTTTCGCCTCCGGAGTGAAGCTCTTGACCCGCAGATCGCGACCGAGGAAGACCGTGGCGATCCGGGTGCTTTCCAGCAGATTGGCGATGTCGCTGTTGGCGCGGGTCAGTTCGTCGATCCGCGCCCGCAGTTCCGCATTGAGCGTCTGCAATTCCTCGTTGATCGACTGCAATTCCTCCTTCGAGGTCTCCAATTCCTCGTTCGCCGATTGCAATTCCTCGTTCATCGAGGAGAGTTCCTCGTTGCGCGAGGTCAGCTCCTCATTGGCCGATTCAAGCTCCTCGGTAGTGGTCTGGAGCCGCTCCCGGGTGAAGCGCAGCTCGGTTTCGATCTGGCGCAGGGTGGCGTTCTGCATCTCTTCCGCGCCGTCGCCTTGCGCCGGTTCCGCATTCGGCTCGATCACGCCAAAATCCTGGAACACGACCATATAGACCGTGTCGCGGACCTCGCTGTGACGCAGCGGCTGGATCGAGAGATCGAGCTTCAGATGCCCGCCATTGCTGTCGACCGAGACGTTTCTGCGGATGACGGCTTCGCCGCGGCTCACCGCCTGGTGGACGGCGGCGCGCAAATCGAGCCGGAGGCCCCGGCGGGCCATGCTGAACAGGTTGGTGCTGGGCGCGCCGGGGGGCAGTTCCAGATAGCGGCCGGTGCGGGATGAAGCGTAGAGCAGTTCGCCGTCGGCGTTGACGACGACATAGGCGGGGGCGTAGCGCTCCAATAATTGGCGTTCGGCGAGCCCCTGCAGACTGACCTCGCTTGCCGGCGGCCGCCAAGCCGGCTCCCGCCACCGTTGCGTCGGGTCGGGGGCGATCAGCGGAAATTCGGGCAGGCGCCGCTCGGCCTGCGGACGGCGCTGGAAGATATGGTGCATCCGGTCGACGACGGCGAACAGGCGGGGATGCCGGGTCACGTTCTCCGAGGCGCCGAGGAACAGACAGCCGCCGTCGCGTAATGCATAGTGGAACAGCGGAATGACCCGGCTCTGCAATTCATTGCCGAGATAGATCATCAGGTTGCGGCAGGAGATCAGGTCGAGCCGCGAGAACGGCGCGTCGCGCAGCAGATTGTGCGAGGCGAACAGGCATATCCCGCGCAATTCGCTGCCGACGCGGTAGGTGCCGTCCTCACGCACGAAATACTGCTTCAGGCGCGCCGCCGGCACGTCGCGCGCGACGCTCGCCGGATAGCGGCCGGTGCGCGCCACATCGAGCGCGTGCTCGTCGATGTCGCTGGCGAAGATCTGGAGCTTCGGTGCGGCGCAGGATTGGGGCATGTATTCGCGCAACAGGATGGCGATCGAATAGGCCTCCTCGCCGGTGGCGCAGCCGGGGACCCAGACCCGCACCGTGTCGTCCGCCCCCTTGCCCTCGAACAGACGCGGGATGACCTGTTTTTCCAGCGCCTCGAAGGACTCGGGGTCGCGGAAGAAGCTGGTGACGCCGATCAACAGATCGTGGAACAGCAGATCGACCTCGCGCGGGTCCCGGCGCAAACGGTCGAGAAACTCGGGCACGGCGTCGATCTGCAGGACCTCCATGCGGCGCTGCACCCGGCGGATCAGCGTTCTCTCCTTGTAGCCGCTGAACTCGTGACCGGTGCGGGTGCGCAACACGGCGCAGATCTGCATCAGATAATCGGCCGTCTCCCTGGTGATGCCGTCCGGCCCCTTGCGGGCGGCGAGGTCGTCGCGGTGACGGAAATGGCCGACGAGCTTCGCCGGCATCGCCTCGACCGGCAGCACCAGATCGACCAGCCCGGTGGCGAGCGCGCTCCGCATCATGCCGTCATATTCGGCCTGCGCCTGGGCGAGCGTCAGCCCGCCGCTTTCCTTGATCGCGCGCAGGCCGACGGTGCCGTCGTTGCCGGTGCCCGACAGGATCACGCAGGCGGCGTTCTCGCCCTGGTCGCGGGCGAGCGAGACCAGAAAGGTGTCGACGCTGTTGCGGAAAACCCGCGATTGGACCGGCTCGGCGAGATGGAGGCGGCCGTTCTCGATCGTCAATACTGCATGGGGCGGGATCACATAGACATGATTGGGCGCGATCGCGGCGCCGTTCGCGGCGACCGAGACCGGAAGGCGGCCGGCGCGCGACAGGACCTGGGCGAGCGCGCTGTCGTGATCGGGTGCGAGATGCAGGATCACGACAAACGCCATGTCGGGCGGATCGGGCACGGCCGGCAGGAATTTCTGCAACGCCTCGATGCCGCCGGCCGAGGCGCCGATGCCGACGACCGGACAGCCCGGTCTATGCCGTCCCCCGGAAGGCTCGTCTTCTGGTACGATCGTCGCGTTCTCGTTCATCTGCCTTCTTCAGTGCGCGGATCGGTCACCCCCCGCCCGCTGCGGGGGGGCCTCCGTTCCGATGGGCGATGAGCCTCTGCATCAATTCGGCATTCTCTTCGTATTCCCGCGCCCTCACTAACAGCCGATCGGCCTCTTTGTCGTGATGCAATTCGCGTTCGAGCGCGGCCATGCGGCGCACCACCTCCGCCCGGTCGCGGTGAGAGCGCAACAGGCGCGACAGCAGTTTGTCGATCTCGTCGGTCCCGGCCGCGAGCATGGCTTCGGCAGTGTAGGCGTGGCCAACATGGCAACGGTAGCGGAGCATATTGCCGTCAGCAAGCTCCCACAGGGTGCCGCCGCATTCGGGGCAACTAAAGGGAGAAGGTTTCCCGATTTGTTGCTCTTTCGCCGTCATGTCTTTCAGCTCCTGCGCGGCAATCGCCGCTTCGAAACGGATGTCCGCCGGGATCTCTGGCGTCCGTCCCACCGGGGTTGCGGCGAGACGGGCCAGGAGCGGCCCCATCGCGGATGCCGGCACGCAATGATCGACCGCGACATAGCGCAACGCGCTCTCCGGCATGTCCCGCATCACCGCGTCGGCCGGGTCCTGGACGACGGCAAGGCCGCCGCAGCGCTTGACCGCCCGCAGTCCCGCCGTGCCGTCGTTGAGCGCGCCCGACAAGACGACGCCGATCACCCGCACGCCAAAGCTGCAGGCGGCCGAGCGGAACAGCGGATCGACCGCCGGCCGGCTCAAATTCTCGTGCGGGCCGCGCCGCAGCAAGACATGGCTGTCATGGATCAGCAGATGCCGGTCCGGCACCGCGACATAGATGCGCCCCGTTTCGATCCGCTCGCCGCTCTTCGCCGGCATCGCCGGCAGCGGCCCGGCCCGGTCGAGGATCTGGGCAAGTTCGCTGCGCGAGCGGCCGATATGCAGCACGATAAAGACCGCGGCTGTCAGGTCGGCAGGCAGACCGCTGACCAGTGTCTGCAAGGCTTCGACCCCTCCGGCCGAGGCGCCGATCGCGATGATGTCGTGGTTGACGGGTTGCTTGGTCATGGCCCCTCCGACCAGGGAGAGCGCTGCCGGCGGGCAGCCGCGGGTGGTCCGGGCGGACCATTATAAGGCATAAACGGAGAGGAAGGGGGCGAACGCGAGAACTCGGCGGTTGGTTGCAAGGGGAGGCGGAGTATGCGCGGGGAGCGCGCAAAAGTTCTAGTGCTTATATTTTGCTTATATTTTATATATTTTTATTTTATTGAGCGGCTCGCCCCCACCCCGACACCTGACAGGGGATAGGTATGGCTCGCATGAATCGCGCTCGGCCGTCAGAGACCGGACCGCGGGCTCCTGAGGTTCTCGAAGGGTCGCCCGCAGGCCGGCCCTCCCCAAAGAATGGAGGCCGGTAGCTTTTCAGTCGTGGCTTTTCTCGATTGCTGCGACCTCGCGACCGAGTGTCGCGTCGTGGTCCGGGACATCGGCGGCTTTGCCGTTCGCCTTGCGGGCGCGCGCGACCTTGCGGCCCTCTGCCGAATGGTCCTCGCCGCGGATGAACGCCTCGGTCAGCGCCCGCGCTTCATAATCGGTGAACTGCGCGGGCGGGCTCTTCATGAAATAGCTCGACGGGCCCTTGAGCGCCCCGCCGACGCCGCGATCGAGGGCGAGCTTGGCGCAGCGGATTGCGTCGATGACGACCCCGGCGGAATTCGGCGAATCCCAGACTTCGAGCTTCAATTCGCAATTGAGCGGCAGATTGCCGAAACTCGTGCCCTCGAGGCGGATGTAGCACCATTTGCGGTCGCCGAGCCACGGCACATAGTCGCTCGGGCTGACATGCGCCTCCTCGTCGGACAAAGGGGCGGCGAGCTGGCTGATCACGGAATCGGTCTTCGACCGCTTTTTCGATTGCAGCCGCTCGCGTTCGAGCATGTTCTGGAAATCGCTGTTGCCGCCGAAATTGAGCTGGTAGGTGCGGTCGACCGCGACGCCGCGCTCGCGAAACAGGGTGGCGAGCACGCGATGGACGATCGTGGCGCCGACCTGGCTCTTGACGTCGTCGCCGACGAGCGGCAACCCGCGCTTGCGGAAGCGTTCGCGCCAGCCCCTGTCCTTGGCGATGAAGACCGGGATGCAATTGACAAAGGCGCAGCCGGCGGCGAGCGCCTGCTCGGCGTACCAGCGCGAGGCGATTTCCGACCCGACCGGAAGGTAGGAGATCAGGACCTCGCTGCCGCTGGCGCGCAGCGTCGCGGCGACGTCGTCCGGCGCCGCCGGCGCTTCGACGACCGTGCCGCGCAGGTAGCGGCCGATCCCGTCATGGGTCGGGCCGCGTCTGACCTCGACGCCAAGCGGCGGCACGGCGGCAAAACGCGCGGTGTTGTTGGGAGGAGCCAGGATCGCTTCGGCAAGGTCATGGCCGACCTTGCCCGCGGCGACGTCGAAGGCGGCGACAAACTCGATGTCGCCGATATGGTAGCCGCCGATCTCCCAATGCATGATCCCGGGGATCGGCGCGTTGCCGCGGGCTTTTCGATAGAATTCGACGCCCTGCACGAGCGAGGAAGCGCAATTCCCGGCGCCGACGATCGCAACCTTGATCCTGGCCAACAAACCCTCCGCGCCTCTCCGGCACACAGCACGCCAACAACGCAACGAGCGGTCAGTTCAGTTGCTCGCTCCGCGCATCGCCGGCTGGCGCGGCATGGCCGGTTTTCAATTCGTCGAGGCGCAATTGCAGAAAGGCGGTGACCGCCGCCTCCTCGGCGCTCATCCCGTTGATGTTCTGCGTCAGATAAGCGTGGGTCTGCTGCCGCAGGCTGTCGAGCAAGGTGCCGTCGAGATAGCCCTCGAAGATCGCCGGATGGATGTAGCAGCGCCGACAGATCGTCGGCGTATTGCCGAGATGTTTGGCGACCTGCTCGGCGGCGCGCAGGATCGCCTTGTGGCGCTCGGCCGCGCTGTCGAACTCGGCAAATTCCTGCAGGGCCAGCGCCGCAAGGTTGGTCGCCGCCCAGGTGCGGAAATCCTTGGCCGTGATCTCTTCGCCGCTGATCTCGCGCAGATAATCGTTGACGTCGGCCGAATCGACCGTATGGCGGTTGCCGTCCGCGTCGAGATACTGGAACAATTCGTAACCGGGCAGATCGCGACAGCCCTTGATAATATTGGCAAGGCGGCGATCGTTGATGTCGCTTTCATAGCGGATGCCGCCCTTACCGCGAAAATTCAGATGGATGTGGGCGCCCTCGATGGCGATGTGCCGGCCGCGCAGGGTGGTCAACCCGAAATGCTTGTTCTCCTTCGCGTATTCCGGGTTGCCGATGCGGAACAGGGTCAATTCCATCAGGCGGACGATGGCGGCAAGCACGCGCTCGCGCGGCAATCCCTTGCGCCCGAGATCGGCCGCGACGCGCGCCCGGATCAACGGCAAAACGCGACCGAAGACCAGCATCTTGGCGAATTTCGATTCGTCGCGGACCGTGCGCCAGCGCGGGTGATAGCGATACTGCTTGCGGCCGCGCGCGTCGCGTCCGGTCGCCTGCACATGGCCCTGCGGATCGGGGCAGATCCACACTGCAGTCCATGCCGGGGGGATCGCCAAGGCGCGGATCCGCTTCAGGGTCGCGGCGTCGCGCACGCGCTCGCCGTCGGGCCTGCGATAGACAAAGCCGCCTTTGCTCTTGTGGCGGGTGATCCCCGGCCTGTCATCGCGGACATAGCGCAGCCGCGCGAGCTTCGCCGCCGTCGCGGGTTCGAGCGCGGCGGTGGCGGCGGGCGGGATGATCTCGGCCTGCGGCGCATCTCTCTCTGATCGAAACTCATAGGGTTCACCCCCTCCCATTCCCTCCCCCATCAAGGGGGAGGGTTTATAGTGGACCTCCTCCCCCTTGAGAGGGGAGGGCCGGGGCGGGGGTGATCGGCGCTGCTCCATTGTCGGTTCTTATTCTAGGGATTCGGTACCATTGGAGATCTCCTCCTCCGCGTCGGGCGGATAGGTGCGGACGCGGGGCTCGTTCCAATCGGCGCCGATCGGGCCTTCCCGGCGGATCGTCCAGCCGCCGGGTGGGCCGCTCTCGGGCGGACGGCCGGCGGAGATCCCCTGATCGGCCGGCGCCCCGCTCGTCGTCGTGGCGCTGCCGTAATAGGGTCCGGGGTGGGGACTGCCGCTTGCGTCGAAACCCCGCCAGCCCTCGCGCCGCCATTCCGCCGCGCGCTCGGCAACGGCGATCGGTCCGCAGCTTTCGAGAATGCCGGAGACGCGGTCGCGCTCGGCGGCGGCGACCCGGGCGGCCACCAGGGTTGCGCCGCGCCGGACCGCCTCGGCGTAAAGCTCGGCCTCCTCGCGCGGGACGCCGATCCCGACGAGAGCGCCGACCAGTCCCCGGCCGCGCAACAGCGCCGCCGCCGGTCCCGCTGCGACGGCCGGACCGATGCCGGGAATTGTGAGGGCGCCGATCCGGGCCAACAGCCCGCCCTCGGCCTCGCCCGGTTCGCCGTGCGGCTGCGGAAAGGTGCCGTAGCGGGCGCCGGCATTGTTGGCGACGAGGCTCAATTCGCCGCCGGCGGTCTCGCTGCTTTCGATCTCGCGGACGGCGCTGCGCGCCTTGCCGTAGTCGTCAAAGACGGCGACGATCGTATAGCCGGCCATCGCATTCACCTCTTGCCGCTCTGCACTGCAAACGGGGCGCGCGCGCCCCCGGTTTCCGTCTCGCTCCTTGCGAGAGCGAGAGCCGCCTTGGCGTATTCGGCCTGGCTGAACAACAGCGGCGTATTGCCGAGAAAGGCGGCGGAGCGGGCGTCGATGGCCTCGGAATAGAGGCCGAGCGCCCCGGCCACCTCTTCGGCCCGCCGCAGCAGCGCATCGGCGCGCTCCCGCTCGCCGCGCAAGGCATAGAAATGCGCGAGCCAGAAGGTGCACATCAGAAAGGCGCCCTCGGCCTCGCCGAGCGGCAGATCCGGCTGTCCGCGCACCATGCTCGCATCGAAACGATGGACAAAGCCGTTGACCATCAGGGCTTCGGCAATACGGTCCACGGTGGCGCAGATTCGGGGATCGTCGACCGGCAGAAACCCGTAAAGCGGCATCAGCAACAGCGCCGCATCGACCGCCTCCTCGCCAAAGCTCTGGCGAAAGCTGTGCCGCTCCTCGTTCCAGCCGGAGCGCAGCACCGCGTCATGGATCTCCGCCATGGTCTGCCGCCAGGTTCCGACGCTCTCGTGGCGGCCGAGCTTTTGATGGATGCGCAGCGCGCGGTCGAGGGTGACCCAGGTCATGACTTTGCCGGCGACAAAGTGCTGCTCGGGGGAGAGTTCCCAGATCCCGGCGTCCTCCCGGCGCCACTGCGTCGCCGTGAAGTCGGCCAGCTTGCGCAACAGATGCCAGTATTCGTCGCGCCATTCGCCGCCCGCCTCCAGATAGGCCAGCATGCAATCGGCGAGAAATCCGAACGAGCCGCGCTCCATCATCTCCGCCGCCTGGTTGCCGAGCCGCACCGGCGACGATTGCCGATAGCCGGCCAGTCCTTTGCGCTCGGTCTGTTCGAGATCGCGGCTGCCATCGATGCGGTAGACGACCTGCAGCGGCATCTTGTCGCCGGGTTCGAGCGTCACGAGCCAATCGAGATAATGCCGCGCCTCTCCGGTCGCGCCGAGCAACGACAAAAGCTCGACCGACAACGAGGCGTCGCGGATCCAGGCATAGCGGTAATCGTAATTGCGCGGGCCGCCGATACGCTCGGGCAACGAGCAGGTGGGGGCAGCGACGAGCGCGCCGCTCGGCGCATAGGCGAGCAGGTGCGCGGCGATCCCCGAGCGCTGGATCCGGTCCCCGCGCGGGCCGGGACAGTCGAGCTGCGCCGCCCATTTGCGCCAATAAGACAAGGTTTCGTCGAGCGCCTGCTGCGCCTGTTCCCGGGTCCACCCGGCGTTGTTCTCGCCGGGGCCGAGGATCGCCCAGACCTCTTCGCCCGGCGCCAGATCGAAGGCGGCGCTCGGCCCGTCCGCCTGCGCCAATAGCGGTCTTGACAGCCACAGGCCAAGCCGCAGGCCGTCGAGGACGAACTCGCCGCCGGCGGCGTCCCTGCTGACCTGTGCGGGCTCGCCGAAATCGCGGCGCGGCTCCAGATGCATCGTGCACTGCGCGGTGCCTTCGAGGCAGCGCAGCCGCCGCAGTAATACGCGCCGGTCCTCGCGGCCCGCGGAGCGGTTGTTTTCGGGCCACAGCATCGCATCGGTCAGTTCGAGGACGGCGCCCTCTTCCTCCCAATGCGTGACCAGAACGGCGCTGTCGCCGAGATAGGATTGCTTTCCGAAATTGAGCCCCTTCGGGCCGAGCCGCCAGGACCCGCCCTTGCCGGGGTCTATCAGGCAACCGAACAGGGTCGGGCCGTCATAATTCGGCAGGCACCACCAGCTCACGGTCCCATCGGCCGCAACCAGCGCCGCGCTGCGCCGGTCGCCGATTGTGCCGATCTTCTCGATCGGCGGAAACGGCACGAACGGGGTCGTCATCGTGATCCTCCGATCAGGGTTGCGCCTCTGCTTTATGCTGCCCGGACGACAAGAGGCCGGCGAGGCCGGCGCCGGCGAGACCGGCGGCCAATGCCGACAGACCCGAAACCAGGGCGGTGCGGTGCCGGGTCGCCCACAATTGCGGGGCGTTGTCGGTGGCGCGGGAATCAAAGCGCCCATGCGTGCCGGGATCGCCCGGCACCGGGGTCATCAGATTGTCGGGCGCGTTCGGATCGGCCGCTTCCTCGCTCAATTGCCCGCTGTATCCGGTGCGTGCGAGATAATGATCGAGCAATCCGGGCGCGAGGCGGTTGCCGAGGATCGCCTTGACCGTCGAGCGGCCGACCCAGACCTCGCGGCGCCGGCTGTCGGCCGCGAACAGGACCGCGCGCGCCGCGACCTCGGGCTGAAAGATCGGCGCCACCGGCTGCGGGCGCTGCTTCATCTTGTTGCGCGCCCAGTTGAATTGCGGCGTGTTGAGGGCCGGCATCTGGACGATCGCCAAGTGGATGTCGGATTTGTCGTGCAACAATTCGCAGCGCAGGCTCTCGATAAAGCCGCGGATCGCGAATTTGGCGCCGCAATACGCCGCTTGCAGCGGGATTGCGCGATAGGCGAGGGCGGAGCCGATCTGCACGATCGTACCGCGGTTGCGCGGTTTCATGCGGCGCAGGGCCGCCATCGTGCCGTAGACGCTGCCGAGATAGGTGACTTCGGTGGCGCGGCGGAATTCTTCGGGGGTGATCTCGGCGACCGGGGCAAAGATCGTCGCCATCGCGACATTGACCCAGATCTCGATCGGGCCGAAGGTCTCCTCGGTCTTGGCGGCGGCGGCCTCGACCGCCTGCGGGTCGGCGACGTCGGTCGGCAGGATCAAGGCCCGCCCGCCTTTGGCCTCGACCTCGGCGGCGGCGCCGGCAAGCCCGTCGGCGCCGCGGGCAATCAGCCCGATATGGGCGCCGCGAGCGGCGAAGGCGTGCGCCACGGCGCGCCCGACCCCGGCCGAAGCGCCGGTGACGACGATTGTTTGCGATTGCCCGGCCGTCATCAGACCAACTCCCGCACGGTGTCAGAGGCAACGGTCAGGGCGATCCTGCCGCGGTTCGGGGTGCCGCGCGCCAGGCTCTCGGTGAAATGGCGCAACTGCTTCAACGTCGCCTTGGGCGGCATCGGCGGCTCGTTCGGATCGACCAGGGCCTCGATCAGAACCGGACCCGGCCGGGCGAGCGCCCGCTCAAGCACCGACCCGCATTCGGCCGGGTCCTCGATCCGCAGCCCTTCGGCGCCGCAGGCGCGGGCGACGGCGACAAAGTCAATGGGCTGCAGGGCGCAGCCGAATTCGGGATTGCCGAGAAACACCATCTGCTCCCACTTGATCTGGCCCAGGGTGTTGTTCTTGATGACAACAATCTTGACGTTGAGCCCGTATTTGACGCAGGTGGCGAGCTCGCCCATCAGCATCGTCAGCCCGCCGTCGCCGACAAAGGCGACGACCTGGCGCCTCGGATAGGCGACCGCAGCGGCGACCGCGTAAGGCAGGCCGCAGGCCATCGTCGCCAGGTTGCCCGAGCACGAGAACATCATGTCGGCGCGCATGTCGACATGGCGCGCCGCCCAGGTCGTGATCGTGCCGGAATCGGTGGCGAGGATCGCGTCGGGCTGCAGCAATTTGTTGAGTTCGTGGGCAACGACCTGCGGCTTCATCGGCATGTCGCGGCGGGTGCCGCGCTCTTCCATGAGCTCCCGCCACTCCGTCATCATCCCCTGGGCGCGTTCGAGGAACGAGCGGTCGGTCTTGCGTTCGATCAGCGGGATCAGTCGGCGCAGGGCGGCGACGCTGTCGCCGACCAGCGGCGCCTCGACCGGAAAGCGCAGACCGATCCGCGCCGGGTCGATGTCGATCTGGGCGCCGCGGGCGCGGCCCGGCTTGGGATAGAATTCGACATAGGGAAAGGAGCTACCGACGATCAGGAGGGTGTCGCAGGTTTCGAGCACCTCCTGGCCCGGCCGCGTCCCCAATAACCCGACCCCGCCGACCGAGTGCGGGTGGAGGTCGCCGAGCGCGCCCTTGCCGAGCAGGGGCTTTGCCACCGGCGCGGCGAGCAGGTCGGCGATCAATGACAATTCGGTGCCGGCGCCGAGCGCGCCGCGCCCGGCCAGGATTACGACCTTGCGGCCGGCGTTCAACACCTCGGCGGCGCGCCGCAACTGCGCCTCGGTCGGCACATGCCCGCTTTCCGCCATGACCGTCGAGACATGGCCGGGGACGTTGCGCTCCGAGCGCGCGTCGCTGCTGCAGGGCAACGACTGCACATCGGTCGGGATCGTCACATGGGCAACGCCGCGATAGGCGAGCGCGGTACGGCAGGCGAGTTCGGTGACGTTGCGGACATGCGCCGGCCCCATCACCCGCGAATTGTAGACCGCCACGTCCATGAACACTTTGTCGAGCTCGACATCCTGCTGGGTGTCGGTGTGGACGAGATCGTGGAACTGCAATCCGGTGACCGCGACGACCGGCGCGCCATCGAGCTTGGCGTCGTAGAGTCCATTCAACAGATGGATGCCGCCCGGCCCGGAGGTGGCGAGGCAGCAGCCGAGCCGGCCGGTCCATTTGGCGTAGCCGCAGGCCATGAAGGCCGCGGCTTCCTCGTGGCGCACCTGGATGAAGCGGATGCGGTCCTGGCGGGTGCGCAAGGCTTCCATCAGACCGTTGATGCCGTCCCCCGGCAGACCGAAGACGACCCTGACGCCGCAATCGATCAGGGTTTCGATCAGCACATCGGCCGCAGTGGTCGCCATTCTTGTCCTCCGCACCTATCGGCAGGCTCGGGCCGGCACGGGCGCCGGCTCACCCGGCGAACACGCGCCCCGGCGGGCCGTTCCGGACAGATCCCGCGTGCCCACGTCCGCGAGCCTGACGGCGGAAAAGGATGAGGGTGCCCATAAAGTGAAAATGGCGGAATGCGCTGCCCCCCGCCGGCGCGCTAAGCAGCCAACCAGCGCCTGCGGCGAATCAGGATCGCTGAAAATGGCCGATTTTCATGGCAGGATTTCGTGGGTTGGCACACACATCGTTATGCACGGTCCAATACTCCTTGTCGTCCCGGCGAAGCCCGGGACCCACGGCTCCGCTGCCCCGAACCTTTCAGGCGCAGCCCTTTCGTACCCATGAGCGCCGGCTTATAACGCGGAAGGGTGGATCCCGGCCTTCCCCACGGGACAAGCCCGTGGGCTGAAGGCCCACGGGCTGACGGGGAACGGGACTGCGTGTGTATGAACCAGCAGAATCTTGCTTAAGGTACGTACAAATCCTCACGCCTTTATCCCGTCATGCCCGTGAAAGCGGGCATCCAGGGGCCATGTATCAAGGCTTTCCGCCCTGCGGCCCCTGGGTCCCCGCGTTCGCGGGGACGACGGGTGAGATGCTGAAAATCCTGGTCTTTTGGAGATTTGCATACTCCCTGGCGCCTGCGCGGGGGCCAAAGGCTTTTCCGCCCGTCCGAGCGGGCCTTTTGCGACATCCGAGACCCGCCTGTTCCGCCTGATTTTGCAGGTGAAAAACAGGGGTATCACCTTGTCGGTCAATGGCTTTCCGGGAAGCGTGAAAGAATCTGATTCTGCCCGCCTCAGCTTGCAAAAGTTTACACCATCAATGCTGATTTGTCAACGAAAGCTTGCTTTCTTGGCACGCCTCGGAGCGCAACCCGACCGGAGCCGGAGAGGCCGTCCTTACGGAAGCGCCCTTCCGGTGGCCCTGCAGGGTTGCTAACCTCCCCACCAATGACGGGCCCGCGCGTGAGGACACCATGGCCACAGGCGGCAGTGTGCAGCGGATCGAGGTGACCGAGCGGGAAGCGCCCGTGTTCGGCGGCACGGAATTCGGCGCCGCGGGGGCCTATGAGCGGCTGCACGGCACAGTCTTCGGCGAACTCGATCCGACACATCGCCTGAATGCCGGTATCGTCAATCTCGACAGGGCCGCACGCAACGCCCACGGTCACGTCGCGTATCAGAGCGACTTCCGCATCCTGAAGCCGCTCGATCTCGATCGCGGCAACGGGTGCCTCGTATACGACGTGCCCAATCGCGGCAACCAGCCGATCCTGCCGCGGCTCAACGGCGCACCGGAGGGCGGACACCCCCAGCACGCCGGCAGCGGCTTCCTGATGCGGCGCGGATTTACGGTGGTATGGAGCGGCTGGCAGGGTGACGTGCCGCCCGGCACCGATCGCCTGACGGCGCGCTTTCCCATCCTCCCCGGCATCACCGGCATGGTGCGGGAGGAGTTCATCGCAGAGGCCACCGGGCTGCTCGGCGACGGCAACGTCCGGGAGCTGTCCGAAGAGCGCTTCGTCGGCACGCTAGTCTATCCGGTTGCCGACCCGGCCGGTGCGACGCTGACGGTGCGGGAGCGCGAGGCCGATCCGCGCGCCACGCCGCCCGGCCTCGCGTGGCGTCTGCTCGACGACCGCCATGTCGAGATCACGCGGCCGACCGCACCGGGCTTCGACCGCGGCGCGATCTTCGAGTTCATCTACCGCGCGCGCGATCCGATCGTGATGGGCATCGGCTTCGCCGCGATCCGCGACCTCGTTTCGTTCTTGCGCTACGCAACACAGGACAATCCGCTCGCGCCGCGGGAGCGGCCGCGCATTCGCCATGCGCTCGGTTTCGGCATCTCGCAGAGCGGCCGCGTGCTGCGCGATCTGGTGCATCTCGGGTTCAACGAGGATCTTGCCGGACGCCGGGTGTTCGACGGCATCCTTCCCGTCGTGGCGGGGTCGCGCCGCACCTGCGTCAACTGGCCGTTTGCGCAGGCGGGTCGCTATTCGCGCCAGCACGAGGATCACTCCTACGGCGACGACCAGTTCCCGTTCAGCTATCCGACCGTGAACGATCCGATCAGCGGCCGCAGCGGCGGCATCCTGCAGCGCGCCCGCGAGGCCGGCGTATGCCCGAAAGTGCTGCATCTCGACACCGAAAGCGACTTCTGGCAGGCGCGCAGCTCCCTGGTCGCGACCGACACGAGCGGCGCCGATATGGCCATGCCGGACGAGGTGCGGCTCTATACGGTGAGCGGCGTGCCGCATGCGGCGTTCCGACCCCTGGCCAAGCCGGTCATGCAGCTGCCCGGCAATCGGCTCGGCTACGGCGCGTTCATGCGCGCGCTGCTGGTCGCGCTGGTCGAGTGGGTGGAGGACGGCATCGCGCCGCCCGACAGTCGGTTCCCGTCGCGCGCCGCCGGTACTCTGGTGCCGCTCGCAGAGGCGCGCGAGACATTTCCCAGGCTGCCGCAGGTGAACTTCCCGAACGTCTTGAACGAGCTGCGGCTGCGCGACCACTCGGTTGAGCCGCCGATCGAGAGCACGGCCTATCCGGTGTTCGTGCAGGCGACGGATACCGACGGCAACACTCTCGGCGGCATCCGCCACCCGCTGCTCGCCGCACCTGTAGCCACGCATGTCGGCTGGTCGCTGCGCGCGAGCGGCTATGGCGAGGGTGAACTGTTCACCGTTCAGGGTTCGATGATCCCGTTCGCGCAGACCGAAGCCGAAAGGCAGCGTGCCGACGATCCGCGGCCGTCGCTCGAAGCGCGCTACCCATCGCGTGACGCCTGGGTGGCACGACTGGCCGAGGCCGCGGATCGACTGGTCGCCGAACGCCTATTGCTGGCCGAGGATAGGAACCTATTGGTGACGGCGGCGCGCGAGTCGTGGGATGTGTACCAGGTGCTGTAGGAGCCGGCGTGGAAGCCGTCGGGTTTGGGCTGTGTTTCAGGGACCTTCCCTGGCAGGCAGATCGGAGGCCTTTCCGCTGGCGGGCCGCTGCAGGCGACGGATGACGAGCGCAAGCAGGCCGCAGAGCGGCACCATGAAGGCCGCGTAAATCAGAAAGCTTTGGCTTGTGCTGAAGCGGTCGGCGATCCCGCCCATGACGGGCGGGATCAGGATCGAGCTGAGCCGCTGCCCGGTCTGACGCAACCCAACCACCGCGCCCTGCTGGTGACGGCCGACGGCGCGCGCCTGCACCGACAGGATGACCGGCTGGATCACGCCTTCGAGCCAGCCGCGCGCGACCTGAAACAGCAGCAGCACGCCAAACAACCCGCCCAGCAGCGGCGTCGCAGCAATCAATAGAATCGAGAGCAGGGTCCCGCTCAGCATCGTGCGTTGCGGATTGCCCAGCCGCATCGCGCGGCCGGCAAACAAGGCGCCGAACCCGCTGGCGATTTCCGAGCCGGCGAACAGCATGCCGATGGTGGTGCCGACGAGCGCGCTCTGGTCAAGATAAACGACATAAACCGAGGTCTGGAGGCTGTATGTCGTGTTGCGCAGCGAAATGACGGCCATTGACACCGCTACTGCGGGGATCGCAATCAGCTTGATCGCGCTGACGTAGTCGGACGCCCGGGGCCAGGCGTCGCGGGCGCGGAACCGGCTCCGGTTCGTTCCGCTCGCCGGTCGCGGCGTGAAGAATTCCGCCTCCCGAGTCCGGAGTAGCGCGATCGTCAGGATCGCACCCCACGCGGAGCCGAGCAGGTAGGCCGGCCACGCGCCGCCGAGATCCCAAACCGCCCCCGCGACGATCGGCGCGGAGGTCGAGCCGAGCCGGGCGAAGAAGCTGAACCGGCCGATATACTTGGCATCGCCTTCGGTGAGTTGGGCAATCAGCGTCTGCGCACCCGACCAGGCGAAGGAAACGGCGGCGCCATTGACCAACTGCAGGAACAACAGCGCCCAGAATCCGGTCGCCAGCGGAAACAACGGCGCCAACGCCATCCCGGCCCAGACGAACACAAGCGCGACGGCTCGCGTCCCGAAGCGGTCCATCAGGACCCCGATATGAATCGACAAGAACAGCGCGAGGATGGATCTGGCGCCGACGAGGAGGCCAATCTCCGAGGCGTCGAGCCCCAGCGACAGCCCATAGAGGGGGATCAGGAACGTGAAGAAATCGACATAGCCCATGCTGAACGGCCCGGCCACGTAGAGCGCGGCCGGCGGGCGGGGACCGGAAGCAGGCATGGGCGCGGCATGGGCTGCGGAGCGGGAGTTCATGCGCTCATCCTGCCACGCTCACTGGGCGTGCATCGTCCAATTGCCGCAGGGTCATCAAAGCTGAAGCGGTTCTCGATCACATCGGATCGCCGCGCCGCGACCGCCGATGCCCGGCCGCCGGGTGCGTCGCCGGCAGCCGGGCATGACCGAACAACTTCTCGCGCAGCGTGCCGGGCGGATAGTCGCGCTTGTGGACACCGCGTTCCTGGAGGATCGGCACGACCAGATCGACAAAATCCCGCAAGCTCTCCGGCGTGACGATGCGGCTCAGATTGAAGCCGTCAATGCCGGTTTCTTCGACCCAGGCAATCAGCGCGTCGGCCACCTCCTCGGCGGAGCCGACGATCGGCGGGGTACGGCTGCCCAGCCCCATCTGCCCGATGATCCGCCGCAAGGTCCACGGCTCCGCGCTCAGTCTGGTGATCGCCTCCACCGCCGAGTTCATGGCGTCGTTCTTCACGTACCGGATCGGCTCGTCCATTCCATAGCGCGACAGGTCGATGCCGGTCGAGCTGGAGAAGTGCGCCAGCGCCCCCTCGATGCTCGCATATTGGTGATATTCCCGGTATTTTTCTTCGGCCTCGCGGCGCGTCCGGCCGACGACCGCGGTGCGGCCGAGGAAGATCAGGACGTCGTGCGGATTTCGCCCGTGCGCCTCGGCGCGGGCCCGGATATCGGCGACGATGCCGCGGGTGATCTGCTTGTCCGGCCCATTCACGAAGATGCATTCCGCATGCGTTGCGGCAAATTCGCGTCCCCGGGTCGAAGAACCGGCCTGATACAGCACCGGCGTCCGCTGCGGCGACGGCTCCGTCAGATGAATCGCGTCCACCTGGTAGTGGCGACCGATATGCCGCACGCGATGGATCTTGGCCGGGTCGGCAAAAATGCGGTTCGCCTTGTCGCGCAAGACCGCGTCATCTTCCCAGCTTGCTTCCCACAGCCGATAGACAACGGCCATGTATTCGTCGGCCACATCATAGCGTTGATCGTGATCGGGCTGGACCGACAGCCCCATGCCGCGCGCCGCGCTGTCGAGATACCCGGTCACAATATTCCAGCCCATCCGGCCCCGGGTCAGATGGTCCAGCGTCGACAGCCGCCGGGCAAACAGATAAGGCGGCTCGTAGGTCAGGTTGGCAGTCACGCCGAAGCCGATATGCTCCGTCACCGCCGCCATCACCGGCACGACCATCATCGGGTCGTTGACCGGGATCTGGACGGCGTTGACGATCGATGCCCCCGGGCTTCCCTCGTAGACATCATAGACACCGACAATATCGGCCAAAAAGATCCCGTCGAACTTGCCGCGCTCGGCGAGGCGCGCCAGGTCCTGCCAATATTCCAATGTGTTGTAATCGACCGAGCGGTCCCGCGGATGGGTCCACATCCCGTGTTGGATGTGACCGACACAATTCATGTCAAAGGCGTTGAAGCGAATTTGCTTGGTCATGGCGACGCTCCCGAAATGGTCGATGCGGGCGGCCCGTCGCCGTTCAATGCCGCATCGAAGGGTTGAGCGGAGATCAAGACTTCGGTTCTGCGCCTTCGATCTCCTCGCGCACTATTTCCAGGCTCAGCCATTGCTCCTCGGCCGCGGCCAGCTCATGCCGCGCGGCGGCCAGCGCCTCGGCCGTCGCGCCAAACCGTTCCGGGTCGCGCGCATACAAACCCGGATCGGACAGAACGGCGTTCAGCCCGGCAATCTGAGCCTGCAATTCCGCGATCCGTGCCGGCAACACCTCCAGCGCACGTCGATCGTTGAAGCTCAACCTGCGCAACCCGGCGACCGGTCGCCCTGTCGCCGGGCGCGCTCCCTTGGGCGCGCGCTTTGCCGCCGGCCTGTTGCGATCGGTTTCTGCCCGCTGCGCCAGCATATCGGTGTAGCCGCCGGCATACTCGACCCAGCGCCCGTTGCCTTCGCTGGCGATGACCGACGTCACGACGCGATCGAGAAAGTCGCGATCGTGGCTGACCAGCAGCACCGTGCCGGGATACTCGGCCAGCTTTTCCTGCAACAGGTCGAGGGTCTCCAGATCGAGATCGTTGGTCGGTTCGTCGAGCGCCAGCAGGTTGGACGGCCGGGCGAAGGCGCGCGCTAAGGTGAGCCGGGCGCGCTCGCCGCCGGACAGCACGCCGACCGGAGTGCGGGCCTGCTCGGGGCGGAACAGAAAGTCCTTCATATAGCCGACCACGTGCCGGCTCTGGCCTCCGATCGTCACCCTGTCGCCGCTGCCGCCGGTCAATGCCTCGGACAGGCTCTGCTCCGGATCGAGCGTTTCGCGGCGCTGATCGAGGGTGACCGGCGCGAGGTTGGTGCCGAGCCGGACCTCGCCTTCGTCGGGCGCGAGCGCGCCGATCAGCAGATTGAGCAGGGTCGTCTTCCCGGCGCCGTTGGGGCCGACAAGGCCGACCCGGTCGCCGCGCAGGATCCGTGTCGAAAAATTGCGCACGATCGGGCGGTCGCCATAGGATTTGGCAATGCCCTGGGCGCTGGCGACCAGCCGGCCGGACAGATCGGCCTGAGCCGCTTCCAGCCGGACGCTGCCGAGCGCGGCGCGGTGCTCCCGGCGCTTCCTGCGGAGCGCATGCAATTCGGCAAGCCGCCGCTGGTTGCGCGTGCGCCGCGCCGTGACCCCGTAGCGCAGCCAATCCTCTTCCATCGCGATCTTGCGGCCGAGCTTGCGCTGCTCGCTCGCTTCCTGCTCGAGGATCGCATCGCGCCACGGCTCGAACGCCGCGGACCCTTTGTCGAGGGTCTGGGTGATTCCGCGGTCGAGCCACATCGTTGTGCGCGAGATCCGCTCGAGCAGCCGGCGGTCGTGGCTGATCAATACGATGCCCGAGCGCATGCCGGCCAGTTCGCGCTCGAGCCATTCAATGCCCGGCAGGTCGAGGTGATTGGTCGGCTCGTCGAGCAGCAGGACATCCGGCGCGGGCGCCAGCGCGTAGGCCAGGGCGGCGCGACGCGCCTCGCCGCCGGACAGGGAGGCGGGGTCCTCGTTGCCGGAGAGGCCGAGCTCCTTGAGCAGGGACAGCGCACGATGCCGACCCTCGGCCGCTGCGGCGCCAAATCCCGACTCGACATAGGCCAGCGTACTGGCGAAGCCGGACACATCCGGTTCCTGCGGCAGATACTGAATGGTCGCGCCGGGCTGGACGAAGCGCTCTCCGCTGTCGGGCGGCACCAGCCCCGCGGCAATTCGCAGCAAGGTGGATTTGCCGGAGCCGTTCCGGCCGACCAGCCAGATGCGGTCGCCGGCCGCAACGGACAACGCGGCGTCGGAAAGGAGCGGCGTCACGCCAAAGCTCAGGCTGACGCCCTGCAGCAGAAGCAACGGGGTGGGCATATCGGGCTCTAGTGACTGTCGCGATCCCGAATTCGGGCCGAAGATCGACCGTGCTCCGATCCGAAGACGCTTTGCCCGCCATAGGACGGGGAGCGCTGCCTCTCCTGCGCGATCAGATCCCGAACGACAGGACCCGAGGCGTGGCGCTCAAGCCGTCGGGCCTGCTCGTCGAGCCGCCTGAGCGCAGCGAGCTCCTCCTCGCGCCCCAATTTTGCTTTCTGCACCGCCGATTTCAGTACCTGGATGGTTTGGTCGTACACGCGCAGCGGAACCGGGAAGGGATGCCGGTCCTTGCCTCCGTGGGCAAAGGAGAACCGCGCCGGATCGGTGAAGCGGCAAGGCGCGCCATGCACCACCTCGGCAACCATGGCCAGCGCCTGTACGGTGCGCGGCCCCACGCCGGGAATCAGCAAGAGCTCGGAAAAATCCACCGGGCCGCGATCCGCGGCCGCTGCCAGACTGCCGCGCAAGCGGCGCTCGAATATGTCGCTCGGGCGCACCTCGTGATGCGGCGGCATGACCAGATGCGGCAGCAAGGCCTGGTCCGGCTGCGGCGATCGGGTCGGTTCCGGATCGCCAGCTTCCAAGACCCGCAATTCGCGGGCGATTCCATCCGGGCCCAGGGCCTGCAGAAGATCGATCTGCACAGTCCGGGACCGCGCAGCCCGGTGATCGGTCAGATTGATGATTTCGCCCTGGCCGGGTCCGTCGATCGCAGCGTGCGGCTCTTCGATGAAACTCTTGAGCCCTTGCGACAGCCAATGATACCGGCGCGCCTGCCGTCGCTCGCCATCCATGCCCTGCTGAACCACAGTCCATTGGCCGTCATCGGTCACGATGAAGCCATGCAGATAAAGCTCGAACCCATCCTGCACCGCGGCGCTGTCGGCCTTGGCCACAAGCCGGCTCGCTTTTGCCAGTGCTCTGCCGTCAAACCCGATTCGATCGCCGAGCGCGATCAGCTCGTGCGGAGTCTGCCGAGAATGCTTCCCTCGTCCGCCGCAGACATGAACCCCAAGCTCGTTCCCGAGCGGCGCCAGCCCGCGCTTCAGCGCTCCGATAGCGCTCGTCGTAATCCCCGAGGAGTGCCAGTCCATGCCTATGACGGCGCCGAACGACTGGAACCAGAAGGGGTGGGCGAGACGCCGCAACAGCTCGTCGCGCCCGTAGTGATGGACAATAGCCTGGCTGATCACTGCACCCAGGCGGGTCATCCGGTCGGCCAGCCACCCCGGGACACGTCCGCCATGCAGCGGAAGATCGGCAGTTCCAGCTTTTTGCGCCATTAGTACCGTGTCTAGCAGTGCGAGCGCAGCGAGGCAATCTCGTCGGACGCAAGGACCCGGATCGAGATTGCTTCGTCGCGGAGGGCCGCGCAAAGCACGGACCCGGGGGCTCCTCCAATGACAGGGGCACGCTCCTGGAACGGGCACTGCTCACGCATGGGTCAGCCGCCACAGCATCGCGGCGTAATCGAGGAGATCCAAGAGGCGCGCGACGTAATGGTCGCGCAAGGCAAGCGGCTCGGCGCGCTCGTCGCACAGCGCGCTTTCCAATGCGTCGAGCAGCCGCTGCAGCCGGCGCCGGTGCACCCCGAGGCGGCGCTGCAGCGGATCGGTCGCGATGCCGGAGAAGGCCGACAACAGGGTGCCGGCGGCGAGCGCACCGCCGATGGTCACCGCCGTCAGGCCGGGGCCGGCGGCGACCGGGTACCAGCCGTACCAGATGCTGCCGAGCCAGGCGCCGAGCGGGAAGGCGGCGATCGCCGATTGCTGCGCGATCGCGGTGGCGAGCGCCGAGCCCAGGGTAATCAGGCCGGGGGTCGCCTGCTTGACCACGAGCACGCCGACGCCGGCAGCGGCGATCCCGGTGGCGATCTCGGCGACCGCGGCGCGCGTGCCGGCATAGGAGGCGATCGCGCCGTAGAGACGCTGCCGCAACTCCGCCGCCCCGGGGGAGTCGGGACCGGAGAACGGGACGGCGAGGCGCCGCGCCGCCCGCGGATCGCCGAGGATGGTTTCGGCGAGCGCGTCGCGGGTGGTCATGCGCCCCCGCTGGACGCAGGGGAGTTCCAGCAATTCGGTCGTGACCAGCCATTCAATCTCGCGCGACAAGGCGGTGTCGAGCAGGATGCGGCGCGCGCCGAGCCACTCGGCGAGCCGCCGATGGCCGAGCCGCCGCGCCGCCCGACCGGACAGCATGACCGCGAGCGCCGGGGCGCTCAAAAACAGATTGGCCGGGGCGCGCAGCAGATCCCAGCCGATGACGCGGCGGTGCAGGACGAGGCTGCCCCCCGCCGTGAAATGGCGGTCGACAAAGCCGTCGACCCGCTCGCGGCGGCTCTTGACGTAGCGCCGCGCC
>DATFCQ010000410.1:0-27699 GCA_035252905.1 Allostellaceae bacterium | reverse complement strand
CGCAGCCGCCTCGATGTCGGTGCACAGCACCGCCGCCCCCTCGCGTGCCAGAGCCAGCGCCCCGGCGCCGCCGATGCCGCCTCCCGCCCCCGCCACCAGCGCCACCTTGCCCGCGACCCGATCCATCTTCTTCTCCTCTCTGCCGCTACCGCACCCTTCCATAGGGCGGAATAGCGCAGCGGCTGGGTAAGAATCCAGAACTCGAACAGGTGCTCAGCGCAACACCGCGGTCTTCTTGCGCTCGATCAAGGCGAAGTCGATTTCGGCGCCAAGGCCGGGTTTCTGCGGCGCGTGGACAAAGCCGTCGCGGTCGACGGCGATGTCCTCGGCGAGCCCGTATTTCTGCATCGCGTCGGGCAACAGGACCTCGAAATACTCGCAGTTCCGGATCGCTAGAATGACGTGCAGATTGGCGAAATTGTTCAGCGAGTTGCCGCCGTGGTGGACCTCGAAATTGAGGCGGAAGGCTTCCGCCAGATGGGCGGTCTTGACGAGGGTGGTGATGCCGCCCTTGACCGCAACGTCGCCGCGCAGAAAGTCGGTGGCACGGTGCAGGATCCACGGAACATAGGAATCAAGCCCGGCGATCGGATATTCGGTCGCCAGGATCGGGATGTCGAGCTTTTCTTTCAATTTGACGTAATTGTAGAGATCCTGGTCGGCGAGCGGGTCCTCATACCAGTAAAAGCCCAGTTCCTCGATGGCGCGACCGACCCGGAGCGCTTCCTCGTAGCGGTAGCTCCAGGTCGAATCAAGCATCAGCCGGTAGTCGTCGCCGACCACCTCGCGCACCGCCCGGCACACCGCGATATCCTCGCGCCAGGATTGCGGCGGGTGGATCTTGTAGGCGGGCCAGCCGGCCGCTTTGAACGACAGCGCCTGCGTCACATAAGCCTCGCGCGAGGCGTGCACCTCCGAACTCGCATAGGCCGGGACGCGGTCGCGATAGGAGCCGAGGAGGCGATGGATCGGCATCCCCGCCGCCTTGCCGGCAAGGTCCCACAGGGCCACGTCGACGGCGCCGATCGCACGGATCGAGGCGACGCGCGAGCGTCCCCACAATGCCTGCCACAGGCGCTCGCGGTCGAGCGGGTCCCGGCCCAGCACGATCGGCTTCAGAAAGCGAATGAGGCCGGGGCCGTCGAGGCTCGCCGGGTTCGACGAGGTGCCGAGAAAGGCGTGGCCGGTCACGCCCTCGTCGGTGTCGAGCGCGAGCAATCCCAATTCGCTGCGGCCGCTCGGGCGCGCCGTGTGCGCGCCATAGGCAACCGACGGGATGTCGTCCCAGGAGAACAGGGTCAGGGTCACGTCGGTGATCTTCATGGCGGGGTCCCGGTCATGGTCGGCAGGATCGCCGCGATCCTATCAGATCGCGGTGCAGTGCGCGCTTGCCGGCGTTGTCGGAACGCCCTTGCGTTGAAAGCTAAACATTCGCAAAATCGTGCGCGCTCAGAGGATTGATCGGCGAGCCCTCCGTGTCGGTTCAGGCTTTCATCTCCTATGCGCGCGCCGACGACGAGGCTCCGCCGGGCGCCGACGCCAAGGGCTTCGTCACCTTTCTTGACGAGCAACTGCGCTACGAGCTGAGCCAGCTCGGCGGAGGCCGGATCACGCTGTGGCGCGATACGAGGGGGGTCGAGCGCGCTCATCAGTTCGAACCGCGCATCGAGGAGGCGCTCGCCGCCTCGGCGCTGTTCGTTGCGATCCTGTCCAACAACTGGCTGGATCGGGAGTGGTGCCGGCGCGAGCTTGAGTTCTTTCGGCAACGCTGGAAGGGAGGCGAAGTCAAGGAGCGCATCGTCGTCGTCGCCAAGCATCCGCTCCCGGAAAATCGAATTCCGGCGCTGTTGCAAGGACAAGAAGGCTATCGCTTTTTCGCCCTCGACCCGGACAGAGACAGCGACTGGCAGGAGTTCTTTTCCCGCGGCGGGGTTTGCGATCCCCGCTATTATGCCCGTGTCCGCGAGCTTGCGCGTTATCTGTGGAACACCGCCTGCCGGCTGGATCCGGCCGGGGCGTCGGCCGCGGCCCATAGGCCGCCCGGCATGCCGGAGCCCGCGGGAACCTCGTCTCCTGCCGCGAAAGGACGCACGATCTACCTGGCGAAACCCGCTCCTGATATGCGGCTCGCCTACGATCAGCTGGTCAGGGAATTGTCGGGCGCCGGCTATAGTGTGACGCCGCCGGCGGAGGAAGAGATCCCGTATGACGGCGAGCGCGCCGAGGCTTTTGTCGACAGGGCGCTCGCCGCTGCCGAAATGTCGGTCCACCCCCTCGGCGACAGGCCCGGCTATGCTCCGGACGGGGCGCCGCCGATCGTCCAGTTGCAGCTCGCCCGCGCTGCGGCGCGGGCGATGGGCGGCGGTTTTCGCCGCATCCTGTGGGCCCCGCGCTTTGTCGCCGAGGGCGACGAGAATGCCGACGAGCGCGATCCGTTGGCCGTTGTCGCGCGGCTTGATCGGACGCTCGACGGCGACAAAGTCGTGGATTACGGCCTCAGCCGTTTCGCCGGGTACCTGGTCGAATACCTCGGTAGCATGGCACCCGCGGCGCAGGCGCCGGAAGCGGTCGATGCCGGCGCCGAGATCTATATCTATCACCGGCCCGAGGACGAGGCCTATGCCCTCGACCTTGCTCTCGCCTTGCAGCAGCGCAAGCTGAAGCCGCTCTTTCCGGCCTTCGAGGGCAGCCCGGAAGAGCTCGAGGAATTTCATCGCACGGCGCTGCGCGAATGCGCCGGGATCGTGTTGTGCTGGGCGAAGGCGTCCGAAGTGTGGGTAAAAGCGACCTGCCGCGGCTGGCGCAACTGGGAAAAGCTCGGCCGCATCGGCAAGTTCGCCGTCCGCGGTCTCGTCGCCGGCCCGCCGCCCGGCAGCCGCAAATCGGTTCTCGTCATGATCCCGCCGAAAGACGAGGTCGACGTCGTTCTCGATCTGACGGCGCTCGAAAAGCCGTCACCGGAGGCGCTCGATCCGCTGATCCGCGCCGGCGCGCTCTCCGCCCTCTCTCCCGACTGATCGGCCCGAGGTGAGCGCCGCTTCTTCCCTCGCGCTCTCGGCCGATCGGCCGTTTCCCGGATTGCGGCCCTTCGCCTTTGCCGACCGCGAATTCTTCTTCGGCCGCGAAGACCAGCACTACGAATTGTACCGCCGACTCGACCGCAGCCGCTTTATCGCCGTCGTCGGCAGCTCGGGCAGCGGCAAATCCTCGCTGGTCCGCGCCGGGCTGCACCCGCTGATCGCGGAGGAAAGCGCGGAGAATGCCGGCCGGGTGTGGCATTGGCTGGAAATGCACCCGGGCGATGCTCCGTTGAAGAGCCTCGCCGCGGCGCTCGCCGGCCTCGCCCCGGCCGGCGACGACCCCGCCGCCGAGGCGGGACGGCGCGAGCGCTTTCTCTATATGCTGCGCCAGTCGCGTTTCGGCATCGGCGAGATCATCGACGGCCTCGGCGATCTCGGCGGCACGTCAATTCTGCTTCTGGTCGACCAGTTCGAGGAATTGTTCCGTTATGCCGCCGGTACGGATCGTGCCGGCGGCCGCGCCGGCGAGGCCGCCTGGCGTGATGAGGCGATCCAGTTCGTCCGGCTTTTGCTGCATGCTTCGCGCGAACCGGGCCGCGCCTTCCATGTGCTGTTGACGATGCGCTCGGATTTCGTCGGCGACTGCGCCCGCTTTGACGACCTGCCCGAGGCGGTCAGCGCCAGCCAGTTTCTGGTCCCGGCGCTGACCCGTGATCAGCGCGAGGCGGTGATCCGCGGGCCGATTGAAAAGGCCGGCGCGACGATTGATGCGATGCTCGTCGAGCGGCTGCTGAACGACGCCGGCGACGAGCTCGACCAGTTGCCGGTCTTGCAGCACTGCCTGATGCGGCTGTGGGAGGAGGCGCAGCGGTCGCGCCCGGGCGAGCGGCCGCATCTGACGCCGCAGGATTATCGTGCGGTCGGCGGCATTGCGCACGCATTGTCGCGCCATGCCGACGAGATCATGGCCGGTTTGCCCGACGACGCACTCGCGGTCGAGCAGGTCTTTCGCGCCCTGTCCGAGCGCGACACGGAAGGGCGCGCCACCCGCCGCGCCTTGCCTTTCGCCCGGCTTGTCGCCGAGACCGGCATTCCCGAGGAGATATTGCGTCGGGTGCTCGACCGCTTCCGTGCCGACCACTGCTCGTTTCTGGTGCCGTCGCCGGCGCAGCACCGCGCGCTCGTTCCCGAGACCCGGATCGATGTCGGCCATGAGGCCTTGTTGCGGCGCTGGGACAGGATCAGCGCCGAGCCGGCGGTCGAAGTCGGCGGCGAAGCCCGGCCGGGCGGATGGCTGCGGCAGGAAGCCGATGACGGGCAGATCTACCGCGCGCTGCTGGCATTGCTCGAAGGTGGGCGCACCTTGCCGCTCGACCAGGTCGAGATGCGTTGGAACTGGTGGAACGAGCGCCCGCGCACCGAAGCCTGGGCCGAGCGCTACGGCGGCCATATCGAGCGCGTCCGGCGACTCTTCGACGACAGCCGTGATGCCCTTGCCGTCGACGCGGCCCGCCGCGAAACCGAACGCAAGCGGCAACGGCGTAGCTTTTTTCTGGTTACGGCGGGGTTTGTCATCTCTGTGATCTTCGCCGTTGTCGCGGGCTTGGAATGGTTCGCCGCCGACCGGGCACGTTTGAATGCCGAGGCTCAGACGCAAAACGCCCTGGCTGCAAAGGCGGTCGCCGAGAAAGAGAAAACGGAGGCTCAGCGCCAACGCGCCCGTGCCGAGAAGACGATTGCCTTGATGACGCAGACCGAGGACCGCCTCCTCTTTGATACGGTCGGGAAATATATGGATGGCAACGGCGTGCCGATGAACGGCGCACCGCTGCCGCTGTTGCGGGGAATCCTCGATCTGGCGCTCAAGACTGCGGCGCAGCTCGCGGCCGGCAATGAGGCCTCACCGGACTTGCGCTACGATCAGGGGGTAGCGCTGGGCAAAACCGCCGATCTGCTGCTGGCGCTCGGCAACAAGAAAGGCGCACTTGCGGCGGCCCGTCAGTCTCACGCCATCTTCAAAGCCCTGGCGACGGCGAAGCCCGGCGATACCAATGACCAGCGCGAGCTGGCACTCGCCGATGGACGGATCGGGAGCGCGCTGATGGCCGCGAAGCAGTTTGGACCGGCACTCGCCGCATATCAGGATGCGAACGCCATCACGAAACGACTGGTGCACAAAGATCCTGGTGACCCTGAACGGCAGCGCGATCTGGCGGTCACGTACGAAAAGATCGGTGGTGCGCTGATGGCGCAGAATCATTCAGACCAGGCACTCGCCGCTTATCATCAGGAATCGGAGATCGCCGAACGCCTTATTCGCAGCCATCCCGGTAATGCCGAATGGCAGCGTATTCTGGCGATCTGCTATGAGAGGATCGGCGGCGCCCTGATGGCGCAGAATCATTCAGACCAGGCTCTCGCCGCCTATGGCCGCGAGGTGGAGATTGCCGAGAGCCGCACGCGAAGCGATCCGGGCAATGCCGAATGGCAGCGCATCCGGTTTTATCCGACAATACAGATCGGCGAGATCCACTTGCGCCGGAACGAGCGTGCACCCGCGCTCGGCGCCTTCCAGAAGGCCGGGAAGATCGCATCGCTTCTCGGGCAGATCACCGCGGATCGCGCGCGGGCGGCCGCCGATCTTGACTGGGTCGCCGACGATCTGAAAAAGCTTGCCGACACCGCATTATCCGCCGGCGATGCCACGGCCGCCTTGGCGGCCGCGCTCGATGCGGCGGGTCAGTCGCGCGAGATCTATAAAGCCTCGGCGGCGGCAAATCCCGGCAACACCAACAACCAGCGCCAGCTGGAGCTCGCCGATGACAGGATCGGCACCGCGCTCAGGGCGCAAGGTCGCCTCGATCCAGCGCTCGCCGCCTATCGCGACAGCCTCGCCGTCGCACAGGCGCTGGCGCGAAAGAACCCCGGCAACGCCGAATGGCAGCGCGATCTGGAGCTTAGCTACAACAATGTCGGCGATGTGCTCATATTACAGAAGCATCCGCACCGAGCGCTCGCCGCCTATCGCGACAGCCTCGCCATCTGTGAGGCAACGGTAAGGCGGGATCCAGGCAATACCCAATCGCAGAGGGATCGCGCTCACGTCCTGGAGAAAATATCCGAGGCTGAACTGTCGGTCGGCGATGCCGCAGCCGCTCTGACGGCCGACGAGGAGCGGCTGACGGTCCGGCGGCGGCTTTTTGCGGCGGCGCAAAGCGGACCGGCAAAGTCGGATCTCGTCAGCGCTCTGGGCAGCATTTCCTTCATGCTGCTTTTCAATCACCGCCCGCAGGATGCGCTGGACCGCGCCGAGGAAGCGCTGAAGCTCGATCTCGCGGCGGTGTGGATCGAAACCAACCGGGCGCATGCGCTGCTGTTTCTGAATCGCTTCGACGAGGCGAAGGCGGTCTATCTCAAATACAAGGATGCGCGGCTCGGCGGCGGTCGCCTGTTCTCCGCCGCCGTCAAGGACGATTTTGCTCAGTTCCGCAAATTCGGCATCGATACCGCCGACATGAAGCGCATCGAAAGGCTGTTGTGACCGGCAGCCGGACTTTCGGACTTCCTTTATTCGAGCGGCAGTTGCGCGGCGATCGCGTGGAAGCTTTCGCCGCGACTCCTCAGCCTTATGCCCGCGATGACAAGAATCGCCACGCCGATCGCCAGCACGACCGCGCCCTGAAACAATGGTTGGAAGATCAGAGGCGTCTTTGGCAACACCGCGAGCGAGAGGATGAGCGGCACCGCCAGGAGAATCGAAAGGATCGCCGCCGGCACGACGAGCGGCTGGCCCTTGACGCCCTTACCCCATTCGGTGTTGCCGTATTCCTTGTGCCAGTGGAAGTTGAGCGCGCCGATCGCCAGCGCCAGCCACATGCCGAGGACGGCGAGCGAGCGCACCGCGACCCCCATCGCCCAGCCGGCGAAGACCGATTGCACAAGGAACAGCGAGCCGAGCCCGGCGATCAGCAGCAATGCCGCCAGCGGCACCTTGCGGCTCGAGGTTTCGGCAAAGATCCCCGGCAGCATCCTGTCCTGTGCCTGCGCGAAGCAGTAACGCGAGGTCACCATCAGGGCCGGCGCCAGCGTCTTGCCGACGATCAGCGCGACGACGAGGTTGAGAATGACCGTCAACCATTGCGGCGCGACAAGGCCGATCAGACCGGGCGCCGTCGCATAGCCCTTGGCCGCCGGACCCGCCTTGATCAGGCCGACGACCGCCCACCACGGGGCGGCGTGGAAGAGTGCGGCGGCGACCGCGGTAAACAGGACGAGCGCGACGAGCCAGCCCCACATGATGCCGAGCGGCACCTTTCTCTCCGCCTGTGCCGCTTCTCCGCCCAAGGCTGGTCCCGCTCCGAGCCCTGCATAGGCAAAGACGAACAGCGAGGTGACGGAGATGAAGTGGAAGAGGCTCGCGGGCGCCGCCGCCGGCGGCGGCGCCAGTGGCACCTTTGCCACCTTGCTGGCGGCCGCGACGAAGGTTGCCGGCGAGGTCGCAAAGCCGTAGCCCGTGATCAGCGCCGCCACCGCGATGATCACAAACATCAGGATCGTCACGAATATCCCGTAATGCCTGATGCTGGCGGCGTTGACCCAGAAGGTCAGCCAGATCGCGGCGAGGCCGGTGATCAGGTGGCCTATTGGCGACAACAGGGCATGGCCGAACGCGGGGTTGATCGGCACGATCGCGGTGCCGAGGAAGGTGCCGAAGGCATAGCCCAGAACGCCCATCCCGGCCGGGCCCGTCGCCCAATAGACGAAGGTGATCAGAAACCCCGCCGGGAGTCCCAGGCTGCGTGCCAGCCAGACGTGCTTCGAGCCGGCTCGCGGCATGACCCGCGAAAAGACGGTGTAGAGCCAGGCCTTCGGCAGCATGGCGATGCCGCAGACGAACATCGCGAGCGGCACCAGTCCCTTCACGTCGGGATAGACGGACAGGCTGTTCACCGACACGAAATTGATTCCGGCGCCATATTCGGCGGAAACGGCGGAGGCGGTGATCGCCAATACGCCCACCGCCTTGGCGAGCTTGAAGACGGGTATCGGCTCGGCGGCAAGGCTGGTCTCGGTCATGGCGTCGCTCCCTGTCCAAATGTTTTAACCCCGATGACGGGTTTCCTCCGGCTTGAGCCGGGGTTGGGCCTATTCTATGGCGTTTGTTTCAGGACACCAGCACGGCCTTGCCGACGACCTGGCGCGCGATCAGCGCGGCGAGCGCCGCCGCCGCTTCGTCAAGCGGAAAACGACGCCAGATCCGGGGGACGAGCTTGCCCTCGGCGGCGAGGTCGAGCAGCGTCTTGAGGTTGGCGGCGGCAGTCTCGGGGGCGAATTCGTTGAGCCCGCCGATGCGCACCCCGACCGCCTCGATGCCCTTGATCAATAGGTAATTGGTGCGGGCGAGAGGCGGCGCGCCGCCGAGGAAGCCGAGGATCAGGATGCGCCCGCCCCAGCGCAGGCAGCGCAGTGATTCCTCGAAAGCCGGGCCGCCCACCGGATCGTAGACGATGTCGACGCCGCGCCCGCCCGAGAGGTCCATGATCCGGTCGCGGAACCCGCCCTCATAAGGGATCGCGTAATCAGCGCCCTCGATCAGGCAGGCGGCCCGCTTTTCCTCGCTGCCGGCGGTGGCGATCACGGTGGCGCCATACAATTTGGCGAGCTGGATTGCCGGGATGCCGATGCCGCCGGCGGCGCCGTGGATCAACACCCACTCGCCGGGCTGAAGGCGGCCGCGCTGCAACAGCGCGTGATAGGCGGTGCCATAGGCGGAACGGAAGCCTGCCGCCGCGGCGACATCCATGCCGGCCGGCAGAAGCTCGCAGTCTTCGGCGCGGGCATTGGCCAGTTCCGCGAAAGCGCCGAGCCGATGGCGGCTCAGCACCGTGTTGCCGGGCGCGAAGCGGGTGACACCGGGCCCCAGGGCGACGACCTCGCCCGCGCTCTCATTGCCGGGAATGAAGGGCGGCTCCGGCCGGAACTGATATTTGCCGGCGAGCATTAAGACGTCGACATATTGCACGCCGCGCGCCAGCAGCCGCACCTGGATCTCGCCCGGGCCGGGCGGCGGCGGGTCCGCCACCGCGCTTACCCTCAGGACTTCGGGACCGCCGAACGCCTCGCACACGACCGCCTTCATCGGCTCTGCCCTCCCTTGCCAACCGGAGCGCCAGCTTGCCGCGTTTGTGCAAGGAGATCCAGGGACGTGGCGGAATGCGCGCCGCTTCGCTGCGCTTTTCCGCTCTGCAACGTTCCCAACAAGCGTGGGGCGTAGGGCGGAATAGCGCAGCGTATTCCGCCGACTTCGCGGCACGACGGCTCAAACAGAAGGCTCTCAGTGCGACATCAGCACCGGGACGGTCATATGGGCGAGCAATTCGCGGCTGACGCCGCCGAACACCGCCTCGCGCATCGGCGAGTGGTGATAGAGGCCGGCGACGATCAGATCGGCGGCAAGGTCGGCGGCGCGCGACAGCAACACGTCGGAAACGGCGAGATCGCCCTTCAGAGTCGTCACCGCCTGGGCTCTGATCCCATGATGCTGCAGGTGGCGCAGCGCGCGTTCGAGCGCCGGCCGCATCGGGTCGGACTCCGCCTCCCGCGCGGCGACATGAAGCAGAGTCACCGCCTCGGCGCCGCCGAGGAGCGGCAGCGCGTCGTTCAGCGCGCGGGTCGCTTCGCGGGTCCCGTCCCAGGCGATCAATGCGCGCCGCCCCAATGTTGCAAAACGGCCGGCATAAGGCACGACGAGGACCGGCCGGCCGGCGGCCTGCAGGACCTCCTCCGGCCGGAACCGGGCCGTGCCGGCCTCGTCCGCGCCCGCAATCTGGCCGAGGATCGCGAGATCGACCGCTTTGACGAGTTCGGTCACTTCCGCTTCATCCTCGACAAAATGCCATTCGCCCTCGATCCCGTTGGCGCGCAACTCGTCCTCGAACAGGCGCTCGGCGGCCTCGTCGCGCTCGGCGGCATGGCGGATCTCGGCGAGGGCGAGGCCGGGCGGATGCACGCCGATCCCGCTTCCCGGCGCCGCCATCGGCCCGTAATCGATGATGCGGGGCGGGTTGATCTGTTCGGTTTCGGAAAAGAGCGGGTGGACGGCGTAGAGATGGGCGCGCTGCGCCCGCGCCACGGCAAGGGCGAGCCGCAACCGTGTCTCGCCCGCGCTGGTCCGATCGACCGATACCAGCAGGTCACGCAACCCCATTTCCTTCTCCCGTACGGCGGTCAGGCAAGCGGTCCCGCCATCAGAAACAAGGACCGGGCGGTCTCGTTCCCGCTTTGGTCAGGGCTCGCGACCGGGCTGCGCCAGCAGGCGGCGCAACTCGGTCTTGACCACCTTGCCGTAGTTGTTTTTCGGCAAGACGTCGACAAAACGGTAGTCGCGCGGGCGCTTGTAGCGCGCGATCTGCGACAGGCAGAGCCGGTCGAGCGCCGCGGCCTCGACCGCGGCGCCGGGGCGAGGAACGACAAAGGCGACGACTTCCTCGCCCCATTCGGGATGGGGGCGCCCGACCACGGCGGCCTCGACGAGATCGGAATGGCGCAGCAAGACTTCCTCGATCTCGCGCGGATAGATGTTGCTGCCGCCGCTGATGATCATGTCCTTCGAGCGGTCGCGCAGGGTCAGAAAGCCCTCCTCGTCAAGGCTGCCGAGATCGCCGGTGTAGAGCCAGCCGTCGCGCAACGTCTCGGCATCGGCCGCCGGGTTGCGCCAATACTCTGCCATGACGCAGTCGCTTCGAGTGGCAACCTCGCCGATCGCGCCGGGCGGCAAGGTGCGGCCTTCCTCGTCGACGATCTTGACGAGGACGCCGGTGCGCGGCACGCCGCAGGACCCGAGGCGGTCGCGCCGGCCCTGCGCGACCGCCTCCTGATGCATCTGCTGGGTGAGGCCGGTGATCGTCATCGGCGATTCGCCCTGGCCGTAAAGCTGATAGAGGCGCGGCCCGAAGAGTGCGAGCGCGCGTTCGAGGTCGGGGACATACATCGGCCCGCCGCCGTAAGCGATCGTGCGCAGATTGCCGAGATTGGCGGGGCGCGCTTCCAGCGTGCGAACGAGCCGGATCAGCATCGTCGGTGCGGCGAACATCGAGACCTGCCGGTGGCGGGCGAGCGCTTCGAGGATCGCGTCGCTATCGAAGCCGGGCAAGACGACCTGATGGCCGCCTTGCAGCAGATGCGGCAGCGCGTAAAGGCCGGAGCCGTGCGACAGGGGAGCGGCGTGCAGCATTGTGTCGCGCGCGTCGAGTCGGTCGATATCGGCGTAGTAGCAGTGGCTCATAAAGAGCAGATTGCGGTGTGTCAGCACCGCGCCTTTGGGCCGGCCAGTGGTGCCGCTGGTGTAGAACAGCCAGGCGCGGTCCGCGGGAGCGCCGGCGGCCGGAAAGACCGGTTCGCCGGCCGCCAATGCGGCATAGTCTTCGCTGCGGGTCGCGATGACCGCGGCCAGTGTCTCGACCGAGTGCTTCAGCGGCATCAGCCCTTCAGCAAGGGCCGGCGTCGCGAGAATGAGACGGGCGCCGGAATCACGGGCGATGTATTCAACCTCACTCGGATGCAGCCGGGCGTTGGTCGGGACCGCGCAGAGCCCGGTCGTCCAGCAGGCGAACAGCGCCTCCAGGAACTCGGCGCAATTTTCCATGCACAGCATGACGCGCTCGCCCCGGCCGAGGCCGCGTCGCGCAAGCCCGCCCGCCAGCGCCGCAACGCGGCGGGCGAATTCGCGATAGCTCCAGTGATGAAAGCCGTCGCTGACCGCCGGCCGGTCTCCCTGCCGGCGCGCGACGTCGAAGACCAGCGCGGCGATATTCACGGTCTCACTCCCGGCGATGCCGGCGCCGGTTCAGCCTATGCCTGCGCCGGCACTGCCCGTCAAGCGCCGGCCGCTACACGCTGGCGAGCGTCCGCTTTTCGGGAGCGGCCGGTTCGAGCGCGGCGTCGAGGACATCGTCGATGCGTTCGGCCCAGAAAAAGCGCAGGGCGTCGCGCGCCTGTTCGGGGATCTCCTCGTAATCCTTGCGGTTGCGCGCCGGCATGATGACGGTCGAGAGGCCGGCGCGGGCCGCGGCGGTCGCCTTCTCCTTGATGCCGCCGACCGGCAAGACGAGGCCGCGCAGGCTGATCTCGCCGGTCATCGCGGTGTCGCTCTTGACCGTGCGGTTGGTCAACAGCGACACCAGCGCGGTCAGCATAGCGACGCCGGCCGAGGGGCCGTCCTTCGGGATCGCCCCGGCCGGGACGTGGATGTGAATGTCGTCCTTTTCAAAGAGGCCGGGGTCGATGCCGAGTTCGCGCGCCCGCCCTTTGACCAACGACAAGGCCGCCTGCGCGCTCTCCTTCATGACGTCGCCCAACTGCCCGGTCAGGATCAACTGGCCGCGTCCGGGGATGCGGGTCGCCTCGATGAACAGGATGTCGCCGCCGACCGGCGTCCAGGCGAGCCCGGTCGCCACCCCCGGGATGCTGGTGCGCATCGCCAATTCGCTTTCGAAACGGCGCGGTCCGAGGATCGCCGGGAGGTCGTCGGGCGCGACGCGGACGTGCTCGGCCGTCCCTTCGGCGATGCGGATCGCGACGCTGCGCAGTACGGCGCCGATCTCGCGTTCAAGGTTGCGCACCCCGGCTTCGCGCGTGTAGTCGCGGATGATCGCACGCAGGGTCTCGTCGCCGATCTCGGCCTGTTCGGGCTTCAACCCGTTGGCTTCGAGCTGGCGTCGGACCAGATAGCGCCGGGCGATTTCGAGCTTTTCGTCCTCGACATAGCCGGGCAGGTCGATGACCTCCATGCGGTCCCGCAAGGGTCCCGGGATGTTGTCGAGGACGTTGGCGGTGGTGATGAACATGACCCGCGACAGGTCGAACGGCACGCCGAGATAATTGTCGCGGAAGGTCGAATTCTGCTCGGGGTCGAGCACCTCGAGGAGGGCCGAGGCGGGGTCGCCCTGAATGCCGCGGCCGAGCTTGTCGATCTCGTCGAGCATCATCACGCAGGTGCGGCTGCCCGCCTTGCGGATCGCCTGGATGATGGTGCCGGGCAAGGCGCCGATATAGGTGCGCCGGTGACCGCGGATCTCGGCCTCGTCATGCACGCCGCCGAGGCTGACGCGGACGAATTTGCGCCCGGTGGCGCGGGCGATCGACTGGCCGAGCGAAGTCTTGCCGACCCCAGGCGGGCCGACAAAGCACAGGATCGGGCTGCGTCCGCCGGGGTTCAATTTGTGGATTGCGAGATGTTCGAGGATGCGCCGTTTGACCCGGCTCAGTCCGTAGTGGTCGGCGTCGAGGATCCGCCGTGCTTCGGCGACGTCGATCGGGGCTTCGGGTTCCGCCGCCCACGGCAATTCGACCAGCCATTCGAGATAGGTGCGCGCCATCGAGTATTCGCCGGCCGCCTCCGGCATGCGTTCGAGGCGCGCCACTTCGCGCTTGGCGTGCGCCTCGATGTCGGGCGGCATCTTCGCCTCGGCGATCTTTTTTTGGAGCTCGGCGATTTCCTGACTTTTGGCGTCCTCCCCCTCGCCCAGTTCCTTCTGGATCGTGCGCAACTGCTCGCGCAATAAAAACTCGCGCTGGCGCTCGTCCATCTTCTCCTTGGTCTGCTCGCTGATCTGCCGCGACAGGCGCAAGACTTCGGCGCGATAGGCGAGCAGGGCGGAAACGCGTTCGAGCCGGCGCTCGATGTCGAGGGTCTCGATCAACTCCTGCTTTTCGCTCGGCGAGATGTCGAGAAAGCTGGCGATCAGATCGGTCAAGGCCGGCGCCGAAGTGATCGATTGCACCGCGCCGACCAGTTCGGCCGGGGCCTGCGGCAACAATTGCAGGACCTCCACCGCCTGCTGTTTCAGAACCAGCATCCGGGCGGCGATCTGCGGCGTCTGCACATCGGTCTCGGAGAGGCGCGTGATCCGCGCCACCAGGAACGGGTAGCCTTCGAGAAACTCGACGATGCGAAAGCGTCGTTCGCCCTGGCAGATCACGTGATGGGTGCCGTCGGGGCTGGTCACATAACGCAACACGCCCGCCTCGGTCCCCATGCGGTGCATGTCGACCGGGATCGGGTCTTCGGTGCCGGCCTCGCGCTGCAGAACGAGGCCGACCGTGCGGTTGAGCCGGATCGCCGCCTGGGCGGCGGCGATCGAGCGCTGCCGGCCGAGCGTCAATGGCAGAACCGTGCCAGGGAACAGCACGAGATTGCGGGTCGGTATCAGGATCAGCGCGTCCTCGGGCAGGGCCGGGAGGCCGGAGAGCACGGTTTCGAGCGGCGCCGAAGCCGCGGCGGCCGCGCCCGTCTGCGGGCGCAAATCTCGATCTTCGGAGGCCATCGGGCAATTCCTCTAAGGCGATGTTGGGGACGCCGCGGCCGTCACATCTTGTGGAGCTTCAGCATCAGACAGCCGTTGGCGAGATGTCGGCCGGAGATCTCGAAGCGGGCCGGCGGCAATTCGATCCGCCGCTCGAAGATCCCGTGCGGCAATTC
This sequence comes from Allostellaceae bacterium, assembly GCA_035252905.1. Classification (GTDB taxonomy): domain Bacteria; phylum Pseudomonadota; class Alphaproteobacteria; order ATCC43930; family CGMCC-115725; genus AP-15. The sequence continues at coordinate 13,200 of DATFCQ010000410.1, read as the reverse complement.
CAGACGGTGGATGCGGGCGTCGGTCAATTCGGGCGGCAACGGCCGCTCGCCGCTGACGACGACGACCCCGGCGGAAAGCGTGACCGTGATCCGGTCGGGCTCGACCCCGGGCAGCGCAATGAGGATCGTCAAGCTGTCGTGGGTCTCGAAGATGTCGCACGGCGCCTCCCAATGCGGGGTCCCGTAGCCGCGGTGAAAGAACTGGCGATGCAGACGCTGCGCCCGCTCCATCGCCTCGCAGGCCTCCGCCCACATCAACGTTTCAATCTGTCGTTTCGGCATGTCCGGCTCCGAGCGCTGCGGGGCTGCCCGGCCGCGCCCGGGCGATGCCAGCCGCCGCAGATATGGTGCGTCAAAGGGTGCTTAAAAATATGCCTAGAAATAGACGATGACAGCCCGGCGACGGCGGCAGGGCGCGGTCGGCGCCCGGCACCGCTCGCCGGGTCTGCGCTGCGGGCGAGCCGCCGCCTTCCCGACCTCTCGCGCCGGAGGGATTATTTCTTGTCGACGAAGTGCTCCGCCTCTTCCCGGTCGTGCTCGACCTCTTCGGCCAGATCATCGACCGCCTGGGGGTCGATCTTCTTGGCCTCGTCGATCAGCCGACGGCCCTTCTCCTTGTCGCCCTCGACCATCTTGTCGAGACCCTCTTCGGCGAGATCGCGGGCGCGGTCGCGCTTGCTGTCCATGATCCCTTCTCCTTCGCGCTCAGATGCCTCTTCGCAAAACAGAAGCGCGCGGACGCGGTTCCCGCCCGCAACACTAGGCGGGCGCGGCGAAAGCGGTTATCAACGCGCGGCGGACGAGGAGAACCGGGAATTGAGCCTGTTCAGCGACGAAACGATCGCCTTTGTCGAGGGCGTGGCGGCCGAGGCGGAGCGGCGGGAAACCCCGTGCGGGGACGGGACGATGGTGTGGCGGCTGTGGGGTCAAGGTCCGCCTCTGGTGCTGTTGCACGGCGGCTACGGCTCGTGGACGCATTGGATCCGAAACGTCCTGCCGCTGGCGCGCCGATTTACCGTCGTGGCGCCGGATCTTCCGGGGCTCGGCGAGTCGGCGACCCCGCCCGAGCCGCACACCGCCGAGAGTCTGGCGCGGATCGTCATCGAGGGGATCGCGCGCGTCCTGCCGAAAGATGCGGCGTTTACCCTTGCCGGCTTCTCGTTTGGCGGCGTGCTCGGCGGTCATGTCGCGGCAGGGCTCGGCGAACGGGTGCGCAGGTTTGTCGTCGTCGGCTCGAACGGGCTCGGGCTCGTGCGCCAGCCGACCGAATTACGGCGGCTGCCGCCGGATGCCGGCGAGGAGGAAGCGCTCGCCGTCGCCCGCCACAATCTCGCGGCGCTGATGATCGCCGACCCGGCCAAAATCGACGAACTCGCGGTCTATATCCAGGCGTGGAACGCGCCGCGCGGCCGGGTCAAGAGCCGCCGCTTTTCGCGCGCCGACACGCTCGCCCGCATCTTGCCGCAGGTGAAGGCGCGGCTCGACGGGATCTGGGGCGAGCGCGACGCGACTGCCTTTCCGCACCTTGATGAGCGCGCGCGGATATTGCGCAGCGTCCAGCCCGGCGCCCGCTTCGAGATCCTCCCCGGCGCCGGGCACTGGGTGCAGTACGAAGCCGCCGAGCGCTTCAACCCGCTCTTGGCCGAGATCGCCGAGCGCCTCTCGTAAAGCCTGTTGGAATGAGGCAAGCGGCGGAATGCGCTCCGCTCTTCCGCCCTACAATATTCTCGACAGGCGTAGGGCGGAATCCCGTGGGCGAACTTCCGGTATGGCCTTTCTCACCAAGCCATAACGGCCGGGCCAGAAAGATAGCCCGCGGGGCGGCGTATTCCGCCGCCTTCGCCGCGCGACGACTCAAACAGGCTCTTGGCCCCGCGCCGATCCGCGATCCCGAATCACGCCTTGCGGCGCCGAACCAGCGCGAGGCCGAACAGCCCGGCGGCGAGCAAGGTCAGCGATGCCGGCTCGGGCACCGGGTCGGCGAGCAGACCGATCGTATTGCCCGCGGCGTTGACGTAAAAGCCGACGAGCTGGTTCTTGTCGTTGATGCCGTTGAGCGTCGTGCCCATCGTCGCGAACGGGTCGTCGAGCGTCAAAAAGGTGTTGTTCAACAGGTCATAAAGAAGGCCGTGCATGACCCCATTGGCGTCGACGTAGTCGCCGTCGGCCAATCCGTTGTCGTTCAGCCCGAGAAGCTGCGTAGAGGTCGCGCCGGTCACGTCGATCGTTGTGAACACCCCGCCATTGTCGAAGAAGCCGTGCATGGCCCCGTTCGCGTCGGTAAAGAACCCGGCGATCTGGCCATGATTGTTGATCGCGGCCGCCGTCGTGTTTCCGACCGCATTCGGATCGTCGATATTGGGCGAGAAGCTTTTATTTGCAATGTCATAGGTATAGCCGTGCGTGGCCCCATTCGCGCCGGTATAAAAACCGACCGCGGTATTGCTGTTGTTGACGCCGAGCAATTGGTTGAACACGGGAGGGGTGGTTGCCGTATTCGGGTTGTTGACGTTGGTGAAGGTCCCGCCCTGGTCGACAAAGCCGAAATTGCTGTCCTGTCCGACGCCCTTGTTCGTATCCGACCAGAAGCCGACCGTTGTTCCCGCATCGTTGAGCCCGGTCACCTGCGTCTGGACCGATCCGGGGAAATTCTCGGGAGTGAAATTCCCCTGGCCATACGGAGGCACGACGGTATAGCCCTTGTTCGGATGTCCGGCGGCGCCGCTGCCGTAATAGCCGGCGATCGTGCCGGCGTTGTTTATCCCCAGCTCCTGATTGAAGGTCGGATCGGTATTGTTGATGATGTCCTGAAAGGCATAGCCGGCGTGCGCCGAATGCGCGCCCAAGGCGAGCGCTGCTGCGGTTAGCGCAGCGCAGGCGAGCTGCGGGTGAAACAAAAAGGCGCCGGCGGCGCGTCCGCGGCGCGCGAGAGACGACGAAGCCTCCATCGAAAACCCCCACATTTTTTTGTTAATCAGATCGCCAGGATCTCACTACTCATGCGGGGATGCAATGAATATAATAATAATTTTAATAAATACAATAAATCAAAAGATTTAGGGACCGATGTCTTAACATAAATTGCTTTTGACGTTACAGGGATTCCAATCAAGATTACTGCTAAATATATACTTAAGTTAATAATGAGAAGCCGCGGCAAAGCGGCCCGGATCGTCACCGTTTGCCTCCTTCCATAACCCGTGCCGGGCGCCGGGAGCGCGCAAGGGCAATCCGCGCTAATATCCCCGGCGGCCGCGGCCGAGGAGCCGCCCTGCCTCCATGGGAAGAGCGATGAGCACTCTCGAACCCCTGCCTTACACCGACGCGCAACTGCGCGCGATCCTCGAACGCGTGCGCACGATTGCGATGGTCGGCGCCTCGTCGAACTGGAACCGGCCCAGCTATTTCGTGATGAAATATCTGCAAGGCAAAGGCTATCGCGTGATCCCGGTCAATCCCGGCATCGCCGGGCAAACCTTGCTCGGCGAGCGGGTCTATGCCGGGTTGCGCGACATCCCCGAGCCGGTCGACATGGTCGACATGTTCCGCCCCGCGGCCGAGGCGCCGCAGATCGCCGCCGATGCGATCGCGATCGGCGTCCATATCCTGTGGATGCAGCTCGGCATCCGCAACGACGAGGCGGCGGCAATGGCCGAGGAGGCCGGGCTTGAAGTCGTCATGAACCGCTGCCCGAAGATCGAGTTCGGCCGGCTCGCCGGCGAGTTGTCGTGGAGCGGTGTCAACAGCGGCATCATTCAAAGCCGCGCGCCGCGGGCGCCGCGGCCGCAGCGGGTCCGGGAACGGCCGGCGCCCTCGCACAACCTCGCCTATGATTTCGCGACGCGGGCGGTTCATGCCGGCGCCGCCCCCGATCCGGTGACCGGGGCGCGCTCGACCCCGATCTATCAGACCACCGCCTATGTCTTCGACGACGTCGACCACGCCGCCGGGCTCTTCAACCTGCACAATTTCGGCTACATCTATTCGCGACTGACCAATCCGACCGTCGCCGTGCTCGAAGAGCGGGTGGCGAGCCTCGAAGGCGGGCGCGCGGCGCTCGCCGCCGCCTCCGGCCATGCCGCGCAGTTTCTTGTCTTTTTCACATTGCTTGGGCCGGGCGACGAATTCATCGCCTCGCGCAACCTCTACGGCGGATCACTGACCCAGTTCGGATTGTCGTTCAAAAAGCTCGGCTGGACCTGCCGTTTTGTCGATCCGGTCGAGCCCGAAAACTTCAGAAAGGCATTGTCGCCAAAGACCAAGGCGATCTTTGTCGAGGATCTCGCCAATCCCGGCGGGGTCGTCGTTGACATCGAGAAGGTGGCGGCGATCGCGCACGAGGCCGGGATCCCGCTGGTTGTCGACAACACGCTCGCCACCCCCTATCTGTGCCGGCCCTTTGAATGGGGCGCCGACCTCGTCTGCCATTCGACGACCAAGTTTCTGTGCGGGCACGGTCATGCCTTGGGCGGCATGCTCGTCGAATCGGGGCGCTTCGACTGGGCGCAGGACGGCCGCTTTCCGTCCCTGACCGAGCCGGAGCCGGCCTATCACGGCCTCAAATTCTACGAGAATTTCGGCGATTTCGCATTCACGACCAAGGCGCGCGCGGTGGCGCTCAGGGATTTCGGGCCGACCCTGTCGCCGATGAACGCCTTTCTGACCCTGACCGGCATCGAGAGCCTGCATGTGCGCATGGACCGCCATGTCGCCAATGCCCAGCAGGTCGCCGAATTCCTCGCCGGGCACCGCCGCGTCGCCTGGGTTTCCTATGCCGGGCTCAAGGACAGCCCGTATTACGATCTCGCCCGCAAATACCTGCCGAAGGGACCCGGCGCGGTGTTCACTTTCGGGGTCAAGGGCGGCTACGAGGCGGGGGTCAAACTGGTCGAGAATGTGCGGCTGTTCTCGCACCTCGCCAATATCGGCGACACCAGGAGCCTCATTCTGCACCCGGCCTCGACGACGCACCGCCAGCTTTCCGACGAGCAGCGCGCGGCCGCCGGCGCCGGGCCCGACGTGATCCGCCTGTCGATCGGCCTCGAAGCGGTCGAGGATCTGATCCGCGATCTCGACGAGGCGCTCGCCGCCTCGGCCTGAGAGCCTGTTTGAGTCGTCATCGTGCCGCGAAGTCGGCGGAATACGCTACGCTATTCCGCCCTACGCTCCACGCTTATCGGGAATGTTGTAGGGCGGAAAAGCGTAGCGAGGCGGAGCGCATTCCGCCATTTTCTCACTCAAACAGGCTCTGAGGCATTGTCCCTCTCCCCGCGCGTAGCGCAGGAGAGTGAGGGGCCCTTCTGGACTCAGCCGCTTGTGTGCCTGCGAATGAACCCCTGCATCCGCGCGATCGCCTTTGCCGCGTAGGGCGCGTCGGGCTTGCCGGTCATGAAGCCGTGGTTGGCGCCGGGATAGAGTTCCAGTTCGGCCTCGCCGCCGGCTTTGCGGTAATCCTCGACAAATTTGCGCATGATCGCGACCGGCACCCACTCGTCCGCGTCGCCGCCGAAGACGAGGGCCGGCGGCAGGTCGACCTTCTCGCCGCGTGCGAGGATATGCGGCGGGCTGCCTTCTTCCATCGCCGCCTCATTACCCCAGAAGCGGTGATGCGCGTCGATGACCTCGGCGTTCCCGACCTCCTGCGCGATCCGGTAGCGCAGCAGCGGATCGAGGACGCCCCAGCCCGAGATCACAAAGGCGAGCCGCGCGTCGGTCTCGGGCGCGGCTGCGAGCGGCAGGGCGCGATAGCGCGGGTCCTGCGGCCGCATCGCGGCGAGCAGAACCTGATGCCCGCCGCTCGACGTGCCAAAACTGCCGACCCAATCGGGGCGGCTGCCCAATTCGCGGGCCTGCGCCTTGAGCCAGCGCGTGCCCAGATTGATGTCGGCGAGCGAGGCGGGGTAAGGAGCTTCAGGCGGCATGCGGAAATCGATCGAGGCGACGAGGATGCCGCTCTCGGCAAGCGCCTTGGCGATGAAGTCGTTGTCGGTGCGGTCCTTGCTCGTCCATGCGCCGCCGTGCACCTGCAAGGCCGCCGGGAACGGTCCGGTTCCGCTCGGCCGATAGAGCCGCGCCGAGAGCGCGCGGCCACCCTGGCGCTGGTATTCGACATCCTCGATTGCGATTGCAGGGCGGGTTTCGCCGGCAAGAATCGTCATCTGCCTCTCCTCTATTGTCACGGCCTGTCCGGGCGGCATTTGACACGACCTTCGGTCGCCTTTCCAGATTGCTTGCTCGTCCCGTCCAAGATCAAACTGTCTCTCGAACGGGAGGGAGCGGTCCATGAATGACCCACTGATCGGCGCTTCTATCCTGCGCAGCCCGCATGCTCATGCCGAGATCGGCCCGATCGACACCGGCGGCGCCAGCGCCGCGCCCGGTGTCGCTGCGGTCTTCACCGGCGCCGACATGGAGATCGGCGGCCTGCCCTGCGGCTGGCTGGTCACCTCCAAGGACGGCTCACCGATGGTCGAACCGCCGCACCCGTTGCTTGCCAAAGGCCGGGTGCGTCACGTCGGCGATCCGGTGGCGATGGTCGTCGCCGAGACGCTCGCGCAGGCAAAGGACGCCGCCGAACGGATCGAAATCGCCTACAGACCGCTGCCGGCGGTCGTCGCCGCCGACGAGGCGGCCCGGCCCGGCAAGCCGCTTCTGTTTGATCAGGCACCCGGCAATATCTGTTTTGACTGGCATTTGGGCGACAGGGCCGCCGTCGACGCCGCCTTCGCCCGGGCGCATCACGTGACGCGCCTCGACATCGTCAACAACCGGCTCGTCTCCAATCCGATGGAGCCGCGGGCCGCGATCGGCGAATACGACCGGGCGACGGGCGATTATACGCTCTACACGACGAGCCAGGACCCGCACGTGATCCGGCTGCTGCTCGCCGCTTCGGTCCTGTCCGTTCCCGAGCACAAGCTCAGGGTGGTGGCGCCCGATGTCGGCGGCGGCTTCGGCACCAAGGGATCGCTGTATGCCGAGCAGGCCCTCGTCACCTGGGCGGCCGGCAGGCTTAAGCGGCCGGTCAAATGGACGGCCGAGCGCGGCGAGGGCTTTGCCTCCGACAACCAGGCGCGCGACCACCTCACGCACGCCGAACTGGCGCTCGACCAGGACGGCAAATTCCTCGCGCTGCGGGTTGCGACCTTGGCCAATCTGGGGGCCTATCTGTCGAGCTTTGCATCGGCGATCCCGACCTGGTGCTATGGCCCGCTGCTCGCCGGCACCTATGCGACCCCCGCCATCTATGTCGAGGTCAAGGGAGTCTTCACCAATACGGTGCCGGTCGACGCCTATCGCGGCGCCGGACGGCCCGAAGCCTGCTATGTCATCGAGCGCCTGGTCGACCGGGCTGCGCTCGAGACCGGCATCGATCCGGCCGAGTTGCGCCGCCGCAACTTCATCCCCCGCGACGCTTACCCCTATCAAACGCCGGTATTGCTGACCTACGACAGCGGCGACTATTTCGCCACGCTCGACATGGCGCTTAAGGCTGCCGATTACGCCGGCTTTGAGGAGCGCCGCCGGGCAGCGGCCGGGCGCGGCAAGTTGCGCGGAATCGGCATCGCGACCTACATCGAGGCCTGTGCGATGGCGCCTTCGGTCCTCGCCGGGCAGCTCGGCGCGCGCGCCGGGTTTTACGAGGCGGCGGCGGTTCGCGTTCACCCGACCGGGAGCATCACCGTCTTCACCGGCGCGCACAGCCACGGCCAGGGCCATGAGACGGTTTTTGCCCGATTGGTCGCGGACAGGCTCGGCGTGGCGATCGAGATGGTCGACGTCGTTCACGGCGACACCGGCAAGATCCCGTTCGGCATGGGCACCTACGCCTCGCGCTCGCTGGCGGTCGGGGGCTCGGCCGTGGTCAAGGCGATCGACAAGATCGTGAGCAAGGGAAAAAAGATCGCCGCCCATCTTCTCGAAGCGTCGGAGGCCGACATCGAGTTCGCGGACGGCCAGTTCAAGGTCGCCGGCACCGACCGGACGGTTCCGTTCGCGCAGATCGCCCTCTCCGCCTATGTGCCGCACAATTATCCGATCGACACGGTCGAGCCCGGTCTCGACGAGACCGCGTTTTACGATCCGACGAATTTCACTTATCCGGCGGGTGCGCATGTCGCCGAGGTCGAGATCGACCGCGACACCGGCGCGGTCGCAGTGCTCAATTTTACCGCCGCCGACGATTTCGGGCGGATCGTCAATCCTCTGATCGTCGAGGGCCAAGTTCATGGCGGCCTGGCCCAGGGCATTGGCCAGGCGCTGTACGAGCACACCGTCTACGATCCCGAGAGCGGACAGCTCCGCACTGGCTCGTTGATGGACTATTGCCTGCCCCGCGCCGACAATCTGATCGGGTTCAATCTGGCCACCCATGAGACGCTGTGCACGCACAACCCGCTCGGCGTCAAAGGCTGCGGCGAGGCGGGCACGATCGGCGCGCCGGCGGCGATCATCAACGCCGTGGTCAATGCGCTCGCCCCGCTCGGCGTGACTGACCTCGCGATGCCGGCCACGCCGGAACGGGTGTGGAGCACCATCGCCGAGCACGCCCGCGTATAGGTCGTGGGTTGACCCCGGCGAAAAGCCCTAGGAGATGCACACATCTCCACGCCTTGTCCCGTCGTCCCCGCGAAAGCGATAGGGTACGTACAAATCTTCTGTCCCTATCCCGTCATGCCCGCGAAAGCGGGCATCCAGGGGCCGCATATCAAGGCTTTCTGCCCTGTGGCCCCTGGGTCCCCGCGTTCGCGGGGACGACGGGTAAGGTGCTGAAAGTTCTGGTCTTTTGGAGACATGTGCACACCCTAGGGCGAAAGCCGGGGGAAACCCATCATCGCGATCTAAAATAGACGGGTTTCGCTGCGCTCAACCCACCCTACTCGATACGGACGAGTTCGACGTCGAACATCAGCGTCGCATTGGGCGGGATCACGCCGCCGGCGCCTTCGCTGCCATAGGCGAGATCGGGCGGGATGATCAAGGTCCGCTCGCCTCCCGCCTTCATCCCGACGAGGCCCTGATCCCAGCCGGGGATCACCTGATGGGCGCCGAGCGTGAAGGTGAAGGGCTCGTTGCGGTCGCGCGAGCTGTCGAATTTCTTGCCCTTCTCGCCGTTTTCATAGAGCCAGCCGGTATAGTTCACGACGACCTTGTCGCCCGGCTTTGCCGCCGGCCCGGTGCCGGACTTGTCGATGACGTATTTGAGCCCGTCGGGAAGGGTGACCTCGTGCGGCGCCGCGGCGCCTGCGGGAGCCGCGGCGGCGGCAAAGAGCGCGAGCGCCGCGGCCGCGGCGATGCTTAACGACATCGGATGTCTCCTCGGGTGTAGAAAAGAGCTTAAAGCGGCACCATGCCCATCCAGAACATCGTCCGCTCGCCGACTTCGACGTCGTATTTGCCGACGAAGTCGAGCCGGCCGTCGTCGCCGATACGGAACAGGGCGAGGCTTGCCGGCACCATGCGCAGTTCGGCGCCATCCCTGACGAGAAGCGGCATGATGTGGGCCGCGACCAGAAGCCGTCCGTCCGGGTCGATGTGAAAGGTGCGGCAGTGGATGCCGCGCGTGTCAGCGTGCTGGATCGGCCGTGGCGCGCCGGTCAGGGGATCGACGGCAAAGACCGCAAGCGTGTTCTCGCCCCCGGCAAAGACGCGCCTTCCGCCGCTGTCGACCGTGCTCGACGCGCGGTTGGCGACATAGACGAACCGCCCGGTGGGATGGACGTGAACCGTGCCGGCGACCTGCCGCCCGCCGCTCCGGTCCGGCTCAGCCCCCGACCCGGACAAGGTGCCGGCGCGATGGAGGGGCTGCGCCGACACGCGGTCGCCGTCGCGGGCGAACAGGTCGAGCCGGTTCTGCCGTTCGAGCGCGACATAGATCCACTTCTGCTCGGGATGAAAGTCGAGATGGCGCGGCCCGAAGCCGTAGCCGCCTTCGGGCGCGACCGAAACCTCGTCGGACAGCAGCCCGTCCCGGTAGCGGAACACCTTCAGCGCTCCCGGCTCCTCGGGTTTTCCCGGTGCGGCGTCATGGCCGCGTGCGACCAGGATGACGAGCCGATTGTCCGGCGCGACCCGCACCTGATGCGCGTAGATGCCGGGGTCGACGGCATTCGGCTGGGCGACCTCGCCGCCCGGCGTGCCGTCGGGGTTGATGCGGTAGATTCTGAGCCCGCTCGGATTGCTGAAGGCCACCAGAAGATGCGCCGAGGGGATGTCGGTCGTGACGTGGATCGGGCGGGTCGGCAACGCGATCGGCGCGCCGTGCGGGGCGAGGGCGCCCGACCCCGGATCGATGGCGAGCGCGCAGAGCAGATGCGTCCCGCCGGTGCGGCCGGCTGCGCCGGGCTCGCTGTCGCTGAGGGCGACATAAAGAAACCGCCGCGAGGCGTGCGGCCAGGCGTAATGCACATTGGCCGGCAGCCTCACCGTGCCGTGCCGAACGAGGGCGGCGCCGGCGACATCGACGTCGTAATGCGTTAGTTCCGGCCCGACGCTGGCGTAAAGCTTGACCGAACCCGATCGCGGCATGAAAGACCCCCCAGGCCCGGAAGGATGGGCTACGATCCTACGATCGCGCAAGGGGAGCGCCGCGTCCAGCCCGGGGATGCGGTCGCAGGAGGACGCCGATGCGATGGAGCGGACCGGCCGCGGTGGTCGGGATCTGTCTGCTGTCCGCCGTGGTGCCGCCCGCCGCCGCGGCCTCGCCCGCCGCCTTGTGCCGGAAGGTCGGCACCGACGACCGGCTGCGCCCGATCCCGCAGGCGCTCGTGCCCGCGGCGGTGCGCCTGTTTCACCTCAATGCCATGCCTGCCGCCCAGATCCGCCGTTCGACCTATTTTCGCTGTTTCGAGGGGCAGGTGCTGGTCTGCACTCTCGGCGCCAACCTGCCCTGCGGCATGGCCGATGCGAGCCGTTATCTGGCCGGCGCCGACCGATGGTGCGCCGGGCATCCGGGTGCGGATTTCATCCCGCGCTATGTGACCGGGCACGACACAATCTACCGCTGGCGTTGTACGGGAAAGAAGGCCGCGGTGACGGGGCAGCCGCTCACGGTCGACCGGCGCGGCTTCATTGCGCGCTTCTGGAAGCGGGCCGATTCAGATTAGCATGGCCGCGCAGGACTGACAGGGGCAAGGATGGCGGGCGCAGCCGAGACCGAACCGGCCGTCACGGTAACCGAAACACTCGACGCGCGCGCGCAGGCCGTCATCGCCGACGGCCTTTCCGCCTATAACTACGACAAGGCCGGGTTCCGCGATTTCCGGCCGCTCGCGGTGGTGGCGGCGGATCCGCAAAGCGGCGAGACGATCGGCGGGCTCTACGGGCGGACCTCGTTCGGCCTGTTGTTTGTCGAGCGCTTCTTCCTGCCCGAAAAGTTTCGCGGCCAGGGGCTCGGCGCCCGGCTGCTTGCCCTGGCCGAGGAAGAGGCGCGGCGGCGCGGCTGCACGCGCGCGGCGCTGATGACGCTGAGCTTCCAGGCGCCGGGCTTCTATCTGAAGCAGGGCTATAGCATCGCCGCGCCGCTCGAATGCGACCCGCCGGGCGCGACCCGAATGCTGATGACCAAAAGACTGGGTTGAGCGGGTCCCGGTTTCGCCTCGGTTGAACGCCGCCGCCGCGGCGTTAACCTTCAATCTCATGGCATGCCGTCGGTTTTTAGCTAAAATTGGCGTCATCAAGAGCAGAGGCCTGCCGGCGATGAAGATCGACGTCCGCATCAACCCGCGCATCTTGCAGCGCGTGGCCGTCATTCGCCTGGACACGATGAGGGAGGTCGACGACATCGCCTGGGCCGATGACGACGAAGGGCGGTACGGGACCTGGAAGCGATCGGGTCACCATAACGCGATCGAGACGGATGCGGCGGGCGAGCCGCTCGTCATCGAACACGTCACCGGACGCAATTCGATCCGGATCGTCAGAGCGTAGAGCGGTCGTTGCTCCCTGTTCCGATTCCCGCATAAACAGATCAGGCGTCGTCCCCGCGAACGCGGGGACCCAGGGGCCACAGGGCAGAAAGCTTGATATGTGGCCCTGGATGCCCGCTTTCCGGGCCGTGTGAACACTGCCTGCCGGTCCTCCTCCGATCCTTTTCTCGTCATTCCCGCGAAAGCGGGAATCCAGGGATTTCAGTCGTTTGCCCCTGGGTCCCCGCTTTCGCGGGGACGACGATGTACGAGGGCAACGGAGTTTTCACACAGCCTGTTTCGCGGGCATGACGGGATAGAGGCGTGAAGATTTGTACATACCCTAGCGCTTTCGCCGGGACGGCGGCCGTGCGCCGCCTTAATCGAAACCCCGGCCGAGGCGGCCGGGGTTTCTAGTCCTGCCAGCCTTTGGGCAATTGGCAGGTGGGGCATCGCTGATTGGGGGATCGGGCGATGCGCTGATATCTTGCAAAGGGCGGGAGCCGGATGCAACGCCTATTATACAAATTAACGACGAATTTTAGGGATCTGATGTGTACGGGCGGCAACCTGCACGAAAACAGTCTATCAACAGATGTTCCAGCTATGTTGGCGCCCGTAGGCTTTCCCCGGGATCAACCCGTCCTGCGGATCAACCTGATCCCGAAACTGCTCGGGAAATCCTTGAAGACCGCAGCGTTGTCGCGCCGGATCTTCTCTCCAAGCCTTTGGAATTGATGGTGCCCCGAGTCGGATTTGAACCAACGACCTACCGCTTACGAAGCGGTTGCTCTACCGCTGAGCTATCGGGGCGGCGTCTGCGGCGCCGGTTTTAGCCGGTTCCGCCGTCGGCGCCAAGCGGGTTGCGCGCTCGGCCGGTTCGGCCGGCACCGGCGTCAGGCTCTGCGACCGCGACTCCTCCGCGGTCGCGCCGGGTTCGGCCGCTTCCGGCAGAGGCGGGGTTCGCGCCGGAGTACGCCAGGCGAGCGCGTCGAAACGGCCGCAATGCGGGCACAGCGCGTGCCAGTCAAAGCTCTCGCCGCCGCAGCCGGCGCAGACATAGCGCGGGTCGGGCAGGGCGGCGGCGGCGCGATCAAACCATTCACCGATGCGCGCCGGGCCCTCTTCGGCGTCCGCCAGCCGCGCCAACAGCAGGCAGAGCCGCCGGCTTGGGCCCACCGGCGGCGCATCGTTGCGGTTGCGGGCGGGGCGCGGCATCCGGCCCTCGGCAAAAAGCGGGGGATCGGAATAAGGCGGCGGAGGCGCCGACAGCGCCGCGTCGAGATGCCGGCGC
>DATFCQ010000409.1:0-13382 GCA_035252905.1 Allostellaceae bacterium | reverse complement strand
TCCAACCGGGTGTTCTCTTCCTACCGCGCCATCCTCGATCACTGCTGCTATGCCTGGAACAAGCGCATGGCCCAACCCTGGACCATCATGTCGATCGGCCTCCGACTGGGCTCATGAGTTCTAATCAACAAGACTTGGTATAAGAACCTCCGATGTGCCGCGCACTGCAGGCATCAGCGAATTGGTCCACAATTATTTCGCCGCGGGCTGGCACAGGTGCGACATTCGTGCGGAAAGAGCCGTGCCGCTGTTACATAGTGGCGCGAAAGTGGTAAGCGATCAGGATCTGTTGACCCCCGAGGAGTTGCGGCGTGCAGAACTCTATTGGGAATGCTTGATCCCTTGCGGGGTCCAGTGGTTTGCTGTCGTCGGCTTTCGGTCGGGAGCATCGCCTTGGGGTCTGTCGATCCAAAGGACGCCGCGCGAGGGGCCGTTCGAGGCAGAAGAAAAGAGCGCGCTCGCGCCGCTGTCTCAGCGGCTGACCGAAGCCGCGACATTGTCGCAGGTCGTCGGGCGCGGGGTGATCGCCGGCATGACCGATGCGCTCGATCTGGTCCGGCAAGGGGCGCTCGCGCTCGACCGCATGGGCCTTGTGCTCGCCGCCAACGCCGCGGCGCAGGCGCTGTTCGACAACGAGATGCGGGTCAGAGAGCGCCGGCTGATGGTTCGCGACCGCCATGCGGACGCTGAACTCGCGGCGCTGATCGACCGGCTGCGGGCGGCGCCGGATATAGCCGCTCTTTCGGCGCCGCCAATTGTCGTGCGCCGCGACGGCAAGCCGTCGCTGTTGATCCTCCTATTGCCGATTGCCGCCGCGGCGCGCAGCCCGTTTCTCGGTACCCGCGCGCTGCTGCTGCTGTCCGAATTGCAGACGAAGTCCGGCCCCGAGCCCGCCCTCGTTGCCCGCGCTTTCGGATTGACCCCGGCCGAAGCGCGGCTCGCCGCGCTCTTGGCGACGGGGATGGCGCCCGAGGCGGCGGCGCAACGGCTCGGCATCACGCGCGAAATTGCGCGGACGCAGTTGAAGGCGGCCTTTGCCAAGACCGAAACCCATCGTCAGAGCGAACTCGCCGCACTGTTGGCGCGGTTGATCTGACGATCCGGGTATAAGGAATGCGCTTGGCATAGGGTGCGGTGCGCATTACCTCTCCGTTCAGGAAATCCGTGGGACCAAAGGAACAAGCCGATGCCAAAGGCGCACATCCGCGATGGCGAGCTGAGGATCCCGCTATCGGACGAGATTCGCGACAAGCTCGGTGTGCAGGACGGCGACGAATTGGAAGCGCATGTCTTCCCGGGTAGCGTCGTGTTTCGCGCGGCCTCGGCGGAAGCCCGCGAGCGCGCTTGGCAGCGGATCTTTGCGATCACAGACCAGGTACGCCCGACGGAACAGCAGGCGATAAAGCCGATCGCCCAGGTCGAAGAGGAAATCGTCGAATATGTGAAGGAAACGCGGCGCTCTCATCGCGCTCGTTCCTCGCATGGTTAGCGCGGTCTTCGACAGCAGCGTGCTCGTCAGCGCCTTTCTGACCCGCCATTATTCCGGAGGAGTCTCCAACGAACTCTTCCGTTTCGTTCGTGAAGGGAAAATCCAACTCCATCTCTCCCCGGACATCATCACCGAGGCTCTACAGACGCTGACGCATAACCGGCGCGCCCAGACCAACTACCGCTACACTCCGCAAATAGCTGAGGAATTCTGCTCGGATCTGTACGGCATCGCCGACATCGTTGAGGCTCCGCCGCCAACACCGGGCGCGGTGCCGCGCGATCCCGACGACGACAAGATCGTCGCCTGTGCGGTTGCGGCCGGTGTCCAATATCTCGTCAGCCGCGACCACGACCTGCTGTCGCTCGGCAGCTATGCCGGGATCGCGATCATTGCACCCGAGGAATTCCTTCCTCTCGTGCGGGCGCAGCCATAATTAAACTCCGTCCAGTTTGAGAGATATAGTTTTAGGGCCGGGCTTTCCCATCTGTAAAGGTGGATAATGGTTTTGAGTTCAGGTTCAGTATGTTGCGTATCGACACCGCGCGCCGGGATCAGACGCCGGAAGATTTGCGGCGGTTGGCGACCAGCGCGCCACACCCGCACACTCGCGAGCGCTCCTGAGCCTGTCGGAGGGCTGGCCCTCTACCATCCGCAGCCGCTCATTCGTGCGGACGTTGCCCGAGCGGGTAACAGCGATTTCGACTGGCGATTTTCTCTGCGCATTGGAAGCCGAGAGCCGCATTCAATAGGCCGATCACATTCTCGGCGAGGCCGCCGCGCGAGGGCGCAACGTCGAACGGCAACGCATCGATGGCGATGGCATGACTGCGCGCGAACGCCTTCGTGGGCAACTGGCCGGGCGCACCGAGTCGCAACAGCCCGAGCCGGACTCCGGCCGCTCCCGATGAAAGCCCCCGTCCGCGCGGACGGCGGGGGCGACGACCAAGACGCACTCAGACCCCAAAGCCTTCAGCACGACACTCACCCACGGTCAGAACTCAAGAATTTTAATCCGCGAAGCGCCGCGCTTGGGCAGCGGCTTCTGTCAGCGGCATTCCACCAAATGCGAAAGAGCCCCGCCTCGATCTCGCCAAGGGCTTTGTGTGCCTGTTCAGCCATCGATGCGGCGCGGCGGCGGAGAAAGGATCATGCGCTCGCCCTTGAATCGGCGGTGGACATGACGCGGCCCATCGCCTTCGGGCCGTACGGAGAGGGGCGGAGCGGCGCCGGCGGCGTCCCGGGCCGCTGCGTGAACCCGTTTCCAGGCCCGATGATCGAGAGCACGGCTTGCGGCTATTCCGCCGCCGCCCGCGCCGGCTGCCCGCGACCGTTCCTGTACTCGACGCTGACCGGCTGGTTCGTCTCAAACGGGCTTTCGAGGCCGAATTCCTTGGCCATTTCGCGCACCGCCGGGAGCACTTCCTGCCCCATCAGCCGGATGCAGGTCTTCGCGTCCTCGTGCGTCACCGAGCCGTCATTGCCCCACAACCCGAGAATGCCGGGCCGCGTCTCCTCCAGCAGGATGCGCAGATTGGCGATGACGGTCTTCGGGGTGCCGGCGATGATCATCAACTCCTTGAGCTGCCCTTCGAGCGGCGGCCGGCCGCGGGGGTTTTTGGCGCGGCCCGAGGCGAATTCGACAAAGGCGCGGCGGTTGGCCGGGCTCCCGTAACCCGAGGGCGTGCTCCAAACCGGATGCGCCAGGCCGGTGAACTCGCCCTGCATCCACAGGAACTGGCGGGCATTGGCCAGCGCCTTCTCTTCGGTCTCGGCGACATGAATCTGCTTCAGGAGGCCGTGATAGGCCGGGCCTCCCTGAAAGCCGGCCGCGGCCGCCTCCGCGTCGTAGATCTGCCAGATCTGCTTTGTCCGCTCGATCGGGGTGTTGAGGGCGATGTAGGGATAGCCGTGCTGCGCCGCCCAGACAATCGTCTCGGGGCTGATGACGCCCGGGATCCACACCCGCGGGTAGGGCTTCTGCAACGGCACCGCCCACGGATTGACGACGCGGTGCTGGTAGTGCGTGCCCTCCCAGCGGAACGGACCCTCGCGCGTCCAGGCCGCGACGATCAGGTCGTGCGCCTCCTCGAAGCGCTCGCGGTTGAAGGCGGGATTGACGCCGGCCGCGAGCTGCTCCTGCCCGCCGCCGCGCACAAAGCCCGAAACCAGGCGTCCTTTCGAGATCATGTCGATCATCGCCAATTCCTCGGCGAGCCGCACCGGGTTCTCGGCCAGCGGCAGCGGGTTGCCGAGCATGACGATCTTCACGTTCTTCGTCACCGCGGCGAGGATCGCGGCGAAGATGTTGGCCTTGGCCTGCATGCAGAACGGCGCATTGTGGTGCTCGTTCAGCATGATGCCGTCAAAGCCCAGCTCGTCGCACAGGATGTAGTGTTCGAGGTATTCGTTATAGAGCCGGCTGCCGGCGACCGGGTCGAAGTACCTGTTCGAGAACATCAGCGCGGTGGCGCCAAAATCCAGACCCTCCTGGGCGGGATAGGCCGACATCGGCTGCTCGGTGAAATACATCAAATGCATGGCTTTCTCCGCCTGGCAGGACACGTCCGTGGAGACCGGATTATCGCACCGGGGGGCCGGTTCTGACAGCGCGATCTCCAGTCCCGCCGGGGTAGAAGGCGGCAAACCGGGACTGAAATGAGGGGTTGAGAAGGTCCGAATGGGGGATTCTAAACTCCGTCCAGTTTGAGAGGTACAGTTTTCGGAGCCATATAGTGGAGCATTTTACCGCAAAGGACGCGAAGGTCTCGCAAAGGACGCGAAGATTCAGAGAATTAGTTGTCCGATACGCCATCGCGTCCTTTGCGCATCCTTCGCGTTCCTTTGCGGTGAGACGTTTTTTGGAACCTCGATCCCGAACAGGAAAAATGACGGTTTTCAAATTAGACGGGGTTTAATGTCCGGCTTGGCCCCGGCTGAGGCTCTGGAGCAGCGAGCGGAGTGCCTCGAGCTTCGCGCCGAAGCCGCTCCAATCGCCGGCCTTGAGCCGCTCGATCGCGCGGTCGTAATCCGCGAGCGCCTCGGCCGCGAGATTGCTGGAGGCGGCGCCTCCTGAGCCTGTCGAAAGGGCGGCGGATGATCCGGTTGAGGCGACCACCGGCCGCGCCGGCGCAGGCGCCTCCTGGAACAGCGCCGCCAGCGCCTGCGGCAGCGTGTCGGCCATCACGACGCGGCCCCCATAGGCGGCAATCACGCGTTTCAGCTCGGGAAGCTGGCCGGTTTCGGCGCGCAGATAGAGGGGCGACACATAGAGGATCGAGTGCTCGATCGGGATGACCAGCACATTGCCGCGGATCACGCGCGAGCCCATCTGGTTCCACAGCGAGATCTGCTGCGAGATCGCGGTGTTCTGGTTGATCCGCGCCTCGATCTGGAACGGTCCGTAGACCTGTTTTTCCTTGGGAAACTCGTAGACGACGAGCTTGCCGTAATCGGGCGGGTCGCAGCCTGCCGCGAGCCACGCGATCATGTTCTCGCGCCGGTTCGGCACCATCGGCACCATGAGGAAGAACGCAGGTTTTGCCTCCTCGGGAAGACGCATGATCATGTAGTAGGGCGCCATGGCGGCGTTGCCGGCGGCCGCGACGCCGCCGATACTGCTGGTCTGGCGCGGGAATTGCCAGAGGTCCTCGCGATTGTAGAACACTTCGGGCGCGCTCATGTGGTAGGCCCGGTACATCTCCGCCTGGATCAGGAACAAATCCTCGGGATAACGGAGATGCTTTTGGAGATCGGGCGGCATCGCGCTCAGCGGCTTGAAGAGCCCGGGAAAGATGCGCCGATAGGAGGCCAGCACCGGGTCCCTGGGATCGACGTCGTAGAATTCGACCGATCCGTTATCGGCGTCGATGACGATCTTGACCGAATTGCGGATGTAATTGACGCCCGTAGCGGGGGCGGGCTGCGAATAGGGAAACCAGCTGCTCGTGGTGTAGGCGTCCTCAATCCAATAAAGCCGCCCGCCGCTGACGACGACGTAGGGGTTGCGGTCGAGATTCAGGAACGGCGCGATCGTCTGGACGCGGTCCTGAATATTGCGGTGGAAAAGAATGCGGCTCTGTTGCGTCAGATAGTTCGAGATCAGGATGTTGGGGTCGCCGAAATACCAGGCGAGGAGGCCGCGCCGCGCCGTGCCGCCGACGGCGACGCCGGCGCTGCCGTTGTAGGTCGTGTAGACGTTCCGGCTCCCCTTGGGATAATCGAATTCCTGCGTGCCGGTTTTCACGATCGCGTAAGGCAGCGAACCCTCGCCGAAATAGATGCGTGGCTGCAGTACGGCGGGACCGCCCGAGGCGACCGGCGGAACATCGCTCTCGTAGAGGATCGGCAGCCCTTCGGCGGTCTTTTGCGTGACCGGGGACATGACCACGCCGTTGCCGTGGGTGAACAGCAGGTGCAGATTGACCCAGGTCTGGGCGCTCTGCGGCAGCAGGCTCGGATCGAGCTCGCGCGCCGACAGCATCACCTGCTTATAGGAATTGCCGAGTTCGTAGCGGTCGACGTCGACGTCGTAGAATTTGTAATAGGTGCGGATCTCCTGGAGCTGCGCATAGGTATCCATGAGCGGCAGCGCATCCCAGAGCCGGACGTTGTCGACGGTGCCGCGGTCCGCTGCGAGCGACTGGGGCGTCAGGTTCTGCTCGACCGGGAACGGCCGCACGATCACGTGGCGAAGGTTGTAGGCCTCCTGCGTCAGATCGATATTGCGCCGGAGGTAGGGCGCCTCGAGCGCGAGCTCGCTCGGCTTCACGTAAAAGCGTTCGAACAGCGGCGGAACCGCCAGCGTCAGCCCCAGCACGACCAGAAAGCCCGCGACCGCGGCGGCGGGGATCCAGTAAGTCTGCCAACGGACGTTGAGCCACAAGGCCAAGGCGGCGCCGGAGGTCAGCCCGATCAGGAGCCAGAGGATCGGAAGCCCGACATGGATGTCGGTATAGGCCGCGCCGACGACCACGCCGTTATTGCCGTAGAGCAGTTGATAGCGGTCGAGATCGTAGGACCAGGCCTTGAGCGCGAAGAACAGGCCGAGAAGCACCGAGCCGTGGACGAGGACGGCGGGAGAGAGTTGCCGGGACCGGCCGTCGAAGGAGAGGTCGCCGTGGAGCCAATAGACCGCGCCGGCCACCAGCGCGCTCAACAATATCACTGCGAAAAGCCAATGCGCGAGCGCGACGTAGGCCGGCAGCGCGAAGAGATAGAATCCGATGTCGCGGCCGAAGACCGGATCGGTCTCCCCGTACGGCACCCGGTCGATGAAGCGGAGCACCAGGCTCCAATCGCCGAATTCGCTTGCGGCGGTCAGGAGCGCGAGGACGAGCGATGCGGCGATGATCAGATAGGACCACGCGGAGCGGGACACCAGGCGCGCGACCAGGTCGGGGAGTGCCTCGCCGCCGCCTGTGCCTTGCGGGAAGGCGAGCGAGTGCCAGGGGCTTCGGCGTCTCGCATAGCGCAACGCCAAAGCTCCCGACACCCAGAAGCACAGGCCCGACGCCGCGAAGACAAAGAGAAAGACCGCCGTCTTCGCCGCCACGATCGTGCGGAAGACGGCGAAATACCCGACCGAGGAAAACCAGAGCCAATCGACCAGCAGGTTCGACAGGAGCCCGAAGGCGACCGTCACGGCGGCGATGGCGATGATGATCGCTACGGCCATCGTCCTCCACCGCATGGCTCGCCTCCGCCCCAGGTGCGCCGCTCTGTTCATCATAGGTGGATTCGCCGGCCTCAGGCGAACGACTATTTGATGACTCCGTCAAGACGCATCGCCTGCAGTCTCCGAAACCCGACGGGTGCAAACTCTCTATAATGTTCAAAAGGACAAGCTGACTGTCGTTTTGAACATTATCTGGCGTAGGCTTTGAGCGTCCGTCCGGAAACAATAAGTGGAAAATCAAGGTGGTCCGGACTTTCTCCCCCCGTTATGCCCGGCCTTGTGCCGGCCATGACATGCTTTAAAATAGAGCTATGGCCAGGTGTAGATGATCGTGCGGTGCCCGAGCGTTGGATGGATCGCGGTTTGGCCGGGCTTAAAGCCATATCGCTCGTAAAATCGGCAGGCGCCGATATTGTCGACCGCCGTCCGCAGCCAAAATCCCCGGGGCATCAGTTGCTTGGAAAAATTCAGCAAAGTCTCGCCGACACCCCGCCGCTGCGCGCTGGGCGCGACGAAAATTTGATCGAGACATTTGGCGTCCGGCTTCAGGGCGAGAAACCCGACCAGTTCGCCGGCTTCGTTCTCCGCGAGATAGGCCGACCAACCAGACCCTGATTCGCGCCTGATGCGCTCGCGCATGGCGGCCTCGTTCGCAAGCTGCGCAACAGCCAGGCCGGTCGAAAGCCAGCTCTCAAACCACAGATGCGCAGCGGCGCTCAGGTCGCGCTGTTGGTAAGGTCGGATCGTGATGCGCACGTCGTCCCTTACATATTGGGGGCCGGGGAGAAGATCATCGGCGGAACGCATTCGCGAGGTCGTCGGCGACGCCCCGGCCTATCTGAGCTTTGCCATCGACGCACTTGATCCGGCCTTGGCGCCGGGCACCGACACCTCAGAGATCGGCGGCCCGGCGCCGGCCATCCTGTGTCGCTTCGCCGGTCTGCGCTTTCTCGGCTTGGATGTGGTCGAGGGGTCGCCCTGCGCTGTCGCCGAGAGCACCGCGCTCGCCGCGGCGACGATGACCTGGGATCATATTGCCCTGTTGGCGCCGCGCGATTGACCGCGCCGCGGGAGATCAGCGGTTGGGCACGCAGCGCACATGCCAGCGACCATAGCGGTCGCGCCAACCCTGGCGATGAAAACCGATGCCGCATCCTCCGGCGACCAGCTGCAGCGGCGCAGCGGCGCCGAGCTCGGTCCGGTTCGGCTGCGAAAATTGCGGGGCTGCGAAAGCGGAGCCGCCCGCCAGGAACAGCCCGGCCGTAAACGCCGCAAGGACAAGACGCATTTGATCCTCCTGATCGGGGAGTTTCACCCGACATTCACCGGATACCCGGCGGTTGTGGGGTCATGATTACCCTCTCGGGCATCCTCGGCAAGGTGGAATCGCCCCGAGGCCATCAAAGGCGGCCATGCCTCACCGCCTTCGCCGATCTTGATCGCAGGCGCAAACGGCTTTGGGAGAATGCAGCACGGTTCTACGCCCGCGCCGGGGTTTCGGCGGGTCAGCGGGCGGGCTCGACGCTGTCGAGCCAGCGAATGTAGTGCTCGGGCAGGCCGTGAGCCCGTGCGCCCTCGCGCAAGAGCGTGATGTAGCGCAGCGACGGCCTGCCGTCGGTCGGCTTGCCCGCCGCCATATAGGCGACGGCGAGGATCGTTCGCCCGTCGGCGTCGATCGCCTCGACCTCGACATGCCGGTAGCCGCGCCCCGGCACGCCTTCGGTGGCGTCGAGGCGCAACAGGTCGCGCCGCGTGATCCGATAGAGAACGCCCCACACCTCGGCTTCGGCGTCGCGGCAGAGATTTGCCGGCGCCGCCTTCCCCGGCGGCCTTCCTTCGAGATTGAAGCGGAGCCGGAAGCCCCGCAGCTGCGCCGGACGGCACTCGAGCGCCTCGATCCCGCGCCGCACGCGAAAGGCGCCGTCATGCATGTTGGCGCCATAGGCGAAGTACCAGATTTGATCGGTCGGGCGGCCGGCGAGGCGGGCTCCATGCAGCGGGTAATAGAGCCGCGAGAGCGACCAGGACCTGACGACGAGCCGGCGCAGCCGGCGGCGCAGCGCGATCATTCCGGATCGCGTCAATCGCGGTACGGGCGGCCTCATGGGTCTCCGCAGACGATCTCGGCAAGCGGCATGCGGCGCACCGGCCCGAACCGCCCCAGCGGAGAGTTGACCGGCGGGATCGCGTAGGAATGGATCTCGGGCGGCAGGCCCGGCGTGGCCTCCGCCTCTCCTTCATAGGCCGGATAGAGCGTCGTCACTGTCGTTTCGAGCCCCAGCGCCCGCGCCGCGAGCAGCATGTTCTGCACCGCCGGAGAGATCGATGGCAAGGGGTAAGAAGGGGCGATCGCCCGGCGGCTGGATACGGCTATGTAGATCTATGCATAGCCGAAGCGGTTTGGTTTTAGCGCCGGTCGGGCAGCGGTCGGTCTTGCGGCGACTGGTACCCGGACAGTCCCTTCTCCGAAGGGAAGCCGGAGGTTGCTCCGCCGATGCTGACGGGGACCCGGTCGACCTGATGCGTCGGGAAGACGAACAGCAGACGAGCCGGCTCGGCATAGCGGTTTAGAAAGCCGTGCGCGGTTCCGGCAGGGACCAGCACCACGTGGCCGGCGTCAATCGTCATCCGCTCGCGTCCGAGGACGGCGTCAAGCCTCCCCTCCTGCACGATGATCGCCACTTCCGTTCCCGGGTTGATGCACCTCGGGAACCGCGCGTCCGGCGCAACGATCACTTCTTCGATATGCAGCGACCGGCTGGCCTGGGCGGTGCCGACGAGGACGCGGGTCTCCAGCCCTGGAGCATCCCCCTCCCGCCGGGGCAAATTCTCTTTGGCAATGATTGGCACGGCTGCTCACTCACCACTCGTGGACCGGCGAACGACACGCGATGACGACGGCAGAGCGCCTCGCCCGGGCTCTGCCGTCGTCCCGCGGTCGGGTTCGTTACCGGGCTACCATGTCATAGCTGCGCAGCAGCTTCCCTGGCGTGGCGCCGGTGCACTCGCTCTCTGCAAAGGTGATCGCGCCGTTGACGATCGTCCACCGGATGCCCTTGGCCTTCTGGATCAGGCGACGCTCGCCGCCCGGAAAGTCCGTGGCGTAGACCGGGTTGTCATAGAGAAAGCCCAGCTTCTCCTGTTCATAGACGATGATGTCGGCGGCGTACCCCTCGCGCAGGATGCCCCGATCGGTGAAGCCGGCAATCCAGGCCGGCAGGCCGCTGATCTTGTAGTGTGCCTTTTCGAGGCTCATGATCTGGCGGTCCCGAACCCACATCGCCAGGAAGTTCACCGGCCATGTTCCCAGGGTCAGATAGCGGACATGCGCGCCGCCGTCCGAAACGCATGGGTGGATGTAGGGGTGATTGAGGATCTCGGCCACCGCTCGCGGATCGGTGCCATTGGTCGGATCGGTGGAGAATTCGGTCCGCAGGTCTTCATCGAGCGCGAGATCCAGCATCGCATCCATCGGATGCTTGCCGGTCATCTCGGCCAGTTCGGCGATGGTCAAACCCTCGTATTGATAATTTCTCGGGTGCCGGACCTCGACTACCCGCATCTTGGCCCAGTTCGCGACGGTGTCGGCCTGCCCGCCAGTGCCGACCCAGGCACCGACATCCTGCCGCATGCGGTCGCGCACCCCGGGGGTCTTCAGCTTGGCCATCCGCTCTTCGGGGGTGCCGACAAAGGGATCAATCCAGTTCGGCATCGCATCGAAGCCATTGTACTCCGCCAGTTCGAACACCGGGGAGGGCGGGTTCGATGCCGTCTGGGCGTACATCCACGCCCCTTCCCGGTGGGCGCGCTCAAGAAAGGCCAGCTGCTCCTTGTAGCGTCCGGGGGCCGCCTCGCTCTGGCTCACCGCGCCCCATTGCAGGGGACGCCCGCTCGCCAGACACATCTCGATCAGGAAGTCCTCCCGACCCTTGCCCGGGGCATCGCCCTCCACCGGATCCATCTGAAGGCCTGCACCCGGCGCGGTCTCGCCGCCCAGGAGATCGGGCTCGCCGGGCGGCAGCGGTCGCTCGGCAGCGCCGCGCGTCCAGCCGATGCTGCCGACGCCAAACTCTGCCAGCACCTGCGCCAGAGCCAGATATTCCTCGTTCGAGGCGACCTGGCTGGGAATGAAGCGGCCGTCGTCGGGGCGATTGATCAGCGTCTTCATTGATGACCAGCCAAAGGCCCCGGCCTTCATCGCCTCGTGCACGAGGGCCTGCATCTGGCGCGTCTCCGCTTCGGTCGCATGCATCCGCTCGCGCGAATCGTCGATCCCCATGACGTAGAGGCGCAACGGGTTGAAGGGCACCAGCGCGCCGACATTGACGCCTAAGGGATGCTTGCCGAGGCTGTCCAGCCATTGCGGAAAGGTTTCCCAGTCCCAGCGCAGACCCCGTTCCATTGAACTGAGCGGCACCGCCTCGATGCGCGTCAGGAGGCGCATTGCCGCCTCCTGGTCCTTCGGCTTGCACGGGGCAAAGCCGAAGCCGCACTGCCCGATCGCAACCGAGGTCACGCCGTGCCAGCCGGACATCGTCGCATACGGGTCCCAGTTCAGCTGCAGATCGTAATGGTTGTGCAGGTCGACCGCACCCGGCGCGACAATGCATCCGGTCGCATCCACTTCCTTCTTCGCGGTCGCCCTGACGCGGCCGCTGATCATCGCGATCTTGCCGTCCTTAATCGCCACATCGCCGCGGTAGGCCGGGATCCCGCCCGTCCCATCCACGATCGTGCCATTGCGGATTATCAGATCGTATTCGGCCATGTCCGCTACCCTCCTCGCTTGCCGGCTGGGGTGCTCGTCGAATGACGAAAAGGAACACTCTGCCACTATGAGACCCTAACGCCGTCCGCGAGGGGGGTCAAATCCTGATCGCCGATGCCGACCGGCTGCGACCTGTGTCCCAGGTTAGCCGATCTCCAGGATCGCGCTGGACGGGTTTGACGCAGCCGGCGGACCATCTGCCGGCGGACCATCTGAAGGTGTCGCGGCGCAGCCATCCCGGCAGATTGTCGGAAGGCGCGCGTTGGGACCGCCTTCCCGGGGCAACGTGGTGGTGCACACAACCGCGATCGCCGTCCCGAACTCCGAGACGATCGGCGAGCGGGCCATCCCGCCGAGGACGCGCTCGTCGGCGTGGGTGATCCACAGCGGCCTGCCGAAGCGGCGTATCGTGCAGGAGAACCGTCAGCCGTCGAGCAACAGCAATCGGGCCGGTTCCCGGAAAGTCACCGGGTGCGGACCCGATCGCCGATCGGCAGCGCCGTCGCCGTCGCCACCAGCGCGTTGTCATCGTCGGCGCATGGCGTGTTGGGTGTACTGAGCACCGCGATATCGGCGATCGGATCGACAAAGCCGCTTTTTGGTCAATCGCAGAGTGGCGGCACGGCACTCGGTGGAACGCGGTGTTGAGTTGCCTGCTCATAGGCATACGCGATTTCGATCAGGATCGGTTCAGACCACGGCCGCCCCATAAGCTGCAAGCCGCTTGGCAGATTCTCATAGCTGTATCCCATCGGCACCACCGCAGCAGGCCAATGCAGCGCAGAAGCGATGCCCGATCGGGTGCCGGCGGTGGACATGTCGCGATCGCCGTTCAGCCGTGGCGGGTAGGTCGCGGTCGGAATTGCCAGTACATCGATGCGCATCTCGTCCATCGCCTCCAGATAAGCGATGCGCATACGAGCCTCCTCCGCTTCCAGTTGCTCCACAACCGGATCTTCGTCCGGCGCCAGGGCGGCCGAAGTTTCCGACAGTCCGACTTCGTGCAACGGGTGGAATTTGCCCGACACCATGACGTCGGACAGGGTTTTCGGGAATGTTGGCCCTGTCCTCGCCAGATAGCGTTCGATCGCCGCTCGAACTTCGCTAAGCGGATGAAGCCTGGGCGTAAACTGGTCGAACTCCGGAATGATGAAAGGATCAATGATCTCCGCACCTGCACGATGCAAGTCGGCGACAGTTCGGTCGAATAAGGCGAGGACCTGTGGATCGGAAGCATCAGGGCGGCACGCCTGCCGGAGTACGCCGATCCGGCGGCCCATGGCAGCATCCCGGTTCAGAAATGCCATGTAATACCAACCTGATTAGATTTTGACCTGTTCGAGCCAGGGATAGGAGCACAGGGATCGGATGCGGCCGGTGTTAGCGAGCAGCCGGTTCCAGGCGTCGCAACAGGCGTCGATGATCTGCTCGGTGGTGTGGAAGAGGCA
>DATFCQ010000408.1:0-4561 GCA_035252905.1 Allostellaceae bacterium | reverse complement strand
GACGAGGCTTTCGAGCATCGCGCGGCGCCGAACCGGTTCGGCGCCGCGCCCGGCAATCTCGTCGAAATGGGTGATCCAGGCGAAGATCCGCGTCGCCAATACATCCGAGCGCCGGGCGATGCCCTGCCAGCGGCCGTTGTCGGCGATCCAGCTGTCGACCAGAACGCGGGCATTGTCGCGCCCGGCGGCGCCGGCCAGAATCAGGTCGTCGAGCCACTCGAAGCCGTGCCAGGCGGCGAGCCAGTCCTCGCCGGCGCCGGGCGGAAACCAGCGCGGCGACGGATTGCGGATCACCTCGCCGGCAAAGGCGATGGTGCCGGCGGCGATCGCCGCGCCCCGATTGACGTCGCCCGGCCAGCGCGGTCCGATCTTGAGCCGCAAATCCGGCGGCACCGGCCCCATCAGGGTATGCCGGTAGAGCCGACCGCCGGCCAGCGCCTGCAAAGCGTCGCGGCGCAGCCGGGTCAGAAAGCCGGACGCCTCGTCCGCCGGGGGTTGCCGGGCCATGCGCTGCTGCCCGGTCAGGTCCGTCACCATCCGCGCTTCGTAACAAGGAAAAATCGCCGTCGCAAGCCGCCCCGAACCCTTTCGGACAGGGCGCCGCGGCCCTGCTCAATCGCTTGGTTCTCAAGGCGCGCCGCCGGCAGTCGGAACGCCGCCCGCAAACGCAAAGGCCGAGGATCAGTCCGAATCGCGCTTGACAAGACGGGCGCAGAAGAAACCGTCGACGCCATCATGCTCGGCGAGGTGGCAAGGCAATGTGCGCAGATCTCCCTCCGCGGTAATCCAGTCGGAATTGCCGCCGATCTCGGCGGGATCGATCGCTCGCCGGGCAATCGGGGCGCCCTCGCGCAACAAGGCGGCAATGCGTTGCGGGCCTTCTTCCGGTTCGAGGGAGCAGGTGCAGTAGACGAGGGTGCCGCCGGGCCGGAGCATCTCGACCGCAGCGCGCAGCAGGTTCTCCTGAACCGCCGACAGGCGCGCGACATCCTCGGGCATCTTCAGATGCGGCACGTCGGGATGGCGGCGAATGGCGCCGGTCGTCGTACACGGAGCATCGAGCAGGACCGCGTCGGCCGGCTGCGGCGGGCGCCACGAGGCGGCGTCCGCCGCAATCGCCGCAACCGGCAGGCCGAGCCGGTCGAGATTGGTGACGAGCCGTTCGAGCCGACGGGTCGAACGGTCGACCGCGGTGACGTGAGCGCCCTGCATCGCCAATTGCGCCGTCTTGCCGCCGGGCGCGGCGCACAGATCGACGACGTGCCGCCCGGCGACATCGCCGAACAGCCGCGCCGGCAAGGCCGCGGCGGCATCCTGTACCCACCATGCCCCCTCGGCATAGCCGGGCAGCATCATCACCGAGCCGCCGGCGGCCCGGCGCAGGGTTCCGGTGGGTAAGAGGATGCCGTCGAGCTTCTCGCGCCATGCCGCGCTGTCGTCGCGCAGGGTCAGGTCGAGCGGGGCTTCCTTCAGATGGGCGTTGGCGATCGCCCGCGCGATCTCTTCGCCATAGGCGCGGCTCCATGAGCGCCACAGCCAGTCGGGCGTGTTGAGCCGCGCAGCGTCCTGGGCGGCGACGCGCTCGGCGCCCTCGACGGAGAGGCGACGAAGCACGGCATTGACCAAACCCTTGTGCGACAGAAGACCGCGGTTGTGGGCAAGATCGACGCTGGTGGCGACCGCGGCATGCGGCGGCGTGCGCAAAAACAGCAATTGCGCGACACCGAGCCGCAAGATGTCCTGCACGACCGCCGCCCGCGGAGCCAGCGGCGTGTTCAGGCAGCCGGTGATCAGCGCTTCGATCTGGCCCAGGCGGCGCAATACCGTCGCCACCAGAAGCCGGGCAAAGGCGCGGTCGCGGCCCGACAATTGGTGCATCGTCGGATTGTCCTCGATCGCGTCGTCGAGGGGGCGCCTGCGGCGCAGCACCGCAGCGATCAGATCGAGCGCGACATCGCGCGCAGTCGCCGGTTGGGACATCAAAGTTCTGCTTCTACCCCTGTCAATTCAGCCGCCCCCCAGCACCTTGGGAGCCGGCCTCCCCACGGTGCACGCGGAAACGCCGGATCGCAAGGTTTCGTTCCCGCTCTGCACCGGAGCAATCTTGCGCACCGGGCGGTTGCTGCCGCCGACACCCTTCCCATATGCCGGTCATGGAGGATCGCTCATCCCGGAACGAGGCCGAGCGGCCGGCGGCCGCTCCATCCGACAAGGCCCCGCCGCCCGCTCCGACGCCGCGCGAGATCGGCGGCCCGAAGGGCCCCGAGCCGACCCGCTACGGCGACTGGGAATATCAGGGCCGCTGCACCGATTTTTAGCAGCGCGGGCCCCTGAGGTTCTTGAAGGGCCGCCCGCGCTCCTACGCGTCCGGAGAGCCGAGTGCGGAAACCGGCGTCCAGGCGGGAGGATCGCTGGCCGGAAAGCTGTCGGCCGAGGCGTCGGCGACCGTATCCTGTTGTTGCGCCGCGGCGGCGGGCTTGCCGGCGGTGTCGATGTCGAGCCGCCGGTAGAGCGCGCAATAGCCGGTCAACCCGCGCTGCAACAGCGCCCCGCCGGCGAGGGCGAAGATCGCATTCGGCAGCGACGGGCGCCAGATGCCGTTGGCCAACAAGCCGGCGCCGATCAACCCGCAGGCGATGCGTTCGCCGGTGCCGACGTTGATCGGCAGCGCGCTCCACCTCGTCAGACTCTCCAGCATCTCGACCTCCGCGCGGGGACCCGCGACAGGAACGCCGCCCATGCGGCTCGGTTCCGTCAGAAGCCGGGGGGACGGCGCTTGTGCCAAAGGGTCTCGCGCTCATAGGCGCGGCCGATGCGGAACAGTCGGGCCTCGGCATAGGGACGCCCGACGAGCTGGACGCCGAACGGCAATCCATTCGCGGTAAAGCCGGCCGGCAAAGCAAGGCTCGGCAGACCGAGATAATTGATCGGCCGGCAGCAACGGATCAGGAGGCCGAGCGTCGCATTCATCGCCGCCGAGCCGCCGACGTCGGTCTCAGCGATCGTCGGCACAGGTATCGGCAGGACCGGCGCCAGCATCGCATCGACGTGGTCGAGGACGTCGCGGCCGAAGGCGTCGAGATATCGCGCCCGCAGCATCAGCGCTTCGAGATAGCGCGTGCCGGGATGATGGAAGCCGATTTCGAGCCGGGTGCGGACCTGATCGGAATAGTCCTGCGGGCGCTCGCGAACCCAGTTGCCGTGGAGCGCCGCCGCCTCGACCGCGATGACGATCGAGGACAGCGCCGACATCTCTTCGACCCCGCTCGGGGTCACTTCGACGATCTCGGCGCCGAGCGTGCGATAGGCGTCGAGGACGGCGGCGTAGAGCCGCCTTGTCTCCTCGGTCATGCCGTCGAGGAAATAGGCGGTCGGCACCCCGAGCCTGAGGCCGCGCACGCCCTCTTCGAGCCCGTCGCTCCACGCCGGCACCGGCGCCGCGCCGGCGGTCGGATCGTCGGGATCGGCTCCGGAGATGATTTCGGTCAGGAGCGCACAATCGCGCACCGTGCGCGCGAGCGGTCCCACCGTGTCGAGCGAAAACGACAACGGCATCGCGCCGTAGCGGCTGACCCGGCCCGAGGTCGTTTTGATGCCGACGACACCGCACAGCGCCGCCGGGATGCGCACCGAGCCGCCGGTGTCGGAGCCGAGCGCCCCGAACACGAGCCGGGCGGCGACCGCCGCCCCCGAGCCGCTCGACGAGCCGCCGGTGATGTGCTCGGGCGACCAGGGGTTGCGGCAGGGACCGAAATGCGCGTTGTGCCCGGTCGGGCCATAGGCGAACTCGTTCATGTTGAGCGCAGCGAGCTGCAGGGCGCCGGCGGCGTCGAGGCGGCGCAATACGGTGGCGGTATGGTCGGGGACAAAGTCGCGGCGGATCTTCGCGCCGCAGGTGGCGATTTTGCCGGCGCGGTAAAACATGTCCTTGTGGGCGAGCGGAACCCCGTGCAACGGCCCGAGGATCTGGCCGCGGGCGAGGGCGGCGTCGGCGGCATCGGCGGCGGCAAGGGCGTCGTCGCGGTCAAAGCGGATCACGCAATTGAGGCGCGGCTGCGCCGCGTCGAGACGGGCGAGACAGGTTGCGGCCGCCTCGCGCGCCGACACGTCCTTGTTGCGGATCGCCGCAGCGAGGCCGACGAGATCGAATTCGGTCAGGTCGCTCATCGCTCCCCTCCCTGCCAGCGGC
The DNA here is from genome assembly GCA_035252905.1 of Allostellaceae bacterium. Lineage (GTDB taxonomy): Bacteria > Pseudomonadota > Alphaproteobacteria > ATCC43930 > CGMCC-115725 > AP-15. The sequence goes on along the minus strand of DATFCQ010000408.1, from coordinate 372 downwards.
GCTGAACCCGCAGAAACAGGGCGGGCTCGCAATCAAAGGGCAGGGCGCGCCGCGCCGCTTGCGCCGCAGCGGCCAGCGGCTCCAGCGAATCGGCGAGCGCTGCCGCGCGCTCGTGCGAGAGTTCTATGCCCTGAGCCTCGCGCGCCCAATTTTCGAGGGTTTCCGCCCGCAATCGCGCCATTCCGTCCTCCCGCAAACATCCCGGTCAACGCAAAGCCGCAGTTTGCCGGATAATGGGGCCTCCCGAAAAGGGAGCCGTCGGCCATCGGGGGCGCCGACGGGCATCAGGCGGGGGACAGGCATGGCGCGCGGGCAGGCGGAGAGGGCCGAGCCGAGGCTCAAAGGCGGCCCGGGGGGCAATCCGGCGGAGCG
>DATFCQ010000407.1:0-4343 GCA_035252905.1 Allostellaceae bacterium | reverse complement strand
AACGGGTCGACGACCTGCCCGCCGGCGAGCGTGCGGCGGGCCGCATGGTCGCGCAAGACCGCACGGTCGCCCCACAGCGCGCCGATCGGACGATCGAGATCGAGCTGGACAAAGCCGCTCTCGCCGGGGGCGATCGCCTGGGAGCGCCGCCCCTGCGAGTCATCTTGCGGGCGAGACGCACGCGCTCCGAGGATCGCGAGGCGGCCGACGACGTCCTCGGTGCCGAGATGAAGGTGCACCGGCACGCCGTCTTGCAACGGCGCCGAAGCGAGGCGGGAGGCGCGCAGCCACAGATCGAGCCGACCGGTCGGAGCGTGCAGCCCGCCTGCGAGGAGCCAGTCGCCGCGTTGCGGCGCGGCGCCCTCGGGGATCGAACCGGCGATGTTGACGGCGCAGCGTTCGCCGCGTGCGGCCTGCGTGACCGGCCGGTTGCCGGCGTGCAGACCGCGCACCCGCAGGGCGACGCCGCGCGGGCTCAGCACCAGATGATCGCCGACCGCAACCCGGCCCGCGGCGATCGTGCCGGTCATGACAAGGCCGATCCCGGAGAGCGTGAAGGCACGGTCGATCGGCATGCGGAACAGGCCGGGCGCACCCGCCTGCGCCCGGCTTTGCGCCGCCGCCCGCGCCCGCTCTTCGAGATGGCCGACGAGCGCCGGGATCCCCTCTCCGGTGCGGCTCGACACCGAGAGGACCGGGCTGTCGGAAAAGCCCGCCCGGGCGAGGAGCGCACGCAGTTCCGCGGCGACCGCCGCGGCGCGTTCCGGCGGCACGCGGTCGACCTTGCTGACAATCCCGGTGATCTCGTCAACCCCGATCAGGTCGAGAATGTCGAGATGTTCGAGCGTCTGCGGGCGCGGCCCGTCATCGGCGGCGACGACCAATAGGACCCGGTCGATGCCGAGCACGCCGGCCAGCATGTTGGGCAGAAAGCGCTCGTGCCCGGGGACGTCGACAAAGCCGATCTCGCCGCCGTCGGGCAGACGCGCATAGGCAAAGCCGAGATCGATCGTCATGCCGCGCCGCTTCTCCTCGGGCAAGCGGTCGGCGTCGATCCCGGTCAGCGCATGGACGAGCGCCGTCTTGCCGTGGTCGATATGGCCCGCCGTGGCGAGGATCATGACGCTCCTCCGGCAAGATGACCGAGCTGCCCGAGAAATGCCGCTTCGTCTTCGAGGCAGCGCAGGTCCAGCACCACCGCGCCCGCCTCGATGCGGCCGATGATCGGGATCGTCAGGCGGCGCAGGCGGCGGGCGAGCGTCGCGGCCGCGCCGCCGCCTTTTCCCTGCGGCCGCAGCGCCAGGGCGATGCTCGGCAACAACGCGACCGGCAGGGCGCCGCTGCCGATCTGGCTCTTGGTCTCGACGAGGGCGATCTCGGCCTCGCCGTCGAGGGCTCGTGCGAGCGCCGGCAGGATCCGCTCCGCCAGTGCCGCGATCTCGTCGCGCGGGCGGGCGAGCAGGCGCAGGGTCGGCAGCCGCTCGATCAGGCGCTCGGGATCGGCATAAAGGCGCAATACGGCTTCGAGCGCGGCGAGGCGGATCTTGTCGAGCCGCAAGGCCCGCTTCAGCGGGTTCTTTGCCAATCTGGCGACGAGATCGGCGCGCCCGGCGACGAGCCCGGCCTGCGGCCCGCCCAACAATTTGTCGCCGCTGAAAGTGACCAGATCGGCGCCGGCCGCGAGCGCCTCGGCTACGGTCGGCTCGTGCGGCAAGCCCCAATGTTCGAGGTCGACAAGCGCGCCGCTGCCGAGATCCTCGACAAAGGGCAGGCCCCGCGCATGGGCGAGCGCGGCGAGATCGCGCGCCGGGACCGCGGCGGTGAAGCCGGTAATCGCGTAGTTGCTGGTGTGCGCCCTCAGGATCAGCCCGGTCTCGGGGCCGATCGCCGCGGCAAAATCGGACAGGTGCGTGCGGTTGGTGGTGCCGACCTCAATGAGCCGCGTGCCGGCGCGCGCCATGATGTCGGGAAGGCGGAATGAGCCGCCGATCTCGATCAGCTCGCCGCGCGAGACGATCGTCTCGCGCCCGGCGGCGAGCGCGTTCAGCGCCAGCACCAGCGCCCCGGCATTGTTGTTGACGGCGAGCGCCGCCTCGGCCCCGCTGAGCCGGGTCAGCCAGCCGGCAACGTGATCGTCGCGCTCGCCGCGCCGGCCGCTCTCGACGTCATATTCGAGCGTCGAGGGGTCGCGCATCGCCGCGGCGGCAGCGGCGATCGCCTCCTCCGGCAGGGGCGCGCGGCCGAGATTGGTATGCAGGACCGTGCCGGTCAGGTTGAACACCCGCCGCTGCGAGGGCCGCATCAACGCGGCAAGCGCTGCCGCGCCGTCGGCCGCGATGTCGGACGGCAGGGCGACCTCGTCGCGATCGCGGCGGGCAGCGATCGCGTTTCTGACCGCATCGAGCACAAGCGCCCGTCCATATCGCTCGATCAGCGCCGCCGCCTCCGGGGAGCGCAATACGCGGTCGACCGAAGGCAGCCCCGCCCGACCCTCGCGCGCGGCCGAGTTCATCGCAGGACGGCTCCGCGCCTGCTCATTTTTCCGGCTCCTTGGAGCGGCCGGCAGGGCGATCGGCAGCCATGATCAATTCGGCAATGCGATCGACAAAACGGGTGGCGATCTCAATAGCCCTCGCAGCCTCTTCGACCGGCACTACGGCGTCGGGGCCAACCTCGTAATCGGCAATCGATTTTAGACTGTATCCATCCGGCAGAAAGCGGCGAAGCTCGGCATCGATGCGCGGTTGGTCTCGGGTCAGTTGGGCGAATTGGCGGCGCACCGCTCTATGGGTTTTCGCCACCGCGCCAGTGCGTTCGAAGATCAGCGCCTGCGCCGAATGGAAGGCTGCCAGATAGGCCGTGCGGCCGGCGTCCTCGCTGACGCCCGCAGCCAGGATCGGGCGCGCCCGGGTCAAGCATTGCCGCGCCCTGTCGAGATAGCGGCCAGCTTCCGGTGTCACAAATCGATGCCTTCGCGGCGGATCTCGTGCATCAGCGGGGTGCGCTCCCAATAGGCGCCGGCGCGATACGGCAGCGCGTGTACGAATGCTCCAGTATCGTAGAGGATCTCCGTTTCAATCTCGGCGAGCCGGTGGATCTCGCGCCAGCGGTCGCCGAGATCCTGCAAGAAGACCGCCACATCGCAATCCGAGTCCGGCGCCGCATCGCCGCGTGCGCGCGAGCCGAACAATACCACGCGCTCTATGCGGTCCCCGTAGAGATGATCGAGGGTGGCGCGAAAGCGGGCCAGGATCAGATCGTCGCGAGGTGTTCCGGGCATGACGCGGACTCCGATTCCCTTATATACATCACCCGCCGCGCAACCGGCGTCTAGGATATGGCGGCTGCTTCCGCGCGCTGTTCCCGCGCCCGGTCGAGGCAATGTGGGTCGAGCCGGACGCGCGGCTCGGGACCGGAGAGCGGCAGGACGAGGCCGATCTCGGCGGCACGGTAGCTGAGCGCCTTGAGTTCGGCGAGGCACGGAGCGACGCATTCGGCCGGGAGTCCGGCCAGCAGCCCTCCCGCCGTCTGCGGGTCGATCAACAGCGCCGCCATCGGGCCGTTCTGGGCGCCTGTCTCCGCTGCGAGGGCGGCGAGCGCCGCCCGGTTCGCCGCTTCGAGCGAGCTGGCGACGCCGCCCTCGAGCAGCGCCAGGGCGCCGTCGAGGACCGGGATCGCGCCCGGATCGAGCGCTGCCTCCATCCCCGAGGCGCGCAGCATTTCGAGGAGATGACCGAGCAGGCCGAACCCGGTTACGTCGGTGCAGGCGGCGGCGCGGTGCGCGAGCAAGGAGGTCGCCGCCTCCCCCGCTCCCTGCAGCATCGCCGCAACGGCGCCCGCGACGACCCGCGCCGGCGCCAGGCCGCGCGCCTCGCCGGCGAGGATCACGCCGGTGCCGAGCGGCTTGGTCAGGATCAGCCGCTGGCCCGGCTCGAGGCCGCCCTTGCGCAGCAATCGCCCGGCCGGCGGCCGCCCGGTCACCGCAAAGCCGAGCGCCATCTCGGCCCCTTCGGCGCTGTGCCCGCCGACGAGGACCGCACCCGCCGCCTCGAGCACGTCGATCCCGCCCTTCAGCATGTGGAAGAGATCGTGTTCGACGATCACTGGGCGCGCCGGTGGCAGGGTAGCGATCGCCAGGGCCGTTTCCGGCACGCCGCCCATCGCATAGATGTCGCCGAGGGCATGATTAGCGGCGATGCGGCCGAATAGATAGGGGTCGCCGACCATCGCGCGAAAGAAATCGACGGTCTGCAACAGGAGCGGCGCGCCCGGAAATTGCAGGACCGCGGCGTCGTCGGGGGCGCTGAGGCCGAGCGCGACCGCGGCGCTCGCGCGCGGCTGCG
>DATFCQ010000406.1:0-23781 GCA_035252905.1 Allostellaceae bacterium | reverse complement strand
GAAACCCGTTTCTCGGGACCTGGGCAACGGCGGATCGCGCCAGCATCACCTTCCGTCCCGATACGGTCGTGCAGAACCCGCCGGACGGTCCGCCGCAGGCCTTCGGCAAGGACACCTGCGGCGGCGTCTTTCATTTCCGCTATGCCAGCAAAAGCCGCGCGGCGCTGACGGCCTTGATCCCGCGGCAACCCGGTCTGCGGGACGAGCTGACGCGGCTTCTGCTCCGCCCGAGCTACCCTGTAGCGGAGCTTGCCTGCGATCGGGGCGACCAGACCTATGTGTTGTTGGACGACAGGGAGCTTGTCGCGATCTATCGCGACGGCATGATCGGCGGGATTGAGCGCCTGGCGCGGCGCGGATCATAATATCGCTTCCGGGGCCGGGAGGGCCGGTGGCAAAGGCTCTGTGGCGGCAGGGGTTCTGCTATCCCGCTCTGGCGAGCTTGGGGATGAGCCTGCTCGCCGCCTGCGTCGCTGCGCCGAGCCGGGCGCCGGCGCCGCCGGCTCAAGCGCTGCGGGAGGAACCGCCATGGCGGTCGCCGCCGCCATATCATCCCCTCGTTCCTCGCCCGGCGCGCAAACCTTTGCCCCCACCCGAGCCCGCCGCCGCAGCTCCCGCCCAATATGCCTCCCAGACGCCCCTCGCCTCTCCGCCCCCGACCGGCGAATTGATCGGGCTCGACCAGCGTAAGGCGGCTCGGCTGTTCGGCAAGGGGGCGGAAAAAACCGCGCAGCCGCCGGCCGCGGTCTGGCGCTATAAGACCGCGAACTGCGAGCTCGATCTCTTCTTTTACCTCGACCTGCGGAGCGGCCAGATGCGGACGCTGCATTACGCCTTCAAGGGCGATGTGGGGGACGCCGAAAAACGCCAGGACTGCCTGCGCGCGATTGTTGCCGCCCGCACCGGCTAACACAGGACCCGTCCCGTGCCGCACCTCCTCCTTGTCGACGACGACGACCTCTTTCGCGAATCGCTCGGCCTCAACCTGATCGACGAGGGCTATGAGGTCACCAGTTTTGGCAATGGCCGCGAGGCTCTCGCCTATCTCGAACATGGCGGCGGCGCGGATGTGATGCTGCTCGACTGGCGCATGCCCGAACTGACCGGCATCGATGTGCTGCGCCGGATGCGCCGCGCCGGCATGAGCCTGCCGGTGATCTTTCTGACGGCGCTGTCCGACGATATCTACGAGGAGGCGGCGCTCGAAGGCGGCGCGGTCGATTTTATTGACAAATCGCGCCGCCTGCCGATCCTGCTAAAGCGCCTCGAACGGATCGCCGAAGGCGTGCGGTCCGCCTCCGACGGCGATACCCCGGGCGCCACGGCGCTCACCGTCGGCAAGCTCGAGTTGCGCTACGACACCAACCGGGCGCTGTGGGCCGGCCGGCCGGTCGATCTCAGTCTGACCGAATTCAAGATCGTCCAGCTTCTCGCCGAAAGGGCCGGTCGCGATGTCGGATATCGTGAAATCTACGATCTCGTCCACGGCAAGAATTTTGTCGCCGGCCACGGACCAGAGGGATATCGCGCCAACGTGCGCACCTTCATCAAGCGAATCCGCAAGAAGTTCCGCGACGGCGATCCCGGCTTCGATCCCATCGAAAACTATGCCGGCTTCGGATACCGCTGGACCCCGGAGAGCTGAGCGCCGGCGGCTCGACTGGGCCTGGTCGCTGGCGACAAAGACGGCGCTGCTGGCGGTCATTTACAGCATCGTCCCAATCATCCTTTACGGCCAGTTCCGCTCGGCTTACGACGAGAGCCAAAAATTGCTGTTGCGCAGCGTGCGCGACGAGGGCCGCGCGATCAGCGAATCGCTGTTGCCCTGGCTAAAGACTGCGGACAGCGGCGCATTGCCCGAACTCGGCCAGCACCTCGCCCGCTTTGCCGGCGAGGTGACGACGATCAAGGTGTTGTTCGCTCCGGCGCGGACCAGCGGCGGGTTTTATTATGTCGGCTCCTGGCCTCTCGTGCAGCCGCCAAACCTTGCCGCCGAACGCGAGACCCTGGCGCGGCAGGGGGTGCTCGCGCACCTGGCGCGGGACTGCCGGGGCGAGATGCCGTTCTCGCTGCTCTATGATCGCCCGACCGGCGGCGCCGAGATCGTCACCGCGGTGACGCCGCTATTGACGCCGGCCGGCTGCTGGGCGGTCGTGTCCTCGTTTTCCGCCGACGCCTTTCCGTCGGCCCATCTTGGCGAGCCTTATTGGGCAACGCCGATCGTGCGCTTGGCGGCGGCGATCTATCTCGCCATGGCGGTGATCACCTTCTCGACCTTGATCGGCGTGCGCCGCGGTCTCTCCCGCTTCGCGCGCCGGGCGCGCCGCATTCGCGAAGGCGGCGCCGACGCCGGCTCGTTCGGCGACCGCGCCCATTTGCCCGAATTGGCTGATGTCGCCGCCGAGTTCGACCGCATGGTCGAGGCCCTGCACCGTTCCGCCGCCGAAATCCGGCAGGCGGCGGAAGACAATGCCCATGCGTTCAAGACGCCGATCGCGATCATTCGCCACTCGCTCGAACCCCTGCGGCGTGCCTTGCCGCCGGGCAACCCGCGGGCGCAGCGCGCCTTCGGCGTCCTCGAAAGCGCCCTCGACCGGCTCGACGGGCTCGTCGCCTCGGCCCGCCGCCTCGACGAGGCGACCGCCGATCTGTTGGCCAAGCCGCAGGCGCTGATCGACCTCGAACGGGTGATCGGCCGGATGGTGCAGACGCGGTCGGCCGTCATGCCCAGCCGGGAATTGACGATCAAAGCGGATCTGACCCCCGGCATCCTCGTTCTCGGCAGCGAGGAGATGATCGAAACCGTGCTCGAAAACCTGATCGACAATGCCGTCTCCTTCTCCCCGCCGGGCGGCGAGATCCTGGTCCGCCTGACGCGCGACGGGCGCTCCGCCCACATCGCGGTGTCCGATCGCGGACCCGGCATACCGCCCGAGCGGCTCGAACGCATCTTTGACCGCTATCATTCCGAGCGCCGCCCGGATGAGACGGCAGACGCCGCTGCCTCCTCTTATTTTGGGATCGGGCTGTGGATCGCGCGCCGCAACGTCGAGGCGATGGGCGGGACGATCGTGGCCGAGAACCGCACCCCGCACGGCCTCACGGTCCATGTCCGGTTGCCACGGGCGCGGGGGCGCGGCTGACCCGCCGATGGAAGCACGGCTCAAGACCGGGTTGTGGCTGAAGGCGCTGATCCGGCGTTGCGACCTCGCCGCGATTGCGGTCGCCGTCGTCGCCCGCGGCGACCCCGACAGCGGCGCCGTGTTGCTGAAGTTCAACGGCCGCGACGCCGGCTGCCGGGTTCTGGCCCAGGCGCGCCGGCCGGACGGCGCGCTCATATGGATCTCCGCCACCGGCGCCGCCCCGGTCGCGGAGGCCGAGGCCGACGCCTATGTCGCCCGCCAGCGCCGCTACGATGCCGATCTGTGGGTCGTCGAGATTGAGACGGACCGTATGGACGCGGTCATCGACGCGCCGATCCTGTGATGCCGTGGTCGTAACCGGTCCAGCTTGACGTCTGTTTCTTCAGACGCCATCTTAGCCAGGTTAGCTAGGACAATGCGCAGTGCCTGAGATCGTCAACATGCATCAGGCCAAGACCTCTCTCTCCAAGCTCGTCGAGAAAGCGCTTGCCGGTGAGGAGGTGGTCATCGCCCGCAATGGCGAGCCGCTCGTCCGGCTCGTCCCGGTCGTCAAAAGGCGGGAACCGCGGGTGCCCGGCCGGATGAAGGGGCAAATCTGGATCGCTCCGGATTTCGACGAGATGAGTGAGGAGGAACTCAAGGACTGGGAAGGGTGATGAGTGCGCCTCCTCCTTGATACGCACGCGTTCCTTTGGTGGATGGAGGGATCTCCTGCCCTCGGGGCGGCGGCGCGCACACTCGTCAGCGATCCGGAAAACGACATTCTGATCAGTATTGCCTCGCTATGGGAGCTGATCATCAAACGGACGCTGGGGAAGCTCGCCTTCCCCGCCGATCCGGAAAATGTCGTGCGTGACGAAGAGTTCGCAGTCCTGCCGATCGCCTTCTCTCATTTGCGTCGGCTTGGGGAATTGCCGCCATTGCACAGGGACCCGTTCGATCGAATGCTGATCGCGCAAGCGCAGGCGGAAGGGGTCCCGATCGCCACCGCGGACCGGAGATTCGCCGCCTATGGTGTAGCGACGGTCTGGTGAGGCCGCGGTTCAGACCGCCCGCAGCCGCGCCGTCGCGGCGCGGTCGAGGCTGCCGTCGGCGGCGTTGAGGGCGGCCTGCTCGGGGTCGGGTCGTGCGCACGCCCGATGGGAAGGCCATCCCAATCAAGCCGTCCTTGGTGGGCCGTGCTCCGGCGGCGGCGCTCGCGGCGGCTGGGGCCGAAGCGCGTTCAGGCGACGTCCGGCAGCGGCACCTCGATACGGCGGCCGGCGACCTCGTCAATGAGTACCAATAATCCGCCATCAGCCCCCCGCAGCTGCTCATTCGCATTGAGCAACTCGATGCCGTAAACCGTGCCATCCGGTGCAAGATCGACGTTCAATTCATCGCTCAGCCGAACAGTCTCGACTTGTGCTCCCGCCAGCTCGCGAAGACGGAGGTACGCGATATTTCGGCGAGGATCATAGCTGAGCTGCACGCTTGCGGCCTCCTGCAGGACCTAAGTCAAAAATACTTGGCGATGACGCTGATGGCCAGCCAGTCGCCATCCTCGAATATGGCGAATGCCTCGACCTGTTTCATAGCGTAGCGGCGTCCCCGCCATATCCCGTCGAACCGGAAATTCCGCCGAAAGCCTTCGCGGCCGAACTTCGCAGCAAAACGCTCTCCTTCATCGATCGTCGCCGCCACCTCGTCCTCGCTCGCTCCCCTCTCAAGCATCCGCTCGCGTGCATGTGGATGGAGCCTCATCAGTGGCTGCCCGGCGTCAACCGTAATCCTCTGAGCAGATTGTGATCGCGACTCCGCGAGCTGCGGCGGGGGCGGAGTTTGGGGCCTCCCAGCTACAAGGCAGCCGATATTGAGGGCGCCGGTCCTTTTACCCCGCCCGCAGCCGCGCCGTCGCGGCGCGGTCGAGGCTGCCGTCGGCAGCGAGAGCGACGCGATAGACCTCCTCGGCCGCCGCGCGCGAGATCAGGCCGTCAGCGACGTCGAGGGCGACCTGCTCGGGGGCGCGCTCGGCCGGGTTGCCAAAGCCGCCGCCGCCCGGCAGTTCGAGGCGGATGAAATCGCCGCCCGGAACGGTCTGCCGTCCCTTGGCCCCAATCGGCCGGCCCGAGGCGAGACCGACCCGCCCCGGCGCTCCGGCGCCGCCGCCGTCGCGGCCGCGCGCCGGGTTGTTGATGCGCTCGAAATTGCACAGCATCGCGATCGGCGTACCGTCGGCGCCGCCCAGCTCGATGATCTGGCCGAGCCCGCCGCGCTGCCGCCCCGCCCCGCCCGAATCGTCGCGGAACTCGCGACGGCGGAACACGACCGGGGCCACCGATTCGGTCGCCTCGACCGGGATCGTGCGCACCCCGGAGGGGAACGCGGTCACGTCGAGCCCGTCCTTGGCCGGCCGCGCCCCGGCGCCGCCGCAGTGAAAGATGGCGGTGCTGAACGGCCGGAGATCGGTGCCGGCGCCGCCGACGGCGCCGACCTCCCCGACCAGATCGGCGCCGCCGAAGATCTGCGGGATCCACAGCGAAGAGGCGCCCTCGGCCGGAACCCCGCCGTCCATGACCTGATGCAGGCAGCCGAACACAACATCCGGCAGCATGTGACCGACCGTGTGCCGCGCGGCCACCGCGCGCGGCCGCTTGACGTTGAGAAGGCAGCCCTCGGGGGCACTGACCGTGATCGGCGCCAATGATCCGGCGTTGTTCGGCACCTCGGGGGCGACCAGGCATTTGACGCCGAACGCGGTGTAGGCCGTCGTATAGTTCAGCACGACGTTGATGCCAAAGGCGCTCGCCGGCGAGGTGCCGGCGTAGTCGACATGGATGCCGTCGGCGCCGATCGTCATCTCGGCGGCGAGGACGAGCGGCCGGTCGAAGCCGTCCATCGTCACGCTGTTGCGATAGCGGCCTCGCTTCAATTTGCCGATCGCCGCGAGCGTCGCCTGGCGCGAGGTCTCGATGATGGTTTCGCCGAGGCGGTCGAGAGTGGCGATGCCGAACTCCTCCATCATCTCGACGAGGCGCCGGCTGCCCTCGTCGTTGCAGGCGGCGAGCGCATAAACGTCGCCCTCGACCTGCAGCGGCTCGCGCACATTGGCGCGGATGATGCGCAGCAGATCCTCGTTCATGCGGCCTTCGCGGGCGAGCGCCATCAGCGGGATCGACAGCCCCTCCTCATAGACCTGGCGGCCGTCCGGCCCCATGCCGAGCCCGCCGATGTCGACGACGTGGACCGTGCTGGCGAAGAGCCCGACCGGCACGCCGCCGAAAAAGGTCGGACTGACCACCGTCAGATCGTGCAAATGACCGCAGGTCAGCCAGGGATCATTGGTGATGTAATGATCGCCCGCCCGCATCGTCGCGAGCGGAAAGGCATCGAGAAAATGTTTGACCGCCGCCGCCATAGAGTTGACATGTCCCGGCGTGCCGGTGACCGCCTGGGCCAGCATGTTGCCGTCACGGTCAAACACCCCGGCCGAGAGGTCGCCGGCCTCGCGCACCGTCGTCGAGAAGGCGGTGCGCACCAGGGTCTGCGCCTGCTCCTCGACCACCGCGATCAGCCGGCTCCACATGATCTGGTCATGGATCTGCGACAGCGCATCATTGGGTTTCGAGACCATGCCTCATCCTCCCGCCGGGGTGGATCGATTCGCCCCGCCATCCTAATTGCGCCGCCGTGAGACGCGCAACAAGGCCCGGCAGACAATGACTCACGGAAACGCCGCCGACATCTTCGAGCCCCTGGGGTTCGCGCTGCTGTTCGCCGCGATCTTTGCCGGCGCCGGCCGCGTCAAGCTGCCCCCGGCGCTGGCGCGGCGCGAGCACGCGCTCGTCTCGTTTTTCGCCGGCCTGTCGCTCTCCTATGTCTTTGTCCACCTGCTGCCGGAACTTGAAACTGCCAGGGTTTCCCTGAAATTGCCGGGATTTCTGCGATTGCCGCCCGGGCCCTATCTGATTTCGGTGATGGCGCTTGTGGGATGCATTCTGTTCTTTGCCGTCGGCTGGCTCAGCGAGACCGTCGCGGCGGGGCGTTTCCGCACGCGCAGTCGCATCCTCCTCGCGATCTTTGCCCTCTATGTGGCGCTGGTTGCCTATTCGCGGATCGCCTTGATCGAGCACGGCGAGGGCCCGGCCCTGTTGTTCGCGATCGCGATGGGGACGCATTTCTTTGCGCTCGACCATGCCCTCAGTCGGGATTTCGGTCCCGCTTACGACCGACGCGGCCGGTTCCTGCTGGCCGGCGCCTCCCTCTGCGGCTGGGCCGTGGGCGCGACCGGAGCCGTGGGACTGCCCGTCATGCTGCTGCTGTTCGGTTTTGTCGCCGGCGCGATCATCGCCAACAGCCTGATAGAAGAACTGCCCCACGCCCCCGAAGCGAGGCTCGGCCCGTTTCTGGCCGGCAGCGTCCTCTACGCGCTGATCCTGCTGCCGTTCCACTGAACCGGCCGCGTTTTGCCGCTCGCCTCCCGGCACTTGACGCGGCCGGCGAACCAAACTAGAACGGGGTCATGTGTTTTGGGTTTGTTCCTCACTGTCTTTCGGGGCGCCGATGCTGACCAGAAAACAGCGCGAGCTGCTGCTCTACATCAACCAGCGGCTCAACGCGACCGGCGTCTCGCCGTCCTTCGACGAGATGAAGGACGCGCTCAAGCTCAAATCCAAATCGGGCATTCACCGGCTCGTCAGCGGGCTCGAAGAGCGCGGCTTCATCCGGCGCCTGCCGCATCGCGCCCGGGCGCTCGAAGTGATCAAGCTGCCGGAGGAGAGCGGGGTCTCAGCCTCGCGCGCCCAGCCCACTAGCCCCGCGCGCGGAGCCCCCAACAGCGGGATCGGAGAACCTGCGGGGAGCCTGATCGACGAGCGCAACCGGTTCTCCCCGACCGTGATCCGGGGCGATTTCAAAGCATCCCTGCCCGGCTCGCCGGTGGCCCCCGATGTCGAGGCCGTCGAATTGCCGCTTTACGGCCGCATCGCCGCCGGGACGCCGATCGAGGCACTGCGCGATCAGAGCGCGACGGTCGGTGTCCCGGCGAGCCTGCTCGGTCACAACGGCGAGCACTATGCGCTCCAGGTCGCCGGCGACAGCATGGTCGAGGCCGGCATCCTCGACGGCGATACGGTCATTGTCCAACGCGCCGAAACCGCCGAGAACGGCGCGATCGTGGTTGCCCTCGTCGACAACCAGGAGGTGACCTTGAAGCGCCTGCGCCGGCGCGGCGCCTCGATCGCTCTCGAACCCGCCAACAAGGCTTACGAGACCCGGATCTTCGGACCGGACCGGGTCAAGGTGCAGGGCCGCCTCGTCGGCCTGTTGCGCCGGTATTGAGGCGCAGACCGCCGAAGGGGCCGATTTCCCTTGTCCGTCCGCCCGGCTGCGGCTCTACTGCCGGCCGCAGCCACCGGAGGGCGCAATGCTGGGACTGATGTCGCAGCGGCCGCTGCTGGTCTCGTCGATTCTGACCCATGCGGCAACTTGGCACGGCGATACCGAGATCGTCTCGCGCACGGTCGAGGGGCCGATCCACCGTTATACCTATGAAGCGGCCGAGCGCCGCGCCAGAAGGCTCGCCCGTGCGCTGCTGCGGATCGGCATCCAGCCCGGCGACCGGGTCGCCACCTTGGCCTGGAACACCTTTCGCCATTTCGAATTGTATTACGCCGTCTCCGGGATTGGTGCGGTCTGCCACACGGTCAACCCGAGGCTGTTCGACGAGCAGATCGTCTATATCCTCAATCACGCCGCCGACCGGCTGCTGTTCGTCGATGCGACCTTCATCCCTCTGGTGGAGCGGCTCGCGGCGCAATTGCCGGAAGCGTGCCGGATCGTCCCGCTGTGCAACGAGGGCGCCGCGCCGCGGACCGACCTCCCGGCGGTTGCCGCCTATGAGGCGCTCGTCGCCGTGGAGGACGAGGATTTTATCTGGCCGGAATTCGACGAGCATACGGCCGCCGCGCTCTGCTATACCTCGGGCACAACCGGCAAACCGAGAGGCGTTCTCTATAGCCACCGCTCGACCGTGATCCACGCGCTTGCGGCGTCCTTGCCGCATGCGATCCCGATGACCGCGAGCGACGTCGTCTGCCCGGCAGTGCCGCTGTTCCACGCCTGCGGTTGGGCCGTCCCCTATACCGCGCCCTTGAACGGGGCCAAGCTCGTCCTGCCCGGTCCGCGCCTCGACGGGGAGAGCCTCTATGAACTGTTCGAGGCCGAAGGGGTGACGCTGAGCCTCGGCGTGCCGACCGTGTGGCTCGGCTTCGAGGCCTATCTCGCCGCCAGCGGCAAAAAGTGCTCGACCCTGCGCGGGGTCCTGTCTGGCGGATCGGCGGTCCCGCCCTCGTTGATCGAAGCCTTCGCCCGGCGCGGCATCGACATCGTGCAGGGCTGGGGCATGACCGAGATGAGCCCGCTCGGCACGGTCTCGGCGCTGAAGGGGAAGCACGCCGCGCTCGGCCCGGCCGCGCAGCAGGCGGTCAAAATGAAACAGGGCCGTCCGGTGTTCGGGGTCGAGATGAAGATCGTCGACGACGAGGGCCGCGAATTGCCGCATGACGGGGCGTCGATCGGCGAACTGATGGTCCGCGGCCCCTGGGTCGTCAGCGGCTATTACGAGGACAAAGCGGCGAGCGCCGCCGCCTGCGAGCGGGACGGCTGGTTCCACACCGGCGACGTCGCGACGATCGATCCCGACGGCTTCATGCAGATCACCGACCGGCGCAAGGACATCATCAAATCGGGCGGCGAGTGGATCAGTTCGATCGATCTCGAAAACGCCGCGATGGCGCACGAAGACGTGGCCGAAGCGGCGGCGGTGGCGATCCCCCACAAGCGCTGGGGCGAGCGGCCGCTGCTGGTTGTCACGCCGCGGCCGGGGCGCACTGTCGAAGGCGAGGCTTTGCGCGCCTTCCTCGGCCGCCATTTCCCGCGCTGGATGTTGCCCGACGACGTCGTGATCCTCGCCGAACTGCCGCACACGGCGACCGGCAAGGTCATGAAAACGCGGCTGCGGGAAATGTTTCGCGATCATCGCCCGCCGCAGCGTTGACCAACAGGCGCGCTTTTCTCCGAGGCCCTCTCATTATGCCTCCCGTCACCCGCTTTGCCCCCTCGCCGACCGGCTTTCTGCACATCGGCGGCGCCCGCACGGCCCTGTTCAACTGGCTGTTCGCCCGTCATCACGGCGGGGTTTTCCGCCTGCGCATCGAAGACACCGACCGCCTCCGTTCAACCCCGGAGGCGGTGGCGGCGATCATCGACGGCCTTTCCTGGCTCGGCCTCCAATGGGACGGCGAGATCGTCCATCAATCCGCGCGGCTCGCGCGCCATGCCGAGGTCGCGCGCCGGCTCCTGGCCGAGGGGCGCGCCTATTACTGCTTCTGCACGCCCGAGGAACTGGAGGCGATGCGCGAGCGGGCGCGCGCCGAAAAGCGCTCGCTGCGGATCGACAGCCCGTGGCGCGATCGCGACCCCGCCGAGGCGCCGCCGGGGGTGCCGCCGGTCATCCGCCTGAGGACGCCGCAGGACGGCGCTACGACGATCCACGACCGGGTGCTGGGCGAGGTGACGGTTGCTAACGAGGAACTGGACGATCTGATCCTCCTGCGCGCCGACGGCACGCCGACCTATAACCTGTCGGTCGTCGCGGACGACCACGACATGGCGGTTACTCACGTCATCCGCGGCGGCGAGCACCTGCGCAACGCTTTCCGCCAGACGCAGATCTATCGCGCCCTCGACTGGCCGGTGCCCGAATTCGCGCATGTGCCGCTGATCCACGGCCCCGACGGCGCGAAATTGTCGAAGCGGCACGGCGCGCTCGGGGTCGAGGCCTATCGCGACCTCGGCTATCTTCCCGAGGCTCTGCGCAATTATCTGTTGCGCCTCGGCTGGAGCCACGGCGACGACGAGATCATCACGACCGAACAGGCGATTGCCTGGTTCGACCTCGACGCCGTCGGGCGCGCCCCGGCGCGCTTCGACTTTGCCAAGCTCGACAACCTCAACGGCCATTATATCCGCGCCGCCGCCGCCGACCGCCTCGTCGCGCTGATCGCGCCGCACCTCGAAGCGCGGCTCGGCCGGCCGCTTTCCGGCAATGACCGCGCCCGCCTGCTGCGCGCCATGCCGGAATTGAAATTGCGGCCGAAGACCCTGGCGGAACTCGCCGCGGGGGCCTTCTTCACGGTCGCGCCGCGGCCGTTGCGGCCCGATCCCAAAGCCGCGGCGCTGTTGACTCCGCCGGCGCGGCATCTGCTCGGCGAGTTGTCGCCGCTGCTCGCCGGCGCCGACTGGCGCGCCGCCCCGCTTGAAGAGCAGGTCCGCCGCTTTGCCGAGGAGAAAGGGTTAAAGCTCGGTGCGATTGCGCAACCTTTGCGCGCGGCATTGACCGGCGCGACCGCCTCACCCGGCCTGTTTGAGGTCATGACGGTGCTCGGGCGCGAGGAAAGCCTCGGCCGCATCGCCGACGCCGCCCGCGGGGACCCTGATGCCGCGATCGCGAGATAAGACCGGCGTTTGCGAATCCCCGGGAAGCGGCCTATTTTGTCGCGACCCCGGCAACCGCCTTTGCGGCGCAGCAATAGAGGTGCATCGATGGACGGCGACAATATCACAACCGGAACGGTGACGTTGACGGACGACGCCAGCGGCAAGTCGGTGCAGCTTCCAGTGCTCGGGGGAACGGTCGGGCCGCACGTCATCGACATCCGCAAGCTCTATGCGCAGACCGGCTATTTCACCTATGACCCCGGCTTTATGGCGACCGCCGCGTGCCGTTCGAGCATCACCTATATCGACGGCGACGAGGGGGTGCTGCTCTATCGCGGCTATCCGATCCAGGAACTCGCCGAAAAGAGCGACTTCATGGAGGTCGCCTATCTCCTGCTCTACGGCGAATTGCCGACCGCCGAGGAAAAGGAGAAGTTCGTCTATGACATCACGCACCACACGATGGTGCACGAGCAGATCAATACGTTCTATCGCGGCTTCCGCCGCGACGCCCACCCGATGGCGGTCATGTGCGGCGTGGTCGGTGCGCTTTCGGCCTTCTATCACGACTCGACCGACATCCACGACGCCCATCAGCGGATGGTCGCCTCCTATCGGCTGATCGCCAAGATGCCGACGATCGCCGCGATGGCGTACAAATACGCACATGGCCAGCCCTTCATCTATCCCGACAATTCGTTGTCCTATGCCGAGAACTTCCTGCACATGACCTTTGCGGTGCCGTGCGAGAGGTACAAGGTGAACCCGGTCTTGGCGCGGGCGATGGACCGCATCTTCATCCTGCACGCCGATCACGAGCAGAACGCGTCGACGGCGACGGTGCGCAACGCCGGATCGAGCGGCGCCAACCCGTTCGCCTGCATTGCCGCCGGCATCGCCTCGCTGTGGGGGCCGGCGCATGGCGGCGCCAACGAGGCGGTCTTGAAGATGCTGGCGCGCATCGGCAACAAGTCGAATATCCCGGACTTCATCAGCCACGTTAAAAACAAGAATGAGCACGAAATCCAATACGGCTTCGGCCATCGCGTGTACAAGAACTATGATCCTCGTGCCCGCGTGCTGCGCGACAGTTGTCACGAGGTGCTTGCCGAACTCGGCATCAAGGACGAGCCGTTGCTCGACCTGGCGATGGAACTGGAAAAGATCTCCCTGAACGACGACTACTTCATCAAGCGGAAGCTATATCCGAACGTCGATTTCTATTCAGGGATCATCCTGCGGGCCATGGGGTTCCCGACTTCGATGTTCACCGCATTGTTCGCAATCGCGCGCACCGTCGGGTGGGTCGCGCAATGGACCGAGATGATCGCCGATCCCGACACCAAGATCGGGCGCCCGCGTCAATTGTTCATCGGCTCGGACGAGCGTCATTACGTGCCGATCGAGCAGCGCGGCTGAGCCGTGTGCAAGCCGCGCGGCTTGCCCTCACCCGCCTCCCCCGCTATCGCGGGGTCGGCACCCTCTCCCGCAATGCGGGAGAGGGTGGACCAGCCCGCAGAGCCTGCCCCGGACTTGATCCGGGGGCTGGTGGGTGAGGGCACTCGTCTGTTTGGTTCCGGCGTCTAACTCCGCTGCACCAGTTCGATGCGGTAGCCGTCCGGGTCCTCGATAAAGGCGATGACCGAGCCGCCATGCGCCATCGGGCCGGCCGGGCGGGGGATCTTGACCCCGGCGGCGGCGAGGCGCTCGCAGGTCTTGTAGACGTCCGGCACGGCGACCGCCAAATGTCCGAAGGCGGTGCCGAGCGCGTAGGGCTCCTTCTGGTCCCAATTGTGAGTCAGTTCGATGACCGTGTGGTCGGTCTCCTCGCCATAGCCGACAAAGGCGAGGGTGAACTTTCCGCTCGGGTAATCGCGCTTGCGCAAAAGTTTCATGCCGAGCTTGTTGGTGTAGAAATCGAGCGAGGCGTCGAGGTCCTTGACGCGGATCATCGTGTGCAACAGCCGGAACTTTTCGGCGTCGGACACCGCACCCTTGGCGTCTGCCGTATCGGTCATCGTCATGTCGCTTTCTCCCTCACAGTGTCGCGCGAGCGCGCCGCTATGATCGCAAGGATCCGGTCGGCGGCCCTCTGGCTCGGCGACGGCCCTCCCGCCCCGAGCCGCCGCATCGCCTCATCATAGCCTTGCCGGTGCGCGGCGCGAACCGCTTCGTCGCGGATTAGCGGGACAAGCGCAGCGGCAAGCCGCTCGGGCGTGCAGGCGGGCCCCAGGAGTTCTGGAACCAGCGGCCGGTCGAGCAGCAGATTGACCAGGTTGACCTGCCGTACCTTCAGGACGCGCGCCAGCAGCGCCTCGGTCAGCGGGTTGAGGCGATAGCCGACGACCATCGGCAGCCGCGCCAAGGCGAGTTCGAGCGCCACCGTGCCGGAGGCGGCAAGGGCGGCGCGGCTCGCGGCAAGGCCGTCATATTTGTCCTGCGGCCGGCGCACGACGATGGCCCGCCCCGGCCAGGCGCCGACCGCCTGTTCGACCGCAGCGGCGACATTCGCCACGGTCGGCACGACGACGCGGAACCGGCCGATCGCCGGTTCGACGAGATCGAGCGCGCGGCCGAAGATCGGCAAGAGCCGTCTGACCTCGCCGCCGCGGCTGCCCGGCAGGACGGTCAACAGCAGATCTTCGGCGGCGAGCCCGTGACGGGCGCGAAAACGGACTGCATCGCCGCGATCGGCGCCGCTTTCGACAACCGGGTGTCCGACCGCGTCGCACGGGAGCCCGACCCGCTCGAAATAGGGCGGCTCGAACGGCAACAGCGCCAGCAGGTGATCGTACCAGCGCGCCATCCGCCGCGCCCGGCCGCCGCGCCACGCCCACACCATCGGCGCCACGTAATGGATCAAGGGCACGGTATCGCCGCGGCGGCGCAATTCCTGGGCGATCCGCCAGGTGAAGCCGGAGCTGTCGATCGTCACCACGGCATCGGGGCGCAACGCCGTAATCGTCGCCACCGTCTCGCGCACATGGCGCAGGATCAACGGGGCGCGCGGCAGAACCTCGGCAATCCCGGCGACGGCGAGATCCGACAACGGGACGAGGCTTTCAAGCCCCTCCTCCTGCATGCGCTCGCCGCCGATGCCGGCGATCCGCAGCGCGCCGCCGCTCTTCTGCCTTAAGGCGGCGATCAGGGCGCCGCCGAGCGCGTCGCCCGAGGGCTCTCCGGTCACCAGAAAGACAAAGATCGGCCGCGTCGCGTTCACCTCGGGGGCACGCCGACGACAAACAGGCCGCTTTCGTCGGCGGCGCGGATCACCGCCTCGCGATCGAGCACGATCGTCGCCGCGGCCTCGACGGCGATGCCGCGAAGGCCGGCTTCGGCCGCCAGAGCGAGCGTCAACGGACCGATCGCCGGCCGGTCGACGCGGCGTTCCTGGCCGGGCTTTTCGCATTTGACGAGGACCCCGCCCGGCCCCTCGCGACGCAGCCCCGCGCAGCGGCGTATGAGGGCGTCGGTGCCTTCGATCGCCTCGACGCCGAGAACGAGCCCCTGCTGCACGACGACTGCCTGCCCGACATCGAGGGCGCCGAGGGCGCGGGCGATCGTCATCCCGTGGGCGATGTCGGCCTCGGCCTGTCCGTCGGGGCGATGGCGCCCGAGCGGGCCCGCGGGAGCGAGGGCCGCCGCGATCACGGCGTCGGGGGCGAGGACGCGAAACCCCTCCTCTTCGAGCTCCTTGACGACGGCCGACAATAGCCCGTCATCGCCCAACGCGCGGTAGCCGAGGCGGGCGAAGAATTTCGCCGCCCGCCAATCGGGGCGCAAGGCGGCGAGCGAGGGGCGTCCGATCGCACCGGCAAGCACCAGATCGCCGACGCCGTGTTCGTGCAATAGGGCGAGACCGGTGGCCGCGGCGCCGAGACGGCACCAGGCGTGCGGCACGTCCGTGACGGTCTCCGGCTCGGCGGCGCCTTCGAGAGCGAGGACGAACACCTCCCGCCCGGCGGCGCGGCAGGCGGCGACGACACGGCGCGGCAGGACCCCGCTGCCGGCGATGATGCCGATCCTACCCGTCATCTTTCGGCTGGCAGAGCGCCCGGGTCGAATCGGCGCGGATGAAATCGAGGATGTCGTCGACCGGGCCGCAGCCGGAAAAGCGCTCCGCGGTCGCCTCGACCCGCTCGCTGAACGTCCCTTCGCCCCCAAACATCACCTGATAGGCGTTACGCAGCCCCTGGATATCCTCGCGGCTGAAGCCGCGCCGCCGCATGCCGACGGTATTGAGGCCGGTGAGCCGCGCCCGCTCGCCCATGACTTGGCCATAGGGGATGACGTCGCGTTCCACCCCGGACATGCCGCCGATCATCGCGTGCCTGCCGATCCGGACGTGCTGGTGCACGGCCGAGAGCCCGCCGAGAACGGCGTAGTCGTCGACGACGACATGCCCGGCGAGAGTGGCGTTATTGGCCATCACGACGTGATCGCCGATCCGGCAATCATGGGCGATGTGCACGCCGACCATGAACAGGCAGGCGTTGCCGATCTCGGTGACCATGCCGCCCCCGGCGGTGCCGGGGTTCATCGTCACATGTTCGCGGATCGTGTTGTTGCGCCCGATCACCAGCCGCGACGGCTCGCCGCGGTATTTGAGGTCCTGCGGTTCAAGCCCGATCACGGCGAACGGAAAGACGCGGGTGCCGGCACCAAGGCTGGTGCGACCCTCGACCACGACATGCGAGAGGAGTGTGACCCCGGCTTCGAGAATGACGTCCGCGCCGACAATGCAATACGGTCCGATACCGACATCCGACGCCAATTTTGCCCCGGGAGCGACGATGGCGGTGGGATGGATCCGCGGCATCGGCGGCCGGCTAATCGTCCAGGATCATTGCGGCGAAGACGGCTTCGGCCATCACCGCCTCGCCGACTTTGGCCTGGCCCTCGAACTTCCAGACATTGCCGCGGTTGTGCCGCTTGACGACGCGCACGTCGAGCCGGTCGCCGGGAAACACCGGGCGGCGAAACCGCGCATTCTCGACGCTCATGAAGTAGACGAGCTTGCCTTCCGAGGCGGAGCCCAGCGTGTGCACCACCAATACCGCGGCGGTCTGCGCCATGACCTCGATGATCAAGACCCCCGGCATGACCGCGCGCGCCGGGAAATGGCCCTGAAAATAATATTCGCTGATCGTCACGTTCTTGACCCCGGTGGCGCGCTCGTTCGCCACCACGTCGACGACCTTGTCGACCATCAGAAAGGGAGGGCGGTGGGGGATCATTTCCATGATCCGCTGGAGGCCGATCTCGCTGGCCGCTTCCCCCCCGCAGACTGCATCGGTCATGGCCCGTCCTTCTTCTTTGCAAGCCGTTGCAGCACCGCGGTCTGCCTCATGAATGCGTCGAGCGGGACTGCCGGACTGCCGCACACCGTCGCCCCGGCCGGAATGTCGCGCATGACGCCGCTCTTGGCGGCGATCCGCGCGCCGCTGCCGACATGCAGATGGCCGGCGAGCCCGCCCTGCCCGCCGATCATGACAAAGTCGTCGAGCTTGGTACTGCCGGCGATGCCGACCTGTCCGGCGAGAATGCAGCATCGGCCGATCACGACGTTGTGCCCGATCTGCACCAGATTATCAATCATCGAGCCGGCGCCGATCACGGTGTCGGGGCCGGAGCCGCGGTCGATCGCGGTATTGGCGCCGATCTCGACATCATCGCCAATGACGACGCGTCCGAGTTGGGGCACCTTGACCGGGCCCGCCGGGTCGACGGCGAAGCCGAACCCCTCCTGACCGATGCGGACGCCGGGATGGAGCACGACGCGGCAGCCGATCAGGCAATGGCTCAGCGTCACATTGGCGCCGATCCGGCAATCTTCGCCGATTTCGACCCCGGCTGCGATCACCGTATTGGCGCCGACCCGGCAGCGGCGGCCAAGCCGTGCGCGCGCCGCGATGACGACATGGGGGGCGATCTCGCAATCCGGCGGAACGATCGCCGAGGGATCGATGACCGCCGAGGGGGCGCGTCCCGCAACCGGCGCGGCGGGCGGATAGAAGGCCTGCGCCGCTCGGGCATAGGCCTTGTAGGGATCGTTGCCGACCAACAAGGCCATGCCGGGCGGCGCTCTCGCAATCCATTTTTCGGCAATAAAGGCGGCGCCGGCGCGCGACTGGGCAAAGCTCTCCGCATATTTCGGGTTGTCGAGAAAGCTGACGTCTTCCGGGCCGGCGGCCTCCAGCGGGGCGACGTCAAAAACCTGGCGCTCCCCGTCTTCGGGGCGCAGGAGCCGGGCCCCGCTCAAGCCGGCGAGTGCGGCAAGCGTAAACGGGCCGGCACGGTCGAAAAAGCGTGGATCCGCCATCTGCCGCCCGTCGCTGCGGGGCGAGCCTGCCTCACTTCCGCCTGCTTTTGGCGGCGTGCGTATGCGCGGCCGGGGTGCCGGCCGGCGTTGCGAAGCTGACGGTCAGGGTCGGCAATTTCTGATCGAGCTGCTGCAAGACCGCGTCCGTGACCTCGAATTTCTTGTCGAACAGGATCAGATCGGAGCGCGGCAACACCAGGTTCGCCTTCCGCTCTTTGGCGATGTCGGCGATGATCTGCAGGACCGTCTGCTGGATCTTGCCCAGGGCGTCGCTGTTCGATTTTTCCAGCGCCTGGCGCTTGCTGGCGACGTTGCGGTCGAGAGCGTTGACCTTTTCCTGGAAGGCGCGGCCCTTCTGGTTCAGGGCCTGGGCCGAGAGCGTCGACTGCTCACGCTGCAGGGCGTCGCGCTCGGCCCGCAGCGCCTGCTCCTGACGGGAGATCTCCCGCGTATATTGCAGCCGCTTCTGTTCAATCTGGCTGCGCACCATCTTGGCGGCCTTGCTGTCCTGCAACAGCCGCTGGATGTCCACCACCATGACGACCAGGTTCTGCCCGGCGGGAGGGCTCGGGGGCGGCGGCGCCGCGAGCGCGATCCGCGGCGACAGAGCGCCCCCAATCAAGACAAGGGCGGGCAGAGCCAAGGCGGCGGGCAGCAGGGCCGCCGGGCGGAGACGCAACATCGCCATCAGAACCTCGTGCCGAAGCTGACCCGGAAAAATTGTGTCTTGTCGAACGATGCCTTCTTGACCGGAACCGCAAGATCAACGCGGATCGGCCCGAGCGGCGAGCGCCAGGCCACTCCGACCCCGACGCTGGCGCGCAGCGCCGCCGTATCCTCGACCTTCGGCTGCAGACCGCCGGTCGTGACCAGTTGCGCCGGCGTCAGGACCAGATTCTTCTGATCGTTCGAGTAGAGGCTGCCGAAATCGGTGAAGATGCTGCCCGAGAGCCCCAGTTCCTTTGGCACCGGGAGCGGCACGCCGAGCGCGATCGACCCGACATAGTATTTGTTGCCGCCGAGCGAGTCCCCGGTGATCGTGTCGCGCGGCCCGATGCCGGCGTCCTGGAAGCCGCGCAGATTGTCGCCGCCGACAAAGAAGCGGTCCTGCAACAGCACGTTCTGACCGCCCCAGCCGAAGATGTCGCCGGCCTCGCCGGTCACGCTCAATACCCATTGCGGGAATATCGAATAATAATATCCGGCATTCAATTTATTGCGCACAAAATGCACGCCGAAGCCGGCTCCGGCAAAGTCGCTCCCGATCGAGGCGTAGTAGCCGCTCGTCGGGTTCAAACGGTCGTCGCGGCGGTCGTAGAGCAGGACCTGACCGATTTCCGAAGTGTAGTGCGTGCCGGACTGCAAGGCGATGAACAGCGACGCATCCGACTGGATGTTGGTGATGTCGTCCGAGCGCGCCGTGTATTTGAGCGTCTGCCGCAAATGATCGGTGATCTGGTAGCCGGCGCGCACCGCTCCGCCGTAGGAGAATTGCTGGTAGGGCGGGGTGATCCCGGTAAAGAACGATTGGGTCGGGCTGGTCTTGATTTCGAAGAGATCAAAACCGGCGGCAAGGTTCTTGTCGAGAAAATACGGTTCCGTGTAGCTCAGATCGACCTGCTGAGAGCGGAAGGATAGGACCGTGCCGATGCGGACGTCCTGCCCGCGGCCGAGGAAATTGCGCTCGCGGACATTGACGTCGACGAGCGGTCCGTCAGTCGTCGAAAAGCCGGCGCCCAACGACAATTCGCCGGTCGACTGCTCTTCGACATTGACGGTGACGACCGTCCTGTCCGGGGCCGAGCCCGGCTGGTTCGTCACCGTGACCTTCTTGAAGAAGCCGAGGTTCTTGATGCGCTCCTCCGAGCGCTTCAATTTGGCCTCGTTGAACGGGTCGCCCTCGACGAGCAGGAACTCGCGGCGGATCACCTTGTCGAGCGTGCGCACATTGCCGGTGATGTCGATGCGCTGGACATAGACCCGCGGGCCCTCCCGGACGTCAAAGGTCACGTCGACGGTGCGCGTGTTGCGGTGACGGGTGATGTCCGGCGTGATCTGGACAAAGGCATAGCCGCGGTCGCCGAGCGCATTGGTCAGCGCCGTGATCGACCGTTCCACCGCCGAGGCGTCGTACCATTCGCCACTGTGCACCGCGAGAAGCGGCAGAACCGCGGCGGGAGGCAGCCCTTTCAATGTGATGTGGACGCCGACCTTGCCAAAGCGGTAGCGCGGGCCTTCGTCGACGGTGAAGGTGATGATGAACCCGTTGCGGTCGGGGGTCAGCTCGGCGACCGCGGAAACCACGCGGAAATCGGCATAGCCGTTCGACAGATAGAACCGGCGCAACAAATCCTTGTCGAGCGTCAGGCGGTCGGGATCATAGCTGTCGCTGGTCGAAAAAAACCGATACCACCGGCTTTCCTTGGTGGTGATGACGCCGCGCAACGTGCCGTCGCTGTAATGGCGGTTGCCGACGAAATTGATGCTGCGCACCCCGGTATACGCGCCCTCGTTGATCTCGAAGACGAGGTCGACGCGGTTCTCGGACAGTTGGATGACCTTGGGATCGACGGTGGCTCCGAACCGCCCGCGCCGGCGGTAGAGTTCGAGGATGCGCCGGACATCGTTCTGTACCCGGGTGCGCGTATACACCTGGCGCGGTCGTTCCTGGATCTCGGTGGTGAGTTCCTTGTCGCCGAGCTTGTGGTTTCCCTCGAAGGCGATGCGGTTGATGATCGGGTTCTCGACCACCCGGACGACGAGGGTGTCGCCGACGCGGTCGAGCCTGACGTCGGCGAACAGGCCGGTGGCGAACAGCGCCTTCAGCGACTTGTCGACCAGCTCCTCGCTCCACGGATCGCCCGGCTTGATCAACAGGTAGGACAGCACCGTCTCGTTCTCGATCCGCTGCGTGCCCTCGATCCTGATGTTGCTGACCCGTCCGCCGGCCGGCTGGACCGCCGCGGGAGCGCGCACGGCCGGCTGCTCCGCGGCGCCTCCCGGGAGGGCCGGCAGAACCAGCAGGATCGCGCCGAACGCGATCCGGGGAAGTGCACGTGACAGATTCCGGAACAAAACGCCCCCCGGCCCTAAACCCTACCCCTGGATTTTACGCCCCTGGACCCCTCAATCGCGTCAGCTGATCAGCCCCCTGACAAACGCGACGATCCGGAGATGGACGAGATCGTTCCAGGTGGCAAAGACCATCAGTGTCAATACCAAGGCCAGTCCGATCCGAAAACCGTATTCCTGAGCCTTCTGGCCGAGCGGCTTTCCGCGAACCGCTTCCGCCGCATAGAACAGCAGATGGCCGCCGTCAAGGACCGGGACCGGGAACAGGTTGATGAGCCCGAGATTGATCGACAGGACAGCGAGAAACCAGGTGACGGCGACCGGCCCGCTCTGCGCCACTTCACCCGAGAGCTGGGCGATCCGCAGCGGCCCCCCCAGCTCGCCGGTGGTGCGCAGACCGATCGCCATCTGCCAGACCGCCTTCACCGTCGAAGCCGTCAGGTTCCACACCTCGGCTCCGGCCTGCACCGCCGCCGTCCCCGGATCCCGCCTGACGTAATCGATGCCGCGCCGCGAGATGCCGAGAAGGCCGATCTGATGCTTGTTGCCGAAGCGGTCGGTGAGTTCGGTGAGCTTCGGGGTGGCGTGCAGGGTCAGATCGTGCCCATGGCGCGCGACGACGATCGTCAGCGGCAGACCGGGATCGAGGCGGACCGCCTGCTGGACGTCTTCAAACCGGTCGATCGTCTGCCCGTTGATGCTGACGATCCGATCGCCCGGCCGGATGCCCGCCTGCTCTGCCGCGCTGCCCTTTTGCACCTGGCCGACATCGGGTGGGGTGAAGGGCTGGCCGTAGGTCATGAACAGGACGGCCAGGACCAATAGCGCGAACAGGAAATTGGCGGCCGGGCCGGCCGCCACGATCGCGGCGCGCTGGCCGAGCCGCTTGCCGTGGAACGAGAATTGCCGCTCGCGTTCCGACAGGTGCGACAGGTCGGTGATCGGCAATCCCGAACTCGGATCGCCGTCGCCGAACATTTTGACGTAGCCGCCCAACGGCAGGGCGCTGAATTTCCAGCGCGTTCCGGTGCGGTCGTACCAGCCGAACAGTTCCGGACCGAAACCGATCGAGAAGGTCTCGACCCGCACCCCGTTCCACCGGGCAATCGCGAAATGACCGAATTCGTGAACGAACACCAGGACGGTCAAAACCAGCAGGAACGGCACGACATAGGCCAGCGCGTAATGGATGAGGTCGGTCATCTGACATCCGCCGTTGCCGCTCTAGGGGCGGCGCGCCCGCCGATCATGCGACCGGCGCGTTCGCGCGCTGCTGCGTCGAATGTGTAAACGTCTGCGAGCGATTCAAGTCTGCCGGTGGGAATGTCGGCGAGGGTCTCCTCGACCGTCGCGACGATGTCGAGAAATCCGATGCGTCCGCCGAGAAAGGCGTGCACCGCGACCTCGTTCGCCGCATTCAGCGCCGCTGGATAGCCGCCGCCGCGCAGAAGCGCTTCGCGGGCCACCCGCAGGGCCGGAAAACGGCGCTCGTCGGGTGGCTCGAAGGTCAGCCGGCCGATCGCCGCCAGATCGAACCGCTTGGTCGGCGCGCCGATGCGAGACGGCCAGGCGAGCGCATAGGCGATCGGCGTACGCATGTCCGGCGAGCCCAGTTGCGCCAACACCGATCCGTCGTTGTAGACCACCGCGCCGTGAATGATCGATTGCGGGTGGACGACGATCTCGACCCGTTCGAGCGGCATCTGGAACAGGTGGTGCGCCTCGATCAGTTCGAGGCCTTTGTTCATCATCGTCGCCGAATCGACCGAGATCTTGGCGCCCATGCTCCAGATCGGATGGGCGACCGCCTGCTGCGGCGTGACGTCGCGCATCGCCTCGACCGCGCGCTCGCGGAACGGGCCGCCACTCGCGGTCAGGATAATCCGCTCGATCGTCTCGCGCCGGCTGCGGTCGAAACACTGCCAGATCGCATTGTGCTCGCTGTCGACCGGCAGGAGGGTCGCGCCGCAGCGGGCGACTTCCTGCATGAACAAGGCGCCAGCGCAGACCAGGACCTCCTTGTTGGCAAAGGCGACGATGGCGCCGCGCCGGACCGCCGCCAAAGTCGAGGCAAGCCCGGCCGCCCCGACGATCCCGGCCATGACCCATTCGGCCGGGCGTGCCGCCGCCTCCTCGATCGCCGCCGCGCCGCTCGCTGTCTCGATCCCGCTGCCGGCGAGCGCCTCTTTCAAGTCCGGGTATTGCGCCGGGTCGGCAATCGCCGCAAAGCGCGCGTTGAGAGCGCGCGCCTGCTGGGCCAACAGCGCCGCGTTGCGGTTGGCGGTCAGCGCCTCGACGACAAAATCGTCGGGGTTGCGCAGCAACAGATCGACCGTGCTCTGCCCGACCGATCCGGTTGCGCCGAGGATCGTGACCCGACGGGGAGAACCGGCCTCCCCGCGGGAGTTCAGGTGGTGGTTTTGCGCCGCGTTCATCGCCACACCAGAAGGCTGCGGCCGCCGAGCAAAGTCAGCAATGCGACCGCCGGAACCACGGCGAGCATACCGTCGAGCCTGTCGAGAAGCCCGCCATGCCCGGGGATCAGCCCGCTCGAATCCTTCACGCCGAACCTGCGCTTGACCAGCGACTCCGCAAGATCGCCGAACTGCTCGACAATCGCAAGCGCCGAACTGACGGCGACGAGCGGCAACCGCGGCGAGAGACCGATCGAAGCCGCCGTCGCCCAGCCGGCCAGCGCCGCCGACGCCGTTCCGCCGGCGAGCCCGGCCCAGGTCTTGCGCGGGCTCAGCCGGGGCGCGAGGAGCG
>DATFCQ010000405.1:0-14371 GCA_035252905.1 Allostellaceae bacterium | reverse complement strand
ATCCCGCCCAAGCGCAACGATGCGCCGGTAGCCTGCCGGTCCTGGATTTACCGCAATCGTCACATGGTCGAGAACCTGTGGGCGCGCCTGAAAGAATGGCGCGCCGTGGCTACTCGCTATGAAAAGACCGCGCGCTCCTTCATGGGTGTGCTCTGTCTGGCCGCCACGGCCGATTGGCTCAAGCTCTAACAGGCCCTAGCTGTCGCTAGCATAGTCGTACAGAATGTAATCGGACTGGCAGCCTGGGAGGGCGCGGTTTACGTGGTACGTGGCCGGCTATGCGGCTATGCTCTCGGCAAAGCACGATCCGATGACCAGGACTCGTTTGGCGAGGAGGGCGCTCGACGCCAATTGCTTTGCCAATTGCTTTGGAGTGCGGAAGTCGCAGAGCGCCTCGTCCTGATTGGCGAATACCTAGCTGTGGCCATTGCCCAATGTCTTCTCGACGAGCGCGGCATCGCGCGCCGCCAAGGCTTCGTCGCGCTCCGCAACTGACGTATAAGTTCGCGCATAGCAAGACCCTCAGACGTTACACTGGACTTCAGAAACGAAATATCGCCGGCGAGTTCAGGCAGCGCTTTTCAGAGCCATGATGCACGCTCAAGCGGCAGCGCTGCGCAAGACGCCACCGGTATATTCAGCCGCCAGCGGGGATGAGCCCAACGCGCGCAATTCGTAAATCGCCTCTGGCGATCCCGGGGCGAGGGACAAGGAGTGCATGTAGGCCTCGGCCGCCTCGGCATTCCTGCCTTGCAGCTTCAGCACATGCCCGAGCTGTAGGTGCGTATCAGCAATCTGCGCGTCCAGGCCGAGAGATATTCGATAGGCCTTTTCAGCCGCGACGATGTTGCCGGCTTCCTTGAGAGCGTGACCAAACTGCACCCACAGCCCCGGTCGATCGGATACCAAGTCGAGTACGTCTCGGTAGTAGCGCGCTGCCAGCGCCCAGCTCTGCTGATCGCGTGCCCGCTTGGCTGCCTCCATCAAGATCCGCCGCCGCCGTCGCAACCCGACGGCTAGCCAACTCCACAACCGGCTTCTATAGAGAAGCGTCTGCAACGGATATTGCTGTCGGGAACGCAGCCTCTTCCCGTCATTGGGAATTGCCGCTTCGAACCAGAGCAGATTTTGCGCCGCGGCCCTGTCCCGCTCGACGGTGATCCTGTCCCGATCGGCGGTGATGAGGCCGATCTCCTTCTCCCGCTGACCTAAGCCTTCTTCAAGTTCTCGACAATATGATTCCAATTGTTCCGCATTTTTTTCAGCTTCCTGAAAATCATTATCGCGGCATATCAAGCGACTATTAAGTTCCTGATTTTCGCTTTCTTCCAATCTTAGCTGTTCAAGCAAATGCCGGCGGCTGATTTCCATCTGTATCAGCCGCTGCTGAACCCGCTGATAGTCGTTTTCTCGCTGCGCCAGTTTGTCTCCAAGCTTCTGCGTATCAGTCTTCTGCTGCACAAAATCAGCCTGCAGCTGCGCGATTCGAGACTCATGTTTCTGATTATCGGCCTCCCGTTGCACCAGGTCGGCTTGCAGCTGTCCGATTCGTTTCTGATTGTCGGTCTCCCGCTGCACCAAGTCAGCTTGCAGCTGTCCGATTCGAGATTCGAGATCCTCTCTGAGCCGTTCGAATTCGGCTGTGGTTCTCTGGGTTACCTCCGTCACCCGAGTATGAATGGTCACCGCAAAAAAATTATCAAAAGTGCACGGAGGAACCCTGAAAAATTCTAAACGCCATTTATCCTCTTTGCGAACATAAAATCGATTCAAGCCATCGAACCAAGCAAATTCATATTCTTTTTTTAAAAGACTTGGTTCCCATCGTTGATATGATGGTGTTTGATTATTGACAAGTGTAGATTCAATTACTATTATACGAGGTCTATGCAACGTAAAGGATGCCTCTTTAAGGATATCCTCCTCCATTCCCTCAACGTCGATCTTAAGAAAATCTATTGTGCAGCCACAACTAAGACCTAATAAATTATCGAGAGTGATAACCGGCACCAATATCCGTTTCGTATTTATGTCCTGAAGATTATTGATTTCCGAAAGCCATTTCGCGTTTCCAGTGGACAATCCGCCCGGGCTTGTGATGGTAAATACGATATTCCCGCTCTCGGCACCAATCGCACATTGAAGATTCGTGTCTTCCAGGCGCTGCTCCTGTAGCTTATTGAAATAGCGCGGATCTGGCTCGACGTTAATGCCGCGCCACCCGTTTTGATAAAAATGGTGGGTGACTGAATCGGAAACGGGATCGGCCGCTCCGATATCCACGTAGTACCCGTGTTCAAGGTCCTGCAAGGCGCGCCGAAGCATGACATCTTCGAAGTTCTGCGCATAGCTGACCATCGGTGGCAAATAGCCGCCATCGGGTCTCACCCGTGGAGAGGCTGCCAATGCAGTTATATCAAGGACGGCGGCGGCTTTGTCCGGGACTAGCTCTCCACTGCTCAGAACGTCCATTTGGAATCTCCCATTATTTTCCTTGGGCTTGTATGCCATCCAAGCCCCTTCAAATCAAGTTCCCGTGAGATGACATGCCAATCTCGCAGGGCCGCAATGAAACTGGTTCCGCAGACGAACCGTAATCCGGTTGCCCATTGTCGCAGCGTTGGCCATGAAAGGAATCGCCATGCCGATCTTGGCGAAGGCGCGCGAACTCGTCGCTGTTAGCCACGAGCCCGTGAATCATGCCACAAAGGCGCTCACCCATGTGCGCCCAATCATGGGCTTCGAGCCAGTGCTCGGCGGCATCGGCCGTGCGTAGGCGCAGGTCCGGGTCACGCAGGCAGCGGGCGATTGCGGTGGCAAGCGCCTCGGAATCCATACCCTCCGCCCGGATCACCGCGTCCCCAATGTCGTCGAAAATCTTCACCGGTGTTACGAGAACCGGCACTCGGCTCGCCATCGCGATACGGACGGCGCCGCTGGCCGATTCTCGCGTGTCACGGTATGGCAGGACTAGAAGGTCGCATTGGTTGAGCAAGGCCAGGGAATCTTCGTCCTGAAGGTATTCAGTATGCCATTCCACAGCATCCCCTAGACCGAGCGATTCGGCCAATTCTTGGCAGCGATTGATCTCGGCGCAGGATTCCTCGGCAGGATACTCGGCGGTCACCATGCGCAACCTCGCATTTGCCCACTCGGCGCGCACCTCGGCAAACGCTCCGATCAGTACGCCAAAGCCCTTGGGAGGCAGTGCAAACCCATAAGTGCCGATCAGCGGGACTGCGAAAATCGGCAGTGCGCGCGCCGGGCGATATTCGACTGCAGGCCGAGACGCACCATGCGGAAACAAGGCAACATTCTCGATGAGACCCTGCGATTTCAGCAGGTTCAAATCATGCATGCTGTGCACGAGAACGCGCGCAACTCGGGCGAGCGCATGCGCCAGACGATTCCAACACTCTGACTCGACAAGTGTCTGCATATTGTGCAGAATTACAACCACTGCTAGTCTCGCAAGGCGCTCATCGCTCAGTAGCAGCAGCAGTGCATGGGGGGTTATCAGGCCTGGTTGGTGCTGCACCACTACCGCGCGGGCACCGGTTGCAACTATCTCTTGGGCGAGGCGATCCGAGGTGAGCGGGTCGCCTGCCCGCCAGGAGATACGCGCCGGCGGTAGAGCGCCCCCTGTCGAATCGTCCAGCGCCGTCCGTTCATCGCACAGCACCGTCACATCCCGGTCGGCGCCGGGATAGGCGTCAAGCAGATAGCGTGAATAGGTCGCGATGCCGCAGCGGATGTTCCAGGTAGTCACCCAGGCAATTTCTATTGCCGGCTTCATCCGAGAACCTAGGAGCAGGAGATCGATCGCGATCTCCCGCAGGCGCTCTGCCCAGCCACGTCCCTCGCCAAGCGCTTCCGCCGAGCTCCGCCCGCGCTCGACACGCGCGGCGACGTGTGGCCGGGCGGCGGGTTCGCACGCGGCCTCGAAAACCTCCCGCATCGCCGCGGCGAGATCGTCCACATCCGGGTCCGCCCATACCGAGTCAGGAGTTCCTACATGGCTTTCCGATCGTACAAACCGGAAATCCACGTGCCGCGCCGCGTCTCGATCAGCAAAGTCGAGGTGCCCGCTATATCCCGTGAGGATCAGCGGCACACCAGCCGCGAGCGCTTCCGCCGCCGGGATATTGTAACCTTCGCCGCGCGTCGGCAAAACGGCCGCGTCAGCTGTGGCGTAAAGCGACACCACCTCCTCGGCGGGAATGTCGCAGTTGATCATCAAGATCGCCGGCCCCTCGGGATCGCGGCTGCGCAGGCGCGCGATCATCTCTGGCACGTCGTTATGCGGGTTGGGAAATCCCTTGATGACGAGGCGCACGGGGTCAGATCGCCGGAAGGCCTTGCAGAAGGCCGCAAGCAGCGCGTCGACGCCCTTGCGCGGGAAGCAGGAAGAGACATGCAGAAAGGTAAAAGGACGGGTCGCGCTCGGCCGCCTTGCCCCTTGTGTGGCGGCGCGCATCTCGCCGATTCTGATCAACTTATCGAGATCGGGCGCGTAGCCTGCCACACGCACCGGCAGGCGAACTCCCGAATCGATGAGCGCTTTCGCGACGAACCGGGTCGGGACAAGGATGCCGTCGAATCTCTCGTTCAAGGCGCGCACCATGGCGGCCGGCACGAGACTTTCCTCCCAGGCCACGATGGCGAGCTTGAGATCGGCGCTGTGCGGCGGCACCCACACCGGCCAATGTTGGGCAATTTCGACTTCCAGTCCTTCGCGCGGCGGCTCGCGCGCTGCCAGAGCGGCGAGAGCCGCACGCTCCTGGGCCGGAACATCGCTCAGATCATTCACCGGCTCTCCTTCGACCTGCTCGACACGAACCGTACCTGGTCGAACCGCCTCCAGCATTAGAGCCGTACGCCGATTGACGGCGGCGAGGCTGTAACTGCCGTTGAGGTGCCCTATGATCGAGAAATGCAGTCCCGCTTCCACGGCGGCCCGCATCGTCGCCTCGGCCCCGGGCCTCATCTCCAGCCGATGGGCTGCGCTCTCGTTCTCAGCGATGCTTTCCAGGACGCTTATAAAGTCGCTTCGAGTGGGAGAGATGCCAGCCTCGATAGAGGCAATTCTGTCAAGAAGCGCGGAGCAATCAGGGATGGCGGAGATTGAACAGCGGGACACCCCGATCCCCTCGATGGCCTGAAGGGCAAGTCTCGCAGATCGATCCCAACTGAACCTCTTTGCTTGCTGGAGAGCATGCTCTTTCAGAGACTGCCGGAAAGATAAGTCTGTGAGCGCCTGCTGTACGAGTTCTGCAATGCTTTGATCAGAATGGGGATCGAACAGGGCGTCCCCCCGGCCGATGACCTCAGGAATGCCGGTCTTATTGGACCCGATAACGGCAGCACCGCAACACATAGCTTCGAGAGCCGGCAAGCCAAACCCCTCATGAAACGAGGAGAAGACAAACAGAGTGCAGAGCGAATACAAAGCGACGAGCTCGTTGTCGGACACGTGGCCGGGAAGCACCAGAGCATCCGACGCCAGTCCCGCCGCGAACGCTACACGGCGGAGAGCCGCTTGGCTGTCGGGTGCGGACGCGCCCACCAGTACTAATTGATGCTTCTGCCTCAGCGGCTCGGGCAGAAGGGCAAATGCCCGAACAAGACCTTCAAAGTTCTTCCGCGGCTCGATCGCGCCCGCATGCATGATGAAATTGGGGCGAATGCGCAGGCGTTGCAAAAGCGCTTCGCCATCTTCCGGAGAAACACGCGCCGCCGTAAAGCGCTCGTCAGCCGCCGCATAGATGGTAGCCACTCGGCTGGCAGGAAAACCGAGCGCGTCGATCGCCTCATATCGCGAGAATTCGGAATTGGCGAGCAGCAGATCGGCTCTACGGATTGAATCAATTTTCGAATAATACCAGTTGATCGCCACCATATCAAAGAGATATGGCTCTGGATCGGCAAACGGGA
Organism: Allostellaceae bacterium; assembly: GCA_035252905.1. Lineage (GTDB taxonomy): Bacteria > Pseudomonadota > Alphaproteobacteria > ATCC43930 > CGMCC-115725 > AP-15. Next base: position 8,437 of record DATFCQ010000405.1, on the reverse strand, counting down.
TCAGATCGTGAAGGATGACCGCGACTTTTGTCCGGGTCGAGAGGCGGCCAATCGAGGTTATGGAGTTATCCAGGGCGCCCTCAAAAAGGCTCGTGATAAGAAGAACGTCCGGGGCGATGTCGTTGATTATGGCTTCCCTGATCAGCTCTGCCGCCTCTCTGCGCCATGCATTTTCCGAGCCGAAGGCTTTGACCGGGGAAGGAGCCGAGAAAACTGCGATATGGTTCTCCGGCAGAAGGGAGGAGTACTCACTCCGTATTTGCTCGACAGCGCCGCCAAATAATCCATTCATCAAGATGAAAATATCGTGATCGCCCCGATTTCGGATAATCGCTTTAGTCAGCGCGGCCGAGTAGCGCCCGATGCCGCGATAACGGCTGCTGTTTTGAGCTCCTTGAAGATCAATAAGAATTCGCATTGCTTGTGTCCCCTGACCAAACGTTTTCATGAGAGCATGCTGGAGCGGATTGCATGACCGTATGAAGATGTGCCGCGGGCGCGGCTGCGTTGATGAAGGGGTGGAGAACGTGACGGAGAGGAATGATCAATAGCAAATCTCGATGAAGAAAACTCATTCTGATGGTCGTTACCGCACTTTGCCGTTAGAGCCGGCGGGCACCGCTGGGAAACAGACGTTTATGCGTCCTCACCATGGAACTTAGCCGGGAGCAGGGAATAATCCCGCCTGTTTGCGGTTCGGAGTGGAGGAAGCATCGCTGTAATGCGGTCGGCCATTTTCAGGGGAGCCAGCAAAGTACAGTGGAACGGCTCTGGAAAAAGCTCCATTCCCTCAGCCGCTCCGCAGTGCTAATGTATTTTCAGCGGCAGCAGCATTTAGGAAGACCCAGCAGACGAAGCCTGTACCAGGAAAGTGCTGTAATCGGAATCGCCGCGCAACTGAAACTCGAAACTGCGGCTCATTTCCCGGATCGTGCAGGTGCGGTTGACCAGATCATTGAGCAGGCGCGGCTCAACCATCCAGAGATGCTGGGCGGGTTCGTTGGCGATGTTCCACTCGATCTCGGCCGCCGAGATCGGTTGCGGCAGACTGCCATAGGTTTCGGCATTGGGAACTGTGATATAGGCGAAGCCGGACGGCTTCAACGCCCTGGCGATTAGCCTCAGCAGCTGCTCCGGTTCGAGGACGTGTTCGAGTACATCGCAAAGCACAACGAGGTCCGCCGTCTCCTGCCCTGCTTGCTCAAGAAAGGTCTCAATGCGTTCGCAAACAAATTCTACACCGCCATATTCGGCGGCAAAGCGCTTCTCCATACGCGGATCGCCTTCGATCGCGAACACTTGGGAATGCGGGTATGCCTCGCGCCAGCATCTGGTAAAGCAGCCTTCACCAGAGCCCAGATCATAGACGATCGCGGTTTCCGGGAAATCCGCGGGGATGCGGGCACGAATCCATTCGATTCGCGCCTGGTTCAACAGCCTTTTCTCATCCGGGATCGAATAGGCTTCGATCGGAACTTGGTGATAGCTCGCCTCATTAAAGAACAGGTTGACCGCAGAGAAAGTACCGCATCTACAGCGATAATAATACATCCCATTAATGGGGCTCGGATCAGGACGAACCCATATGCTATTTGGGATGTCATGGCGTGGAATGCCGCAGACGCACGTTTCACGCTCGTTCCTGGGCCGCCATCCGGAGGTCGGCGGCGGAAAGGCCGGCACCGATGGGGGGCGGAAACCGGGTAGGCATCGCCGCGCGGCGGCCGTCAAGCCTCGCACCATGTCGGTCCGGCGGAGCCGCGGAATTTCGAAAGCGTCTCGCATCATCCCCTCCCCGATGGCTTTCGATAAAGGATTGGCGACAGCCCTGCAAGCCTGCATCGATACCGCGCAAGTGACGCAGTTCCGAGCCAGAATGACCCGCGATTCCCGGCAACAGCGCTATGTTAGGGCACTTTCAGGCTCTCCTCGGCAGGCTCACGGGCAACTGCGGCGACGCGCAGAACAACGCTCTACGCGGGGAAGGAGTGCCTGTTTCGCTTCTGCCTTACGGTCGACAAAATCATCTTTCCATAATTATTGGGGTAACCAGAGGCGAATCGTCGCGTGACAGAAACGGCACCTTACCCGCCGCCAGTTGGCGTGCGTATGCAGCAGGCTGAAGATCGAGGCCTGCGGATGGTTTGGCGCAACCTGAAGATCCAGAAGCGTGTGATCGGCGCCTTGCTGATCCGCGAGATCTATACACGGTTCGGACGCGAGAACCTTGGATTTGCCTGGATCGTCGGCGAGCCGCTGGTCTTCGCGCTACCGGTCCTCGGCGTGTGGTCATTAATGCGGGCGCCGTTCGAGGAGGGCCTGCCGATGATCCCGTTTCTGTGGAGCGGCTATCTGCCGCTGCTGCTATTCCGTCATCTCGGCAGCCGCATGCTGATGTTCATCCGGGCCAATGCCGGGCTCCTCTATCATCGGCAGGTCACCATCTTCGACCTGTTCGTCGCTCGCGCTTTGCTTGAGATCCTCTCGAATCTGATGGCGGTCTTCTTTTCGGCCGCGCTCTTCTTGGTCATGGGCGTGCTCCAGTGGCCGCGTGATCTGGGGATGTTCTATCTCGGCTATTTCTATATGATCTGGTGGTCGGTCGCCGTCGCGATGATCATCGGCGGACTCAGCGAGCGCAGCGAGCTGGTCGATAAGATCTGGTCACCGGTTTCCTATCTCTATATGGCGGTGTCCGGCTTCTTTTTCCTGTCGGATTGGCTGCCGCCGCATCTGCGCGCCTTCGCTCTGAAAGCGATGCCCTCGATCCAATCCTACGACATGATTCGCCAGGGGCTGTTCGGCGACATCGTTCCCGCCCATTACGATCTCGTATACATGTCCGTGCTGTTCTCGGTGATGACCCTGGTCGGCCTCGTCCTGATCCGCGAGGCGCGCAAACATCTCGAACTCGAATGATCGCGGTAAATTCCGCAACGGCTTGGCGCAGCGGGCGATAGGCCTCTCGCCGGCGAGGTTCTATCCCGCGCTCCTGGCCGCCCCGCGACGCCATTCGCCGGCGATCCGCGGCGCACCCGGATGCCGCTGGGCGAACGTCTCGATCATAGGTCTCAGTTTACCGAACCGCCCTACGTGTGCCGGCGTCGAACGCCCGGGCGGTGCGCCGCAAGACCTTCCCGGCGGACACGCCGAACACGCGATCATATTGAAAAAGCAATCGGTTATTGACAAATCAGCATTGATGGTGTAGATTTCTGTATGCTGCGGCGAGGAGGGCTGGTTTCGCCAGCGCTGCTCGCAAGACCAACGGCGAGCGGGGGATGCTCCTGCTTTTCACCTGCAAAAACAGGCGGAACAGGCGGCGCACGAGGCTCGCTTGAAGAGTTCGCGAGTCTTCCGCCGACGATCGCCGGCGCCTTCGGCTATGCCGGCTGTGCCGTCACGTGCAGCCGCAGTCCGGCTTGCTTCTGCAACGTGCCGAGCACGTTGGAGAGGTTTTTGGCTGTGGGTTGCCGCGCGGCCCGACATGCGTATGAGGCTCTTCGGTTGATTGCCGGTCGCTGCGCCCAGCTTCTCAAAACCGATTGTCGCCTTTAGTGTCGCGCAGAATCGCCTTGCCGGTGTCGACATCGCCGGCGAGCATCAGGTCGATCCCCTCACGCAGCAGCGCCTCGCCAAAGGCCGGGTCCTGCGCCGCCTGCCGCTGCGCCAGTTCCTTGAAGCTCCGCGTCAATGCCATGTCGGCCTCCACTCGCCCGCGGCGCTGCGGCCTTCATCCGCCCGCATCTCGCCGCCGTCCCTATGTCGTGCTGCCGGCGCTTCTGCGTGCCGCCCCTGAGCAGGATCATCCGGCCCCGAATTGCCGGAGAAACAAGCCGCGACGGCTCGTCCGGCCAATGTCGATCATGCCGCATTCCATGGATCGACGAGGATGATCCCGCATCCTTCGAAATCGGCAAGATTGCGGGTTGCGAGCGTCGCGCCATGGGTTCGCGCCACGGCGACGATCATCAAATCCGCCATCGCCGTCGGCCGGCCGGCCCGCCAGCGGGCGGTAAAGAGATCCGCGTATGCAGCAGCCGCGTTCGTATCAAAGGGTAAGACCCGCCCCTCGAAATCCTCGACAAACATTGCCTGGGCCGCCGCTTCGAGAGCCGAGCGGCGGCGCCCCTCCGGCAGGATCGCAATGCCGGACAGGATTTCGGCCTGACAGATCACCGTCGTGAACAGCTGCTCGACTGGCTGCCCGGAAACCCACGCCGCGACCTCCGGCGGCGGCGCGCGGCCCATCATCGCCAACAGGACATTGGTGTCGAGCACGAACATCAGTCGAGCTGCGGCGGCTCCCGCGCGGGTTCGCGCGACGGCAATTCCAGATCGACGCCGCCAAGCGGGGCAAAGCGGGCGCGAATGCGCTCATAAAGATTGCGCTGCGTCAGGCGCTGTGACCGGCCAAGCGCCGTCTGCAGAATGTCTCGTACCTCGGCCTCCATCGAGCGCCCGTGCTCCGCCGCACGGATGCGCAGCCGCTCCTTGAGCGCCGGGTCGAGGTTACGGATCGTGATGCTGCTCATCCGAGGGCCTGCCCCTGCGTCTCTGCATTGCAATCAATGATTTCAGACTTTGCCAACCTCGCCAGGAAAACGGAAGCCCCTTTCCGAACGCCGTGGCGGCACCCCTATCGCCTCCGACGCATTGCCGACGGCGCCGGGCTCCCCCGCCATTCCAGCCGCCATACCCCCCCTTGCCGTAGGTTCTGGACGAGATCGGGCCGGAACGCGACGAGACAGGTTCCGCCGACATGCCGGACCGAGGGAGTGACGATCCCGTTGCTCGCGGCCTCCCGGCGCAGGCGTCCGGCGAGCGCCTGCCCCGCCGGATAGGCGATGGCCGGGTCCGGGTGCAGCGCGGCTTCCGCACTCCGATCGGCAGGACGGAGATCATGAAAGGGGCCGAAGAAATCGGCGATCCATTCGGCATAATCGGTCACGTTGTCGAAGCGGCCGATCGCTTCGAGCTCGCGCGTCAGGTGATACGACACCTCGCTCAGCGCCGTGTCGGCCGCAAAGGCGCAATACCAAGCACCGCGGTCCCCCCCGTTGAAGCGATTGCCGCCCGGTCGAGTGTGCGTAAAGGCGGCGTTGATCAGGTCGGAGCCGGCCCGGCCGTATGCGAGCTCGCGAGGATCGAGATCGGGGAGACCTGTCTCCTGCGCCTGCCGCCGGCCGTCGGTGACGCTCTCCAAGCCCGCGAGGTCTTCGAGCGCCTCGGAATCGGCCGCGAGCGGGAGCAGCACCGACTCAAGGCGGCCGGCTGCGATCAGGCGCACGGTGTCGCGCCGGGCCAACGCGACCGTCGGCGGCAGAGGCATCTATCGGCCGCCATGCAATGCGTCGATGTGCCGGCGGACCTCGATCATCTTCGGGATGCCGCCCGCGATCATCGCATCGAGCGGTCGCCGCCCCCCATAGAGCGGCCCCTTGTTCGGCAATCGCACCCATTCGTCGCAGAGCGGCGGCGAGAACAGCAGCCGCAGGCCCTTGAAGATGCCGATCAGCGCGCTGATCCGCGTCAGCGTATCCTGCGACAATGTTCCCGCCCATGCGCCCTTCTTGATGCGAAACCAGGTCCGCTCGGAGACGTCGCCCAACAGGGCGCAGATCTCGGCATTGCTCAATTGCCAGATCTCCGCCAATCGGACGATCCCGCCGACGGCAGCCGGCGTCAGACGCGCCCGCGTCGCCGGATCGGCGGGATTCGGCGGTTCCGGAGAGGAGCCGATATCGACAGCGGGACTGATTGCGTTTACGAAGCCGCGCATTCCTGCCTCTTGGCATCTCACATTTTGTCAAATGGCAGTAATATCAAGAGCCGTGGCAGGTGCCGAGCCCGGCAGAAGGTCGGCGTGGGTCGATAGCGAGCCAAAGCACACGCACAACCGAAGAGAAGCCGCTTCTACAGGGTCCGCTTGACGATGCCGGCCCGGCCTGTTCGGGCGTGTGCGAGGAAGCGCTCTCGAACAGCTCGGAACAGACGTGGCGGCAGGAAGCCATAGGCGACACTTCCCGGCCCCTGCTCTGCCAGAGGGCGCAAATCGGGGCCGGGCCAGATGAAGTCGTTGCCCTCGGTGACGATGATCCAGGACCGCCCGCTGTCCAGCCCGAGGCGGGCTTTGGTCGGCTGAGGCAGTTCGATCCCCTCGTCCGGCGGCTGCGGAGCTGCGGGGGTGATCGGCAGAACGATGACGCGCGTGCGATCCCGCTCGTCGGCGACCGCCAATATGATCGCGCATGGTCGGTCCTTGGCGCCCTCCTCCCGGCCGGTCTCAGCCTCCCGCGTCCAGAGATACGAATAGCGGATGACAAGGCCGGGCTGCGGTGCCGGCCAGGTCATGGTTGCCAGTCGCCGAGCTCCCTATCGAGATGAGCATACTCGGGCGGAACCTCGGCCTCGGCAATCAGCGAGACGTCGGCCTCGGATAATTCTTCGGCGCGAAAGGCGCGCCGATCGCGGCGCCGGAGCCGTTCGTATTCCTCGGCCGAGACCAGCACCAAGCGATCGCGTCCGTTCTTGGTGATGGTGATCGGTTCAGTCAGCGCCTTGTCGGCCAGAGTTCCGTAATGCTTGATGAACTCCGCAGTTGTCACACGCATGATTGCTGCTTCAAATGATTCGAATAACTCGGATTATCCGCAATTCCCCTCGGCAAAGCAACCCTCTTCAAGCCTCCCGGCGCGCACCGGGCCGCTCGTTGGCAGCGGCGGCATCGGAAAGGTCGCACCCGCTTCACCGATGCCACGCAACCTGACATCGGGCTGGTCGGACTCGGAGCGGCCCTGTTCCCAATCGCGCGGCACCCGACGGGCCTTGGTCATTTCCTCCGGCGTGAAAGGCCGCATGTCGGGATCGCACCATGCCGCCGCCTCGACCTCCTCCGGCGTCATCGGCGCCAGCGGCTCGACCGGGACACTTCCTCGGCGCCGTCCGGCCTGATGCGCACGAGCACGCCGTCACGGCGCATTCTGGCGATAGTAATGGTCTTGCTCATGTCGCGTCGCTCTCCAGCAGGAGATGATTCGGATTCGGTCCTCACGCCCTGTATAGACAACGGCCCCTCACTCCGGCCCTCTCCCCGCGTCGCGGGGAGAGGGAGGGACCCGCGCCGTCAGGCGCGGGAGGGTGAGGGGCGAGAGCGACGGGCCTCGCTCCGCCCTAACGCGGCAAGGCCTTCTGAAACGTCTTCAGCGCCGCGACAAAGGCTTCGGGGCGGTAGGCGGCTTCGTCGGCGACGCTCTTGCCGAGATCGTCGAGGGCGGCGTTGATCGCCGGCAGGTGCGCCTGGTCGATCATGCCGGCCATCCGCATGTTGCCGGCGATCGCGCCGAGGGCCATCGCCGCCTGCTCCGCCGCGGCGAATTCGGTGTCCTCGCCGTTGAGGCCGACCGCCATGACCCCGGCGGCCAGCGCCTTCAGGTCGTCGGGGGTGAAGTTGCGCCGCCCGAGCGCGGCTTCGAGCGAAGCCGCCATCTGCCGCATCGCCCCCGAATCATGCACGACCTGCGGCCACCCGGCGAGCGTCGCCTGCTGCAGGGCCGGGATCGCGCTGCCCAGTTGCTTGCCGGCAGGCGGCTCGGCGCGGTCGGCGATCACCCGCAGCATCACCGCGTTCGAATCGTCGAGTTCGAGCGCGCCCGGGGGCAGCCCGGTCGCCGGGCGCGGACGCCAATGCGGCTGGGCGATGCCGTGATGGCACGAGGCGCAGTCGAACAGGACGAATTCGGCGTTGACCCCCTTTGGCGCGTGCTGCGGGTCGGTCAGGGTCGCGAGGCGCAAGCCGAGGGTCGCCGCCTGCCCGACCGCCCACACCCGCGCGTCGCTGACCGGCCCCTTGCGCTGAATATAGGTCTTGTTGACGACAAAATGCGCCGGCTCGGCCCAGGTGAAGGTGTCGAGTTCGAACGGCATGCGCGGGTGGCCCGCGCCCATGATCTTGTGGGTGACAAAGCGCGCCGCGTCGCTCGGGTCGCCGAAATGGCAGGAGAGGCACTTCTTCGCCCGCATCGCCGGGTTCTTGGTCGGATAGAGCCCGGCGGCGAGGTTGGCTTGGTGCCCCTGGCCCGACAGATGCACGCCGAGCCATTTCGAGGCGCCGCCGTGGCAGGCTTCGCAGCCGACCCCGTCGGCGATGTTGAACTGCGGCCCGCGCTGCGCCGGCGGCACGTTGTCGGCGTGGCAATTGAGACACAGGGGCGCGGTCGCAGCGTTGGCGATGCCGAGATTGCGGGCGATCCGCCGCGCCCGGTCGCCCAGCAATACGCGATAGGCGATGTGGTGCTTGTCGATCCGCGCCGGGTCGGTCTCCTGCGACCAGATCAGGTACTCGTTTTGCTGCACCGAGGAGTGCGGGCTGCGGACGGTCGCGCCGTGGCAGGTGCTGCCGGCGCAGGAGGCGACGCCGAGATGGGTCGCCGCTCCC
>DATFCQ010000404.1:0-4965 GCA_035252905.1 Allostellaceae bacterium | reverse complement strand
GCCACAGCGGGATCTGGTCCTGTGTATTGATCAGACCCAGCTCGGGATTGAGCAGGCGAATGAGGCGTCTCTTGCTTTCGATCTCGGCCGCGACGGTTTCGCCGCCGAGCAGCGCCATAACGACGCCGACATAGGTTTCGAGATCCTTGAGCCGGATCGCGCCCAATCCCATCGCGCGCCGCCCGGTAAAGCCGGTGCCGACCCCGAAATCGATCCGCCCGGGCGCCAATTTGTTCAATGAGGCGAGCGCGTTGGCAGTCACCGGGGCGATCCGGTTGGACGGGATCAAGACGCCGGTGCCGAGGCGGATCCTGGTCGTCTTCAGCGCCGCCGCGGCCATCGCAACAAACGGGTCGGCGCTCAACATCTGCGTGTCGTAGAACCAGGCGCGGGCAAAGCCCAGTTCCTCGGCGCGCCGCACGACCCGCCAGGAGAGGGCGTCGGTCGGCAGCGCGATCGCGAACTGCATGGTCATGTCGCTCGTCCCCCCTGCTCAATCTCCGCGCTGCGCGGCCTGCAACGGCAACGCGCCCTGCCTGTTATCCATAATGCGAAATGAGCAGAACCGGCCAGAAATGACAGAGCAGAACATGGCGCAGGATCCGGCCGAGCCGGAGGAGCGCCTGTCGACCGGCAGTCCCGAACTCGATCGGATCCTGAACGGCGGGTTGGTGCGCCATCGCCTGTATCTGGTCGAAGGGACGGCGGGCACCGGGAAAACGACGCTCGCCCTGCAATTCGCGATCGAAGGGGCCGCGCAGGGCGAGAAGACGCTCTACATCACTCTCGCCGAGACCGCCGAAGAGCTGAATGCCGCGGCGCGGAGCCATGGCTGGTCGCTCGACCCGATCGAGGTTTACGAACTCGTCCCGCTCGAAGCCCGCATCGACCGCCAGCAGACGGTTCTGCAGCCCTCGGAGGTCGAGTTGGGCGAGACGATGCAGCTTGTCTGCGAACGCATAGAAGCCGCCGCGCCGGACCGGCTGGTCATCGATTCGCTGTCGGAATTGCGCCTGCTCGCCCGCGACCCGCTGCGCTTCCGCCGCCAGATCCTGGCGCTCAAGGCGTTTCTGAGCGGGCGGCGCTGCACCACCCTCGTGCTCGACGATTTGACCGTCCTGCCGAACGGGCTGCAGATGCACAGCATCGTGCACGGGGTGCTCTCCCTCGAACAGCGGCATCGCGGTTACGGCGCGGTGCGGCGCCGCCTGCACGTCTTGAAGATGCGCGGCTCGCCGTTCCAGAGCGGCCATCACGATTTCCTGATCGCGCCGGGCCGGATCTGCGTCTTTCCCAGTCTGATCGCCGAGGAAGGCGACGGCGCGTTCCCGCCCGAAACGGTATCGAGCGGGCTGCCCGAATTGGACAGCCTGCTCGGCGGCGGGCTCGCCCGGGGCACGGTGACCATGCTGATCGGGCCCTCGGGCTCGGGCAAGTCCTCGCTCGCATTGCAATATGCGATGGCCGCGGTGGGCCGTGAGGAAAGCGCCGCGATCTTCGCCTTCGACGAAACCTTTGCAACCTTTGCCGAGCGCTCCGTCGGTCTCGGCTTCGACGTCCGGGCGGCGGTGGCGGGCGGCCATATGGCCTGGGAGGAGGTCCAGCCGACGCGCATCTCTCCCGGCGAATTTGTCTGGCGCGTGCGCCGCCAGGTCGAGGATCGCGGCGTTCGCCTCGTCGTCATCGACAGCCTCAACAGCTACCTCGCCGCGATGCCCGAGGAGCAGATGCTGATGCTGCAGATGCACGAATTGTTGAAATATCTCGACGGAAGCGGCGTCACGACACTGCTGGTCATGGCGCAGCACGGGCTTGCCGGCGAGCCGCACGCGCCGGTGGATTTGAGCTTTCTGAGCGACGCGATCGTATTGCTGCGGCTCTTCGAGGCCGGCGGCGAGGTCCGCAAAGCGATATCGGTGGTCAAGAAGCGCAGCGGCGTGCACGAGACGGCGATCCGCGAATACCGCCTGACGGCCGAGGGCATCAGGGTCGGCCCGGTCCTGCCCGATTTCAGCGGCCTCCTGAGCGGCACCCCGGCCACTCTCGCCCAGGGCGCTCCCGTACCGCAGCCCGGCGGTTCGGATGCCGACTGACCGAGCCCAGGCCCGCATCCTGATCCTGGCCCCGACCGGGTGCGACGAAGAGATCCTGCGCCTGGTACTGGCGCGCGAGCGGCTCGTCGGCGAGGCCTGCGACAGTCTTGCCGGGGTGGTCGAGGGTCTCGCGGACGGCGGTGCCGGCGCCCTGATCCTCGCCGAGGAGGCGCTGCGTCATGGCGCCGAAGTGCTGACCGGCTGGATCGAGCGGCAGCCCGCATGGTCCGATCTGCCGATCCTGCTGCTGCGCTCGGATCTCGCCCCGTGGCACGGCGAAGCGGGCGCGGCCGGCCGTGCGTTCGAGCGGCTCGGCAATATATCCCTGCTCGAACGTCCGCTGCGCGCCGAGACATTGATCAGCGCCGTGCGCAGCGCCTTGCGGGCGCGGCAGCGGCAATACCAGCTCCGCGCTCATCTGGTCGAGCGCGACGACGCCGAGGCCCGGCTGCGCGCGCTCAACGCGACCCTCGAGGAGCGCGTCGCGCAGGCCGTCGCCGAGCGCCGCGCCGCCGAAGCGGCCCTGGTACAGGCGCAGAAGATGGAGGCGCTCGGCCGCCTGACCGGCGGGGTCGCGCACGATTTCAACAACCTGCTGACCGCCATTCTCGGCAATCTGGAACTGCTGCAAGTCCGGCTCGGCCCGGATCATCCCGAATACGACAAACTGATCGAGGGCGCCCTGCACGGCGCCCAGCGCGGCACCCGGCTGACCCGGCAATTGCTCACCTTCGGGCGCAAACAGAGCCTCAAATTGCGTCCCGTCGACATTGGCCGCGTGATTGCCGGGATGCGCGAATTGCTCGATCATACGATCGGCGCGGCCGCCCGGATCGAGACCGATCTGGCCGAGGATTTATGGCCGGCGCAGGTCGACGAGGACAATCTGGTCCTGGTCATCCTCAACCTGGTGATCAATGCCCGCGACGCAATGCCGTGCGGCGGCACAATGCGCCTCACGACACGGAATGTTCCCGACCGGGGCGCCGGCCGGCCGGTCGATCTGGGCCCGGGCGATTTTGTCGAGCTGGCGCTTGCCGACAACGGCGTCGGGATCAGCGAGGACAATCTCGAAAAGGTGTTCGAGCCGTTCTTCACGACCAAGGAGCAGGGCAAGGGAACCGGGCTGGGGCTTTCGGAGGTCTATGGGCTGACCAAGCAGATCGGCGGCACGGTCGCGATCGCGAGCCGGGTCGGCGAAGGCACGACGGTGCGGGTTTATCTGCCGCGGGCCGCCGGCCCGGCGCGACGCCGGCGCACGGAGACCTCGCTCCGGCAGCGCGCCGAGAGCATCGTCCGGCACCCGCGCAAGGCTGGCCGCAAGCGGCCTGCAAACACGAGGAAAGGGGTCATCCTCGTGGTCGATGACGACCCTGACGTCCGCGGGGTGACCGCCCGGTATCTCGACAGCCTCGGCTTCACCGTATTCGAGGCGGGGGGCGGGAGGGCGGCGCTCGACAGATTGCGCTCCGAACCGGTCGATCTGCTCATCGCCGATCTCGTGATGCCGGAAATGGACGGCATCGAATTATTGCGGCGCGCCCGCGCCGAGCATCCGCACCTCGCCGCCCTGTTGGTGACCGGCTATGCCAAGGACAGGGCGCTGCCCGAGACCCCCGACATCGAGGTCCTGCGCAAGCCGTTCCGCCTCGCCGAGCTGGGCGCGAGGGTCGACGAGCTCTTGCGCGGCAACGCGGAGGACAGTGGCGGATCTTAATGGCGGAATGCGCTGCGCTTTTCCGCCCTACACCGAACCGTGGGGCGGAATGCCCCGGCGAAAGCCGGGGCATTCCGCCGCCGTCAGCGCTTGGAGAACTGGAAGCTGCGGCGGGCCTTGCGCTTGCCGTATTTCTTGCGTTCGACGACGCGGCTGTCGCGGGTCAGGAAGCCCTCTCGCTTCAGGACCGGGCGCAGTCCCGGCTCGTAGAAGGTCAGGGCCCGGCTGATCCCGTGCCGCACCGCGCCGGCCTGGCCGGACAGCCCGCCGCCGGCGACCGTGCACCAGACGTCGAACTGGCCGAGCCGGTTGGCGGTGACAAAAGGCTGGTTGATCAGCATGCGCAGCACCGGCCGGGCAAAATAGACGGGGCTTTCCCGGCCGTTGACGGTGATGTTGCCGCCGCCCGGCTTGATCCACACGCGCGCCACCGCGTTCTTGCGCTTGCCGGTGGCATAGGAGCGGCCGAGCGCGTCGCGGCGCGGCGGTACGTCCTCCAAGCTCGCACCGGCCTCCGGCGCGGCCGGGGCGGCGGTGGGGCGGGCCGCGGCCATCGCCTGACGCAGGCTCTGCAGACCCTGAAAGGTCTGGGCCTGGCGCTGGCCGCCGGCTCCGCCTGCCGGCGGGGTTGCGGGTGGGGTGTTCGGCTTGTCGTCGTCAGCCATCCTTACGCCTTCGCATTCTTGCGGTTCATCGCGGCGACGTCGAGCGGCATCGGCTGCTGCCCGGCATGGGGATGATCGGGACCGGCGAACACCCGCAGATTCTTCATGACCTGCCGCCCCAAAGGCCCGCGCGGCACCATCCGCTCGACCGCCTTCTCGATCACCCGCTCGGGATGCTTGCCGGCAAGGATCTGGCCCTTGCTGCGCCCCTTGATGCCGCCGGGATAGCCGGTGTGCCAATAGAAGATGTCGTCGGCGCGTTTGTTGCCGGTCAACTGCACCTTCTCGGCGTTGACGACGACGATGTTGTCGCCGCAATCCATATGCGGCGTATAGCTCGGCTTATGCTTGCCCCTGAGCCGCATCGCGATCAGCGAGGCGAGCCGCCCGAGAACCAGCCCATCGGCGTCAATGAGCAGCCAGCGCTTGTCGATGTCAGACGGCTTGGCGGAGAATGTCTTCATCTGAAGGGTCCCGATTGCGGGCGCCC
>DATFCQ010000403.1:0-15628 GCA_035252905.1 Allostellaceae bacterium | reverse complement strand
CGCTCGGCCGTCTTTCCGAGGAGGAATGCCGGCGCCGCGCCGCGCCGCTCCAGGCGGCGCTCGCCCGCGAACTTGTGTTGCGGCCCTGGCTCGACCGTCTCTACCGCCCGGCGCGCGCGGTCTTGGCGCCGCGCGAGGACGGGACCATCGCCTGCCGCTGCGAGGAGGTGACGGTCGGCGAGATCCGCCGCGCCGCCCGTCTCGGCGCGCCTGGACCGAACCAGTTGAAGGCCTTCACCCGCTGCGGCATGGGACCCTGTCAGGGGCGGGTCTGCGGGCCGATCGTCGCCGCCCTCCTGGCCGAGACGCAGGGCAAGCCGATCGCCGAAATCGGCGCCTTCCGACCGCGCGCCCCGTGGAAGCCGATCACCGTCGGCGCCCTCGCCGATCTCGCCGTCGATGCGGACGCTGGCGGACACGCTTCCGCTTGACTCCGTTCCTTCCCCGTGGCCGGGCTAGGCCCGGCCACCCACGTCTTATGGAGACATCGCAAAGACATGGATGGCCGGAACAAGTCCGGCCATGGGGTCAAGATAGGCTTGCGATTGTGCGCGCGACCTGAACGGCCGGAGACACAATATGACCGAACCGCATCCGCTGGCGCCGCTGCTCTCGCCCCGCTCGGTGGCGATCTTCGGCGCTTCGAACGATCCCGGCCGGATCAGCGGCCGTCCGTTGCGCTATTACAAGGAGGCGGGCTACCAGGGCGCGCTCTATCCGATCAACCCGAACCGAGCCGTCGTCCAGGGCGTTCCGGCCTATCCCGACCTGGAGAGCGTGCCGGGGCCGGTCGAGTTCGCATTGATCGCGGTGCCGGCGGCGCATGCGCTCTCTGCGCTCGAAGCCGCGGCCAAGAAGGGCGTGCGCGCCGCGGTCATGTTCACCGCCGGCTTTGCCGAGACCGGTGCCGCGGGCCGCGAATTGCAAGAGCGCGCCGCGGCGATCGCGCGCGCCGGCGGGCTCAGGCTGTGCGGCCCCAATTGTCTCGGCCTCTTCAACCTGCGCCTCGGCCATACCCCGACCTTCGGCTCCTATCTCGAAGCGGGACCGGAGCGCCCCGGGCCGCTCGGCATGATCACGCAATCGGGCGCCTTCGGCACGCATCTGTTGGCCTTGGCGCGGCGCCGCGGGATCGGCGTCGGGATCTGGGTCAGCACCGGCAACGAGGCCGACATCCAGGTGGCGGACGGCATCTCCTTTCTCGCCGACGACCCGGAGACCGCAGCCATCGCCTGCTACATGGAGGCGATCAAGGACCGCGACCGCTTCGCCGCGGCGGTTACCCGCGCCCGCGCGAGCGGCAAGCCGGTCATCGCGATCAAAGTCGGCGGCTCGGCGATCGGCGCCGCGGCCGCGGCTTCCCATACCGCCTCGCTCGCCGGCAGCGACGCGATCTACGACGCCGCCTTCCGCCAATGGGGGGTAGAGCGCGCCCGCACGCCCGAGGATCTCGTCGAGATCGCCTATGCCTGCACCCGCGGCCGGCTGCCGCGCACGCGCCGCCTCGCGGTGGTGACGATCTCGGGCGGCGCCGGCGTGTTGATGGCCGATGCCGCCGAGCGCTTCGGCGTCGATCTCGCGCCGCTGTCGCCCGCGGCGCAAGCCGAGGTTACAAGCTGGGTTCCGTTTGCCGCGGCGCGCAATCCGGTCGACCTGACGGCGCAGCCGATCAACGAGCCGGCGCTCCTCGAACAGGCGTTTGACCTCCTGCTCGGGCGCGAGGGCTTTCCGGCGATCATCGCCTACCTATTGGCGCTCGCCGAGTCGCCCAAGCTCGGCGAGACCGTCCATGCTCTGCTCGCCGCCGCCGCCCGCCGCTATCCCGACCGTTACATCGCTCTGTCGGTGATCGCCCGTGAGGAGATCCGCCGGCGCTACGAGGAGGCGGGGATCGCCCTCTTCGAGGATCCGTGGCGGGCGGTCGAGGCGGTGGCGGCGGCGATGCGCTGCGCCGAGCGCCTCGCCGAGCCGGCGGCCGTACCGCCGCCGGTGCCGCAAGGCGTGCCGCCGCTGCCGCAGCGGGCGATCGGTGAATACGAAGCCAAGCGCGTCCTCGCGATGGCCGGCGTTCCGGTCCTCGACGAACGGCTCGCGCGGAGCCCCGAGGAGGCTGAAGCCGCGGCCGCCGCGCTCGGCGAGCGGCTCGCCTTGAAGATCGTCTCGCCCGACGTCACGCACAAAACCGAAATCGGCGGCGTCCTCCTCGACGTCCCGCGCGCCGAAGCCGGGGCGGCCTATCGCAAGCTCGTCGCCGCGGTCGCGGAACAGGCGCCCAAGGCGCGGTGTGACGGCGTTCTGATCGCGCCAATGATCGCCGACGGGATCGAGACGATCATTGGCGTGCAAGGCGACCCGGTGTTCGGGCCGGTCGTCATGTTCGGGCTTGGCGGCGTCTTTGTCGAAGTATTGCGCGACGTGACCTTCCGCCTCGCCCCGTTCGGGATCGAGGAGGCGCGGCGCATGATCGGCGAGATCCGCGGCAGGGCTCTCCTCGAAGGGGCGCGCGGCCGCCCGAAGAGCGATGTCGACGCGCTCGCCCTAGCCCTGTCGCGGCTGTCGGTTTTCGCTGCGGCGCAGGCCGGGCGCTTCTCCAGTATCGAGATCAATCCGCTCCTGGTGCGCCCGCAGGGCCACGGCGTCGCCGCCCTCGACGCGCTTATTCTCACTTCCGGCGGTGTCGACCCTCACCCGCCTCCCTCCGCTCCTGAGGAGCCGCCGCCCTTCGAGACGCCGCCTGCGGCGGCTCCTCAGGACAGGCGCGGCGTCTCGAAGGGCGCGGGGGTCGGCACTCTCTCCCGCATTGCGGGAGAGGGGGGACCAACCCGAAGGATTGGTGGGTGAGGGGGTCTGCAAGGCAGGCGCCGCCCGCGGCTTGACAGCGGCTCCGCCGCTCGGCCACGCTCAGCCCAGATCCGGAGGGCCCGCCATGTTCAAAGCCTCGGCCATGACCGTATTGCCGACCTCGATCATCGGCTCATTGCCGCGGCCGCACTGGTACAATGCGGTATTGGGCTCGCGCAGCTTTCTCGAAGCGATGGTCAACTCGCGCTACCGCGAGCAGTACGAGGACGCGGTGTCGGTGCATCTGCGCGCGCAGGAAACCGCCGGGCTCGACATCTGCACCGACGGGGACGCGCATTACGACGAGGAAGTGAGCGGCCTCAGCTGGCAGACCTATCCGCCGACCCATATGGCGGGGTTCGACGCGGCGCCGGCGCCCACCGTCTACACGATTGGCGCGATCGGCTATCCACGCGGCCACATCTTGCACGACAACCTCGAAGCCCGCGTCTTGCCGAAAATCGTCGGGCCGGTCGGGCGCGGCAATCTGCAATACGCCGCGATGTGGAAGGTGGCGCAGCGGCTGACGAAAAAGCCGGTCAAGTTCGGCACCATATTGCCGGAGCTGATCGCCGCCACCGTCGCCGACGACTACTACAAGGATCCGGTCGAGCGCACGATGGCGTTGTCCGAGGCGCTCAACCAGGAACTTCATGAACTCGCCGATGTGGGCTGTCCGGTGGTGCAGCTCGAAGAGCCGCAGATCCACATGGTGCCGGTGCGCGGCAAGGCGTTCGGCAGGCTCGGCGCCGACGAACTCGTCGCGGTCTTCAACAATACGGTCAAAGGATTGCGCGACAAGACCGAGGTGTGGTGCCACACCTGCTGGGGCAACCCGTCGCAGCAGCGCATCTTCCGCGAGGTGCAGAGCTACCAGCCGACATTGGCGGCGCTCGCCAAAGTCGAGGCCGACGCGATCACCTTTGAGACCTGCTCCTCCGGCACCGGCGATCTGAAGGCGATCGGCGAAGTGATCCGAGACAAAAAGGTGGTGATCGGCGTTATCGACCATCACACCCTGCAGGTCGAGCGGCCGGATCAGGTCGCGGCGCTGATCCGCGAGGCGCTCAAATACATCCCGGCGGAGCGGCTCGTGATCTCGTCGGATTGCGGCATGGGCCGCGAAGGCATGAGCCGGCGCCACGCCGCCTACAAGATGGTGGCGATGGTGCTCGGCACCAACATCGTGCGCAAGGAGCTGGGGCTGCCCGAAGCCGAGTGCCTCGCCGCCGACCCGCGCTACTCGCTGACCTTGACGCAATCAAGTTAGCAGTACGGTGGCTGACGCAATCGCGCCCGTGCGTCGAATGAAGCCCGCGGTCCGGCGCGCCACGCGGCGCCGTCTGCTCGGCGGCCTCGTCGGGCTGGCGCTCGGCTCGAACGCCCGAGGCCAGGCCCAGCCGCCGCTGATCTCGCAGCAGGCGGCGCAGTACCAGCCCCGTCCGCATAATGGCATGGTCTGCGCGATGTGCTCGTTCTTTCGCCCGCCCGGTTCATGCACGGTGGTCGCCGGCACGATCAGTCCGCAGGGCTGGTGCGGGTTCTTCGACCTCTCGGATTGATTTGCTCGTCGCTTTCACACCCTTCGCACCGATCCGGGATAGCGCGCCACGATCGGATCGACTGTCAGCAATGTAACATCTTCGGCGATTGCTTGTGCCACCAGAAGGCGATCGAAGGGGTCCTTGTGGAGCGGCGGCAATGTCCCGAGGGCGAGCACATGCTCGCCGGTTATCGCCAGTTCCTCATAGCCGTTGACCAAGAGCCTGCGCCGCAACAGCCGCACATCGACGCGGAAGTCTTCGCGTCCGAGCGCGTGCTTAATGGCGATTTCCCACAGGTTTGCCGAACTGAACAATAGCGCGTTCTGCCGATCCTCAATCAATGCGCGGGCGCTCTTCGAGAGCCGCTCCGGCTGCCCTGCCGCCCACAACAGCACGTGCGTATCGAGGAGCAGCCTCATTCCTGGCCGGAAAAGGCTTGCTCGATCCCGGCGGCGCCCATGCTGTCGAAATCTTCGGGGACCGAGATCTCTCCGGCCATGAAGCCGAGCCTCTGTACCTCTCCAGCCGCAGAGGTGTCGAGCGGCACGACCTTGACGAGCGGTTTGCCTGCCTTGGCGATGATGAACGGCTCGCCGTTGGCAGCCTGCTCGACAAGGCGCGACAGATGGGTCTTGGCTTCGTGGATGTTGACCGTACGCATGGGATTTTTGAATTTGGACTAAGTCCGCTGAATCTAGTCCGTGTCATGATCCGCCGCAAGCCGGAAGCGGATCACCGCGGCGTGGTTGCCGCGGGCAAATTCGCCGCGACAATATCGCATAGCCGGATTACAATTCCTGCAAGGCTCGTCACAAGAGCCGTCTGGGACGACGGAGGGTCACCGTGCCGGCGCTTGCGGGCGGCTTCGCGTCCGCTCGCCCGCGAAATCTTGCCGCCCGCGAGGGATCGGCCACTCCCGCTGTCGTCCCGGCCCACCGCAACGCCGCCGCTTCCGCTCGGCGGCGGCCGCGTCCTGGCCAAGGGAGGAGCAGATGAGAGATCGTTTGACCCGCCGCATCCTATTGCAAACGACGGCCGCCGCGGCGCTCGCCGCCCCGTTTGTCCGCACCGCCCGCGCCGCAACCGTCCCCGCCGGCAAGATGATCTTGGCCTCGCACACCAATCTGGCGCCGCGCTGGCTCGACCCGCAGCAGCATGACGGCGGCGCGACGCCGGACAATTTCCTCAACGTCCTGCACGACGCGCTGATCAAGAACTTCCGCACGCAAAAATACGATCATCCGGCGCTCGCCCAGCACTTCGAATTTGCCGAGGACGCGCAGAGCGCCACCTTCCGGCTGCGGCCCGGGATTACATTTCACAACGGCGCCCCGGTCACTCCGGCCGATGCGAAATGGAGTTTCGAGCGCTACCATGGCGCCTGGGCTGCGGTCATGCACGCTCGGACCGGCCGCGTCGAGATTCCCGACGACCGTACAATCCGCTTTGTCTTCAAGGAGCCGTTTCTCGATTTTCCGCGCCTGTTCGGCGCCTCCAATGTGTGCGGCGCCGGCTGGGTAGTGCCGGCCAAATATTACCAAGGGGTCGGGCAGAACGGGTTTGCCCAGAAGCCGATCGGCGCCGGGCCCTATAAGCTGATCGACCAGGTTCCCGGCAGCCGGCTCGATTTCGAGGCCTTCGATCCTTATTACCGGCCGGTGCACGTCAAATACTTCACGATCAAGAGCGTGCCGGACGCCTCGACCCGGGTGGCGATGCTCGAACGCGGCGAGGCCGACGTCATTTACGACGTGCCGGGCGAGATGATCGCGCAGATCAAGAACAATCCGAAATTGATATTGGCGCCGGTCGTCTCGGGCAATTTCTGGCTCGAATTCCCGGGCTTCGAGGATCCGAAAAACCCGTTCCACGACAAGCGGGTGCGCGAGGCGGTCAGCCTCGCGGTCGACCGCGACGCGATCAACCAGGCCGAGAATGACGGGCTCGGCCGGGTCGACGGCAACTGGATCAACGACGACGTGCTCTATGGGATGGAGTGGCCGAAATGGCCGTACAACCCGGCCAAAGCCAAAAGACTGATGGCCGAAGCCGGTTATCCCAACGGCTTCGAGATCGACTGGCTGACCCCGGCGCCGCCCTATTTTTCGCAGGGCGAGCGCATCGTCTCGCAGCTCCAGGCGATCGGCATCCGCAGCAAACTGCAGACCCTGGAACGCGCGGTCTACACCAAGCGGCGCCAGGCCGGCCTCAAGGAATGGCCCGGTCTCAACATCATCATGGCCGGCGCGCGCATCGGCGCGACCTGGGCCAATTGGTACGAGACCGCGTTCAAATGCGGCGGGTTCCTGTCGGCCGACGCCTTCTGCGTCAAGGATCTCGACGCCAAATACGCGCGCTACCTGCAGTCGGACAAGCCGGCGGAGCGGCAGGCAATAGCGTACGACATCCAGCGCGCAATCCTCGAAAACTACTATTTCGTGCCGGTGTTCCGCCACGCCTTCATGAACGCGATCGGGCCGCGCATCGCCGCCAAGAAATGGCAGGACGTCTTTCCCAGCTCTGTGACCACCGGCTACGCCTATCCCTGGGAGGACATCCGTCTGAAGCCCAGCGCCGCCTGAGCGCATCCGCCGCCGTTGCCGCGCCCGCCTGGACAGCCGGAAAAGCGCTCGATTATGGTGCGCCCCCGCAAGAGGGGGAGAGCATGACGAAGAAGATCCTGCCGACGCGGCGCCATGTGCTGCGCACCGCTGTCGCGGCGACGGCATTGGCGGCGCCTTTTGCTCGCCGCGCCCGGGCGGCGGCCGAGGCCGCGCCGCAAGGCCGGATGGTGCTGGCCTGGCATACCAATATCGCGGCGCGCTGGCTCGACCCGCAGCAGCATGACGGCACCGCCAGCCCGGACAATTTCATCATGGCGCTGCATGACGCGCTGATCAAAAATTTCCGCGCGCAGAAATACGACCATCCGGCGCTCGCCCGGCGCTATCAGCTCGCCGAGGACGGCCGGAGCTGCACCTTTGTGCTCCGCCCCGGCACCAAATTCCACGACGGCAGTCCCGTCACGCCCGAGGACGTCAAATGGAGCTATGAGCATTACCGCGGCGCCTGGGCTGCGGTGCTCAAGGCCAATACCGATGCCGTCGAGATCGTCGGCGGCGATACGGTGCGCTTTCATTTCAAGGAGCCGTTTCTCGACTTTCCCATATTGATGGGCACGGCCAATGCCTGCGGCGCCGCATGGACGGTGCCGGCAAAATATTACGAAGCGGTCGGGCAAAGCGGGTTCATGCAGAAGCCGATCGGCGCCGGGCCGTACCGGCTTGTCGCGCAACAGCCCGGGGTGCGGATCGAATTCGAGGCCTTTAAGGATTATTACCGCCCGGTGCACATCGAAAAGCTGACGATGCTCAGCGTGCCGGAGGCGGCGACGCGCGTCGCCATGCTCGAAGGAGGCGAGGCCGACATCATCTACAATGTGCCGGGCGAATTGATCGAGCGGGTCAGGAACAACCCGAAATTGACCTTGGCGCCGGTTCTGTCGGCGAATTTCTGGCTTGAATTTCCCGGCTTCGAGGACCCGAAGAGCCCGTTCCACGACAAGCGCGTGCGCGAGGCCGTCAGCCTCGCCGTCAATCGCGAGGCGATGAACCGGGCCGAATGCGCCGGGCTCGGAAAGGTCGACGGCAACTGGATCAACGACGACGTTGAATACGGCATGCCCTGGCCGAAATGGGAATACAACCCGCAGAAGGCAAAGGCGCTGCTGGCCGCGGCGGGCCATCCGAACGGCTTTGCCGTCGACTGGGTGACGCCGGTGCCCGATTATTTCTCGCGCGGCGAGCGCATTGTCACCGATCTCGGGGCGATCGGGATCCGGGCGCGATTGCAGACGATGGAGCGCGGCGTCTTCATGAAGCGGATGGAGACCGGGATCAAACAATGGCCGGGAGTGCAGATCATCCTCAACGCCGCCCGCATCGGCGGCACCTGGTCCAATTGGTATGATTCAATGTTCAAATGCGACGGCTTCCAGAACAAGGGGTTCTGGTGCGTCGCCGATCTCGACGCCAAGTTCAAGAAGTACCTGGCCTCCTATGACCGCAACGAACGCAAACAGCTCGCTACCGCGATCCAGCGGGAGATCCTGGAAAATTATTATTTTGTTCCGGTGTTCCGGCACGCGGCGATGCAGGCGTTCGGCCCGCGCATCGCCGCCGCGAAATGGCAGGACGTATTTCCGAGCTATCCGACCACCGCCTACGCCTATCCCTGGGAAGACATTCGTCTCAAGGGGTGAGGCAAAACCGGATATTGCAGTTGAACACGGATCAGGAATGTGCAAGCCCTGCTTTCGCCAGGCCGGTATTCATCGACTCCAGCCCCGGTTTTTGCGGCCGTCCATGCGTGACGGGCTCTGTTACCTCCAACGTGCTCTGTTACATTTGAGCTGAGGCAATATCGTCGGGGCGGCGCGCCTGGACAGGGCGGGCGCGCCGGACTATCTTCGCCGTCAATTCGGGAGGCGAACGACGGGCGCGGACACGCCCGCGATCCTTCCTGCCGGCGCGCAATCCGCCGGAGACAAGGTGTCAATCGCTGCGGCGAGGGAGGAAACGATGGCGCAGAACATGCCGACACGGCGCACGCTATTGCGCAACGCGGCGCTCTTCGGGACGGCGTTGGCGACGCCCGTTGTGCGGGTCGCCGCCGCGGCAGAGCAGAAGGTCGCGCCGGAAGGCAAACTGACCCTCGCCTGGCACACCAATATCGCGGCGCGCTGGCTCGATCCACAGCAGCACGACGGCACGGCCAGCCCCGACAATTTCCTGATGGCCTTGCACGACGCGCTGATCAAGAACTATCGCACGCAGAAATTCGACCACCTGGCATTGGCAAGGCAATACAAGATGGCCGAGGACGCCAAGAGCTGCACCTTTGTGCTCCGCCCCGGCACCAAATTCCACGACGGCAGCCCCGTCACACCCCAGGACGTCAAATGGAGCTATGAGCATTATCACGGGTCCTGGGGCGCGGTTCTCAAGCAGAACACGCAAGGCATCGAAACCCCTGACGAGCATACGGTCGTCTTCCATTTCCATAAGCCGTTTCTGGATTTCCCGATCCTGATGGGAACCGCAAATACCTGCGGCGCCGGGTGGCCCGTTCCGGCGAAATATTACGAGAAGGTGGGACAGAACGGGTTCATGCAGAAGCCGATCGGGGCCGGTCCGTACCGGCTCGCGTCGCAGGAGCCCGGCGTGAAGCTCGAATTCGAGGCGTTCGCGGATTATTACACCCCGATCCACATCAAGAACCTGACGATGATCAGCGTGCCCGAGGCGGCGACGCGCGTCGCCATGCTCGAACGCGGCGATGCCGACATCATCTATTTCGTCCCCGGCGAATTGATTGCCCGCGTCAAGAACAACCCCAAACTGACTTTGGCGCCGATCGTCTCGGGCAATTGGTGGCTCGAATTCCCCGGTTTCCAGGACCCGAGGAGCCCGTTCCACGACAAGCGGGTGCGTCAGGCCATCAGCCTCGCCGTCAATCGCGAGGCGATGAACCAGGCCGAATGCGACGGGATGGGGCAGGTCGACGGCAACTGGATCAACAACGACGTCGAATATTACCTGCCCTGGCCGAAATGGGAATACAACGTCGCCAAGGCCAAGGAATTGATGAAAGAGGCGGGCTATCCGAACGGCTTCCACGTCGACTGGGTGACGCCGGTGCCCGATTACTTCTCGCGCGGCGAGCGCATTGTCAGCGATCTGCAGGCGATCGGCATCCGGGCGCGCTTGCAGACGATGGAGCGCGGCGTCTTTCTGAAGAGGATGGAGACCGGGATCAAGGAGTGGCCTGGAGTGCAGATCGTCCTCAACGCCGCACGCATCGGCGGCACCTGGTCCAACTGGTATGATTCGATGTTCAAGTGCGACGGCTTTCAGAACAAAGGGTTCTGGTGCGTCAAGGATCTCGACGACAAATTCCATCAATATTTAGGCTCGTACGATCCCAAGGAGCGGGAAAAACTGGCCCACGAGATCCAGCGCGCGATCCTGGAGAATTATTATCTGGTCCCGGTCTTCCGCCACGCCTTCGTCAATGCGATCGGGCCGCGCGTGATGGCCAAGAAGTGGCAGGATGTGTTTCCGACCTATCTGACTACCGGCTATGCCTATCCTTGGGAGGAGATCCGCCTGAAGCCGACTGCGAGCTGACGGAAGCCGCGGCAAGAGCAGCCGAAGAGGCAGAAAGAAGGCCGATCATGGGCCAGTTCATCATCCGCCGTACCCTGTATGCGGTCATCACCCTGTTCATCCTGAGCCTGACGATCTTTGTCGTGATCCGATTGACCGGCGATCCCGTAACCTATATGGCCGAACCCGGTGCGCAGCCGGCCGATCTCGCCCGCATCCGCAGCGAATGGGGGCTCGACCGGCCGTGGCCGGTGCAATACGCCGCCTTTGTGCGCAACGTGTTCACCGGCAAGCTGGGCACCTCGTTCAATTACGAGATGCCGGTCAGCACATTGTATTTCCAGCGTCTGCCGAACTCGCTCGAACTGGCGCTGGCGGCCTCGCTGATCTCGTTCCTGATCGGCATTCCGGCGGGGCTGATCTCGGCCGTCAGGGTCAACTCCTGGTGGGACAATGCCGGGAAAATTGTCGCCTTGCTCGGCCTGTCGATCCCCGGGTTCTGGCTCGGGCTGGTCCTGATCCTGATCTTTTCGGTATGGCTCGGCTGGCTGCCGACGAGCGGGCAGGGCGACTGGCGGCATCTCGTCATGCCGTCCCTGGCGCTCGGCTGGTACTTCGCCGCCTCATTATTGCGCCTGACGCGCTCCAGCATGCTCGAAGTCATGCGCAGCGAATACATCAAACTGGCGCGGCTGAAGGGGCTGCCGGGTTTTCTCGTGATCGCCAAGCACGCCTTCAAGAACGCGCTGATCCCGGTATTGACCCTGGCTGGCATCAATCTCGTGATCATGATCAATGTGGCGGTCATTATCGAGGTGATCTTTGCCTGGCCGGGGATCGGCCGGCTCCTCTATGAGGGGATCTTCCAGCGCGATTTCCCGCTCGTTCAGGGGGTTGTCATGCTCGCCGGGATCATGATCGTCGGCGTCAATCTGCTCCTCGACATTCTCTACGCCTATATCGATCCCCGCATCCGCCTGACCAAATAGGTGCGCCGATGGCATCGACCTTCGACCAAACCGGCCCCTCCGCAACGGCGGTCGCAGTTCCGCAGGGCGTGCCGCGACGGCGGCGCTGGATCGCACTGTTGCACGACTGGCCGGTCTTGCCGCTCGCGATCCTCGTGCCGTTCGTGCTGATCGCGATCTTTGCCAATGGGATCGCGCCCTACGACCCGACCGAGCCGATCCCGGGCGCCAAGATCTTCGAGCCGCCGTTCTGGATGCCGGGCGGCAGCACGCGCTGGCTCCTCGGCACCGATTTTCAGTCCCGCGACATCCTGAGCCGGCTCTTGTTCGGCGCCCGCGTCTCGTTGATCGTCGGCGTCGCCGGCACGCTCGTCGCCGGCAGCATCGGCACGGCTTTCGGCATCCTGTCGGGCTATTTCGGCGGCTGGGTCGATCAGGTCATCATGCGGATCACCGACGCCTGGCTCGCCCTGCCGGCGCTGGTCTTCGCCCTGTTCCTGGCGACGATGGTCGGGCCCAGCATGTGGAACATCGTGATCATCCTCGGCTGCGTCTATTGGACCCGCTATGCCCGCGTCATTCGCGGCGAGGTGTTGAGCCTGCGCGAACGCGAATTCGTCAAGCTCGCCGAAATCGCCGGCGCCAGCCGCACGCGGGTGATCCTGCGCCACATCCTGCCCAATGTGATGAACTCGGCGATGGTCCTGGCGAGCCTGACGATCGGGGTCGTCATCATCGCCGAAGCCTCGCTGTCCTTTCTCGGCGTCGGCGTGCCGGCGCCGCAGCCGGCCTGGGGCTCGATGCTGTCGGACGGCCGTTCGATGCTGATGGTCGGGGATTGGTGGCTGACCGTCTTTCCCGGCATCTGCATTCTGCTGGTCGTATTGGCGACGCAGCTTCTCGGCGACTGGCTGCGGGTCCGGCTCGACCCGCAACTGCGCAATCTGTAGGGCGGGTGACCCGATGGCCCCTTTATTGCGCGTCTTGGATCTGCGCACGCACTACGTCTCGTTTGGCGGCGCGCGCGTCGTCAAGGCCGTCGACGGCGTCAGCTTCACCCTCGAAGAGGGCGAAACGATCGGTCTCGTCGGCGAGTCGGGCTGCGGCAAGACCACCACCTGCATGTCGGTGGTCGGGCTCCTGCCCGCCGGCGCGCATATCGCCGGCGGCTCGGTCGCCTTTGCCGGCGAGGAATTGACGACCAAATCGCCGCGCCAGTTGCGTCGTATCCGCGGCCGGCAGATCGCGATGATCCTGCAGGACCCGATGGCGTCCCTGAACCCGCTGTTCAGCATCTACACGCAGGTCGCCGAGCCGGCCTACCACCACAGGAGGCTGCGCGGCCGCGCCCTGCGCGCGCGGGTGTGCGACCTGCTGCAGGCCGTGCGCATTCCCTCGCCGGCAACCCGCATGCGCGAATACCCGCACCAGATGAGCGGCGGCATGCGCCAGCGCGTCGTCGGCGCGATCGCGATGGCGGGAGGCCCGAAGCTGATCATCGCCGACGAGCCGACGACCAATCTCGACGTGACGATCCAGGCGCAATATCTCGACGTATTGAAGGACATCCAGCAGCAGACCGGCGCCGCGATCATCTTTGTCACCCACAATCTCGGCATCGTCGCCCGCATGTGCGACAAGATGGCGGTCATGTATGCCGGCAAGATCGTCGAGCAAGGCGCGGTGCGCGACCTGTTCGCGACGCCGAAGCACCCCTATACCGAGGCCCTGCTCGGCGCGACGCCAAAGCTCGGCAGCAAGGAGCCGCTCTACGCGATCCCCGGCCATCCCCCCAACCTGGCGCAACTGCCGAGGGGCTGCGCCTTTCACCCGCGCTGCCCACATGCAATGCCGCAATGCCTGAGCGAGGAACCGGCCGAGCGGACGATCGCGCCGGGATGGACGGCGAAGTGCTGGCTCCTCGACCACACCGCAAAGGAACGCTATGCCAGCGCCACTGCTTGAACTCGAGGGCGTAGAGAAATATTTCCCGGCCGGCGGCGGGATGATGGGCTGGCGCCAAGGCGGCTGGGTCAAGGCCGTCGACGGGGTGGATTTTGCGATAGAGGCCGGCGAGACCCTGGGACTGATCGGCGAATCCGGGTGCGGCAAGACGACGACCTCGAAACTGATCCTGCTGCAGGAGACCCCGACCGCCGGCACGATCCGCTTCGACGGCCAGGACATTGCGGGGCTGAAGCGCGACGGGCTGATGCGCTACCGGCGCGAGGTCCAGGTCGTCTTTCAGGACCCTTACAGCTCGCTCTCGCCGCGCATGCGGGTCGGCGCGATCATCGCCGAGCCGCTGGAGATCCATACCGATCTGTCGCGTTCGGCGATCGCCGAGCGGGTCGCCGAGGTCCTCGAACTGGTCGGCATGGCGCCGGAGGTGGCGCGGCTGTTTCCGCACGAGTTCAGCGGCGGCCAGCGCCAGCGCATCGCCATTGCGCGGGCATTGGCCACCGAGACCCGCCTCATTGTCCTTGACGAGCCGGTCTCGGCGCTCGACGTCTCGATCCGCGCCCAGGTCATGAACCAGCTCGCCGCATTGCAGCAGAGGCTCGGGGTCGGCTATCTGTTCATCGGCCACGATCTGGCGACGGTCGCGCATATCAGCCACCGCATCGCGGTCATGTATCTGGGGCAGATCGTCGAACTCGCCGAGAGTCTCGAACTGTGCGCCCGGCCGGCTCATCCCTACACCAAGGCGCTGTTCACCGCGGCCCTGCCGGCCCGTCCCGACGAGAAGCGCGAACGATTGCAGATCACGGGCGAGGTCCCGAGCGCGCTGGCGCCGCCTTCGGGCTGCCGCTTTCATACGCGCTGCCCGCACGCAATGCCGATCTGCGCGCGCGAGGCGCCGGTGCGCCGGGAAATCGCACCGGACCACACCGTCGCCTGCCATCTCTATTAAAAGGTGGAATGCGCTCCGCTATTCCGCCCTACGAGGACTGTGTAGGGCGGAAAAGCGCAGCGCATTCCGCCGATTTTCCGATATAGCGATTACTCTCTCTCGCCGGCCGGGCAGGGGCATCGATCGGACCCTTCGGCCGCGACCGAAGCGATTGGCCGTGACAGCCGCTGCGATCAGCTCCGATTATCCGCAGGAATCCGAACCGGAGAGGACGATTTGGCGACCGTGACCGGCGAGACGCTCTGCGCCAGCAGGCCCACTTTCCTGATGGCGTTCGGTCTGATGGTCAATCTGGCGCCGCTTGCGACATTCGCAGCGGTGTTGCCCGAGATCACCCGGGCATGGGGGTTGAGCGCCAGCGAGGCCGGGTGGATCGGCGGCGTCTATTTTGGCGGCTACGCCGCCGCGGTCCCGATCCTGGCGAGCCTGACCGACCGGATCGACGGGCGCCGCGTGTTTATCGGCTCCTCCTTGCTCGGCGCCGTGGCGAGCCTTGCCTTTGCCTTCTACGCCCATGGCTTCTGGCAGGCGTTCCTGTTGCGTTTTCTGAACGGCGTAGCGCTCGCCGGGGTCCACATGCCCGGCCTGAAACTCCTGGCCGAGCGCACCTCCGGCCGCGCCCGCGCGCGCAGCACGGCGATCTACGCCTCGTCCTACGCGCTCGGCGCCGCCGGCTCATTTCTGATCGCCGGGGCAGCCGATGCGGCCTATGGCTGGCGCGCCACCTTCATGATCAGCGGGATCGCCCCGCTGTTGGCGGTCGCGGCGGTCGCGCTGCTCCCCGCCGCCTCGGAAACCGCACCCGCCGTGCCCGTCGCCTTCGATTTTCGGCCGGTGCTGCGCAACCGCGCGTTGATCGCCTATGTGCTGGCCTTTGCCGGCAACATCTGGGAGGTTTCGGCGGTGCGGGCCTGGTTTGTCGCCTATCTCACCTGGACTCTCAACCTGCCGCACCACTTTCTGGCGCTGCCCGGGCCGGCGGTGATCTCCGGATTGGCCTCGCTCGCCGGGTTTCCGGTCAGCATTGCCGTCGCCGAACTGGCTCTGCATTGGGGACCGCGCGCGATCATTGCGACCTGTGTCGTCTCGGTGGCGATCCTCTTGGCGCTGGCCGCGACCGCCGGCGGTCCGACCCTCCTCGTCCTGCCGCTGTTGGTTCTGGCCCAAATCGCCAGCATGGCCGACGCCAGCGCC
>DATFCQ010000402.1:0-4304 GCA_035252905.1 Allostellaceae bacterium | reverse complement strand
CGTCGCCCCGGGGCGGATGTCGTAAACCGTGAGCGCGTGCCCGGCATCGAGGAGCGAGGAGGCCATCGCCGCCCCCATCGTTCCGGTTCCGACAAAGCCCAATTGCATCGCCCTGCCCTCCGCCCGAAAGGCTAACGCAGCGCCCCCCGCGATACAACCCGCCCCCCTTGCGCAGCCGCGAGGGGATGCCGATCGGAAAAGACCCGATCCAGGAATGCGATCCTTTCCCGCCTGTCGCTCGCCGATCGCGGAGGATCGGGAACGCGCATACCCCGATGGAGTTGCCGCGATAAGCGCAGGCGAGACCGCTGCGCTCCGATCATGGAGAAACACATGAAAGGACTCATCCTGGCAACGGCGTCGGTGCTCGCCCTCGGGATCGGAGGTGCCGGGGCGCGCATGCCTGGAGCGGCCCCTCGGGCAGCACCATGCCTGCGAGCACGCAGACCTATTATCCCAATTTCAGCAGCTCGACGAGCTATACCGGCACGCCCCGCTACATTGCCACCGCCGCCTATCGGCCGGGCGACTTGGTCGTCCGCACGCAATTGGCACTGCGCCGCGACGGCCTCTATCACGGCAATATCGACGGGATTTTCGGGCCCCGGACGAGCGAGGCGCTCGAAGATTTCCAGAGCCGGCACGGCCTCCGGGTGACGGGCAGCCTCAATCCCAGGACGATGGCGAGCCTCTTCGGCGGCGCGCCTGCCTATCAGGGCTCCAGCGCCCCGCCGACAGCCTACCAGCCCCGCTATCCCGGCCTCGGCTATCGCACGCACGGCCAGATCGCCCGGGCGCAGTTGGCGCTGCGTCGCGACGGCCTCTATCACGGCAACATCGATGGGCTCCTCGGGCCCGAGACAAGACGGGCGCTCGGGGAGTTCCAAAGCCGGCACGGTCTGCCGATCACCGACAACCTCAACCGCGCGACGATGGCAAGCCTGTTCGGCAGCGCGCCGGTTTATCAGGGCCGCTGAAGACGCGCTCTCATACCACGATGGTTTCCTTGCCGCGATCAGCGCATTAAGACAATCCGGAACGCAATCAACGAAACGGAGTTGGCGGGATGCGCGCGGTGGGGGACCACTGCGCCCGAATGTGGAGGAAGGTATGAGAGGTCTTATTCTAGCGACCGCTTCGGTGGTTGCGCTCGGCTTCGGGGGCATCGGAGCGGCGAATGCTTGGAGCGGCGGGCACTCGGGCAGTGCGATGGGTCCGAATGCAGGGGCGTATTCAAGAACATTGTCGATGCAGCAGACGTCGCAGCACGGCCTCAGCCACAGCCGCAGCACAGTCAAACAAGCGCAGCGGGCGCTGAGGCGCGAGGGTCTCTATCACGGCACTATCGACGGCATCATCGGACCGAAGACGCGGCAAGCGCTCGCCCAATATCAGCGGCACAATGGGCTGCAGGTCACGGCCAGCCTCAACTCCCGGACGATGCAGAGCCTGATGGGCCAGGGCGCCGTCGGGGTCGGATCGAGCGCGTCAACGCACATGCGCCACCCGATGACGACAAACCAGGTCCGCACCCAGACCCCGATGCCGTCGGCGACCGAAACCGCGCCGTCGGAAATGGGGACTGGAACCGGCATGTCGAACCCCGGGACCGGAACCAACGTCCCACCCGCCCCGCCTGCCCCGACCACACGGTAACCGGCGCGGTTCTGCCTGGCGCCCCGCAGCTCCGGCGGGGCGCATCATCTTGCGCACGATCCCGTTCCATGGCCCTGGCGCATGCGGCGAGGGTTGTGGATAAATTTGCAAGATGAGACAATGGCGCGCACGCCGAGCGGTTGAGCGCGGCGTCGGCCTAGGCTAAGCCGGAGCGATGCGAGAAACCCCAGAACTCTTCCGACGCATTCTTGCCGATACCACCGACGGCGCCTTTTCCCCCGGCGCCGGCGAGCCGCACCCGAAGAGCGCTCTCGGCCGGCTCCTGTTATTGGCCGAGGTAGCCGACACGGTCACCCAGAAATTATCGCTCGACGATCAGCTGCCGCAGCTGATCGAGCTGATCACCGACGCCCTCGACGCCGAGCGGGCGACATTGTTCCTGCACGACCCCGATGCCGGCGAGCTGTTTTCCCGGGTGATCCGGGGCGAGGGCGTCACCGAGATCCGCATCCCCCAGGCGAGCGGCATCTCGGGCTCGGTGTTCACTTCCGGCAAGCCCGAGATCATTGCCGACGTCTATGGCGACCCGCGCTTCAACCCCGAAGTCGACCGCCGCAGCGGCTACCGCACGCGCAACGTGCTGTGCGTTCCGTTGCTCAGCAATACCGGGCAGACCATCGGGGTGACGCAGGTCCTGAACAAATGCTCGGGCGATTTCACCGAGGGCGACGTCGCCTTGATCGAGGCGATCAACCGGCAGGCGGTGAGCGCCTTGACCCAGGCGCAGCTGATCGAACGCCTCGAACGGGCGCGGCGCGAGGAAGCCGAGATCCTGGCGATCACCGAGGCGATCTCCTCCGAATTGCATCTCGACGCCCTGCTCGCCCGCATCGTGCGGGCAACGACGCATCTGCTCGATGCCGAACGCTCGACCTTTTTTCTGTACGACGCGGCCAAGGACGAATTGTGGTCGAAAGTCGCCGAAGGGACCGAGCAGACCCAGATCCGCATCCCCGCCAATGCCGGTCTCGCCGGCGCCGCGTTCGCCAGCGGCCAGGTGCTCAATATCCCGGACGCCTATGCCGATCCGCGCTTCAACCAGCAGGTCGACCGCACTCTCGGCTTTCGCACGCGCAATATATTGGCGATCCCGGTCTTCGACCGCTTCGGCGAGCGCCTCGGCGTCGTGCAGGTGCTGAACAAGCGCGGCGGCCCATTCACGGCGGTCGACATCCGGCGGCTCAAATCGTTCTGCGCCGACATCGCGATCGCAATCCACAACGCCCGCCTGTTCTCCGACGTGCTCGCCCTGAAGAACTACAACGAGGGCATCCTGAAATCGCTGTCGAACGGGGTCATCACCCTCGACCGGCAGCTCAAGATCGAAAAGCTCAACGAGGCGGCCGAGCGCATCCTCGGCTCCGCCGCAGATGCGCTGATCGGCCGCTCGGCGCCGCAGGTGTTCGGCAACCGCAATCCCTGGGTCACCCGCAGTCTCGACTACGTCGCCAAGATCGGAGCCTCCGACTACCACGCCGACACCGACCTCCACCGCCCGGACGACAGCACGATCGCCGTGAACCTGACCGCGGCGCCGTTCCTCGACGTCGACAACAAGCCGATCGGCTATATGCTGGTTCTCGAGGACCTGACCCGCGAGAAGCGGGTTCGCAACACGATGGCTCGCTATATGGCCAAGGAAGTGGTCGACCGGCTGCTCGCCGGCGGAGACGACGTGCTGCAGGGGCAGGCCCTCGTCGCCACCGTATTGTTCTCCGACATTAGGCGCTTCTCGACGATTTCCGAGGCGATGGCGCCGCGCGAGACGGTGGCCATGCTGAACGACTACTTTACCGAGATGGTCGAGGTCGTCTTCACCCATGGCGGCATCCTCGACAAGTATATCGGGGACGCGCTGATGGCGATCTTCGGCGCCCCGGTCTCCGGCGACGCCGACGCCGACAATGCCCTCGGCGTCGCCAGCGACATGATGCAGGCCTTGAAAAGGTTCAACCGCCGCCGCGCCGAGCGCGGGCTCGATCCGCTCGACATCGGGGTCGGGCTCGCCACCGGCGAAGTGCTCGCCGGCTCGATCGGTTCGAGCAAGCGGATGGAGTACACGGTCATCGGCGACCGGGTGAACCTCGCCGCCCGATTGGAGAGCGCCAACAAATATTACGGCACCTCGGTCTTGTTGGCGGCGGAAACCAAACAGGCGCTGAAGTCGTCTGCGGTTCTCCGCCGTCTCGATCTGCTCCAGGCCAAGGGCATGACGCGGCCGGTCTGGGTCTATGAATCGCTCGGCCACCACAACGACGAAAGCTTCCCGCGCCTGCCGGCTTTGATCGCCACTTTCGAGACCGGCCTCAATTGCTACCAGAAGCGGGACTGGCAAGGGGCGCTTTGCCATTTCGCCGCGGCCCTCGACATCGCCCCGCAGGACCGCCCGTCCCGCATCTTTGCCGATCGCTGCAGCTATTATCTGATGCACCCGCCGGCGGAGGACTGGAACGGCGTCTGGGTCATGGAGCACAAATAGAGAGCGCTCCTGGCTTCCGCACGATCCGATCGGGAACGGCCCGAGCCGGGGCCGGCCGGCGCATTGCGCGCGGCCTGGTTTGCCGGGGTTCCATCCGCCGCCGCGCGCCGGCTGATCGCCGCGCGGGCGATCCGCAGCCTCGGGCAAG
>DATFCQ010000401.1:0-10257 GCA_035252905.1 Allostellaceae bacterium | reverse complement strand
AATCCCGGCGCAGGGGGCAGGTCGAGGCGGCGCGCGACCGCCGTCAGCTCGGCGTTGAGCCGGCCGTGATCGTCGATCATCCGCCGCGCAAAGCTGCGCACCGCCGGCGCGGCGGCGCGGCTCAGCGCGAGCCGGCCCAGTTCGACTTCCGACATCCCGCTCGCGGCCGCAGAATCTACAAATTGCCGGTCGGAGAGCCGACCCGCGGGCGGCGTCGGCAGGGCGGCCGGCGGCGGCGGAGCGAGGTAGGACGGCGGCGGGCGATAGGCGCAACTGGCGAGCGCCAACAGCGCCGTTCCCGCCGCGACCAGCGAGACCTCTCTGCGCATTGTGCAACTCCGGGAGGATCCGACGCTGCTTCAACGAGAACGACAGCGGCGGGTTCCGCCGCGGGGAGGCTCTTACGGCAATCGCCGCAACCGACGCAGGAACTCGCTGGTGTAGATGTGGAACTCCCAATAGTCAGCGAGCGCCGCAGCATTAAGAGCAATCCAGGCGAAGACGGCCTGCCGATCGGCGGCGGAAAGATGACCGGAGATCACGCGCGGCGCCGGCCGCACGGCAACTTCGGCAACCTGTTCCAAGGTCATGCGCGGCCCGTGCACGCCGTTGACCTTGATGCGGACATCGTGCCGGGCATGGCCGCGCGGCGACGCGAAAATCGTCATCGGCAAGCCGGTCTCGGCGGGTGCCAGATTGACCCTTTCGTAAAGGTCGGATTCCGGGATCGGCTCGCTCACCGCGCGGTCCCCTATTTCTGCCATCGCGCCGCCGCGGCCTTCCGAGCGATCTCGCGCCGTCGCTCGGTCGACAGTTTCTCCCGCCGTGCCGCGCCGCCCTTCCTGCCGAGCGCTTGGGCGGCCTTGTCTTTGCCCGAAGCGCCGAAGTCCTCTTCGGCCTCGCCGGTCAAAATCTTGGCGACGCGGATCGCGTTCGCGACGGTATCGGCGGGGCGTTTCTGGCCCTGTAGTCCCTTCGGCATACTGGCTTCGATCAATGCTTCACGCTAAGCATATAGGATCGGAGAGCACGAACCGCGACCCAGCGCAAGCTTGTTACAATTCAAAGTGGGTCACTACCCGCTATCGCCCCGCCTTGCAACCCCGAAGAGCCTCGTGTAATCGTTGCCGCCCTCGCACCCCCGCGGGCTGCCGTAGCTCAGTGGTAGAGCACTCCCTTGGTAAGGGAGAGGTCGTTGGTTCAATCCCAACCGGCAGCACCAGTCAAACTATTAATAAGTAATACGAATTCTGCGCCCCGCCCCAGTCGAGGCGGTCGATCGGTTGCCGTGGCGCGGGACGGCGGACGCGCCCGTGGAGGAGCCGCGCAGCTCCGCCCGCAAAGGGCGAGGCTGAACGACCGGCTCGCACGGCAGGGTGTTTGTTCCTATAATACGGAACAACGACGGATGGGGACGGCCCCGCCGCGGATGGGTAGGGAGACCCGCCGATGACGGACAGACTGGATTTAACAAACGCCTTCGAGGCGGCAGGGATTGAGCGCAAAGCGGCAGAACATCTCGCCGCCGAGATTTTCGACGCCATTCGGGAAAGCGTGGCAACAAAAGCCGACCTCGGCGAAGTGCGAAACGAGCTGAAAGCCGATCTCATTCAGTTCCGCACCGAGGTCGACGGTAGGCTCAAGCTGCACAATTGGATGCTGACCTTTGTGCTCGCCATTCAAGTCGCGATCCTGTTCCGCGTCTTCTGGCAGTGATGGCGGCTATGATCAAAATGCCGTGCAAATCCGAGGTTTGGCTGAGGAACGCGCCACGGGCGGTGGATTGGAGCTTGCGCATCCTCTGCCTGCTGGAGGCCGTCGGGTTTGCGGTTTGGTTCTATTTCGACGCGGCAGACCACCGCGGCAACTGGCCAGTCTGCGATGGTTTCATTATCGCCGCAAATCTGACTGTTGCTGTTGTCTCCTGGTCACTGCCTCTGAAATGACAATCTCGAATGGAGACCCCGCGCAATCTGCGATCGCGCGAGGCTGGTCCGATCTCCTCCGCCAAGCCGGCGAAGCGCTCTATGGTCCGCGCTGGCAGTCGCCGCTCGCCGTTGATCTCGGGGTCAGCGATCGCACGGTCCGGATGTGGCTGTCGGGCCGGATGCGGCCGCGGCCGGAGATCCTGATCGCGCTTGCGGACCTCGTCGTGCGGCGCCAGGCGCAGCTCGGCACCGTCGCCGAGCGCCTCGCCGCAGCGATCGGCGCCGTGCCGTGATCCGTGGAAATTTCGTGGACCCGGGTGCGGCTCAGCGCAGAAGCTCAAACAGTATCAAGTCTATAGCTGCCATAGCTCGGTGGTAGAGCACTCCCCTGTCGGGGAGAGGTCGTCGGCTCAATCCCACCGGCACCTCCGGGCGGCCGACCGAACAATAACGGCTGGCGAAAGCCGCAAAGAGACATATCATGAAAACCAGTGCAGAGACGGAACAGCGGCGCGACGTCGCCGGCATGCAGCGCCGCGCGGCGGCGCCCGGCACGACGTCGGCGGGCGATCCGCCCGAGGGTGCCGCGGTCCGGGCCCTATTGCTGGGGGATCGCCTCGACACGCGGGCGCTCGAACGAGGCAATCCGCTCGGCCTGGCGCCGCTCACGATCGAGATCGCCGAGAGCGGCGTCGCGGTGTTGTTTCGCTACGGCGCCGTCGTCCTCTTCGCTGTTGAGACCGATGCGGCCGACCGCTTCGTCGCGTCTCTCGCGCCTCATGTCAGCGGCGCCTTCCCGGCGCCGGAACGGGACGAGGCGCGCATACGGGTTCGGCCCGGCGCCGACCAATACGTCGATGCGGCCGGCAACATCCTGCTTCCCGCGAAGACCACGGAACGTCTGCAGTTGATCGCCGACATCCTCGCCAAGAGCCTCGTCCTGTCCCGCTACGAGGCAAAAATTGCCGAGATTTTCGACCGCATCGAACCGCTCGCCGCGACGTTGCGAGAGCGGGGCCGCGCCGGGGCGCGCGGCAAGGAGTTATTGCGGCACATCGGCGACGTGTTGCTGATCCAGCAAAAGATGGTCGGCCGCGTCGAGACCGCGGAGACGCCCGAACTGCTGTGGGAGCACCCCGAGCTCGAACGGTTCTACCTGCGCCTCGCCGATGAGTATGACCTGCGCGAGCGCGACCGCGCCCTCGACCGCAAGCTCGACATCGTCGCCCGCACGGTCGAAACCCTGCTCGGCCTGGTGCAGACCCGGAGCAGCATGCGGGTCGAATGGTATATCGTCCTATTGATCGTTGCCGAGCTGCTATTGACGATTTATCCGTTGCTGCTTCACCGTTAGAGCCTGTGTGAGTCGCTGTCGCGCCGAAGTTGGCGGAATACGCTACGCTATTCCGCCCTACGCTTTTCGGGAGCGTCGTAGGGCGGAATAGCGGAGCGCATTCCGCCGCTTTCCCCACTCAAACAGGCTCTTAAGACGGCAGCGGCGTTTTGGCGCAGGGTCGAGCGCTATTCCTTGCGCTCGCGCGCCGCGAGTTGCTGGCGCAGCGCCTTCATTTCCTCGAAGCGCCGGGTCACGTCGCGCAACACCGCGGCGATGCCGAGCATGTGGCCTTCTTCGTCGCGGAATGGCAGAACCGTGAACTCGATCGAGATGCGCGTCCCGTCCTTGCGCAAGGCCGGCACCGCCAAGAGGTCGCCGGCGCCATAGCGGCTCGCGCCGGTGCGCATGGTTTCGCCGAAGCCGGCCCAGTGGCGCGCCCGCAGACCTTGCGGGATGATCAGGTCGAGCGACTGTCCGATTGCCTCCGCCGCGCCGAAGACGAAGATCCGCTCGGCGCCGGCGTTCCAGAACCGGATCGTCCCCTCCCCGTCCGCGTAGATGACCGCGTCCGGCATTTCGCGCACCAGGGTCTGGCAGAAGCGGTCGACATCGAGATCGGTGTTCATCGGGGCCTCCTACCGCAAGCTGGTCATTGCGGCGCGCGCGCGCAACAGGTCCTCGATAAAGCGCGCGAGATCGCCGCCGGGAAACCGATAGCCGGCGATCCCGGCGGCAGATGCGGCGGCAAGGTCGCTGTCCTTGTCGCCGATCAGAAAACTGTGCTCGCGCGCCACCGGCCAGCATCGCATCAGGTCGAGGATCATCCCCGGCGCCGGTTTGCGCCAGTCGCTGATCCTGCGGTATTCCGGCCGGACCGCCTCGGGATGAAACGGGCAATAGCGCACA
The DNA here is from genome assembly GCA_035252905.1 of Allostellaceae bacterium. Taxonomy (GTDB): domain Bacteria; phylum Pseudomonadota; class Alphaproteobacteria; order ATCC43930; family CGMCC-115725; genus AP-15. The sequence continues at coordinate 6,087 of DATFCQ010000401.1, read as the reverse complement.
TCGTCGAGGCGCGCGCCGATCTCGGCCAGTTCGCGGGCGAGCGCGCGATGCAGGGTGCGCACGTCCTCTTCGCCGTAAAGACCGCGCGCGACCCCGGCCTGGTTGGTCACGACAAAGACGAAGAACCCGGCCCCGTTCAGCCGTTTGATCGCCTCCGGGGCGCCGTCGATCCAGCGAAAGCGGGCGCGCGAGCCGACATAGCCGTCATCATGGTTGAGCACGCCGTCGCGATCGAGAAAGACGGCGGGCCGCGCCTGCCGGATCATCTGATAAGCCTGCCGCCCGGAACCGGGACGTCACGCTAACCGAGACCAGGGCGACTGTCCAACCGGCTGCGAAATGGTGGATGATCCGCGGCGTGATCGGGCCGCCTGGAGAGGAGGAATGCGCATGAACGCAGCGGAGAACGCCGCCCACGGCATCGGCCGGCCGGTGCGGCGCAAGGAGGATTTTCGCCTCGTCACCGGAAGCGGCCGTTTTGCCGACGATCTGTCCCTGCCCGAGCTGGTCCATGCGGTCGTCTTGCGCTCGCCCCACGCCCATGCGCGCATCCTTGCGCTCGACACCGCGGCGGCGCGCGCGATGCCGGGGGTGCTCGCCGTCCTGACCGGGGCCGATTACATCGCCGAGGGGTTGGGACCGATCCCGCACAAGGCCGGATTGATGGGTCCGCCCGATCTCGCCGTCCGGCGTCACGGCGACCCGATCGCGACCCGCCATTATCCGATGCCGCCCGACCGGGTGCGCTTTGTCGGCGAGCCGGTCGCGCTGGTCGTCGCCGAGACCATCGCTGCGGCCAAGGACGCGGCGGAGCAGATCGCAGTCGCCTACGCGCCGCTGCCCGCGGTCGTGCACGCCGCCGATGCGGCGGCGCCCGGCGCCCCGCAATTGTGGGACGAGGCGCCGGGCAATCTCTGCGTCGACATCGAGGCCGGCGACGAAGCAGCGACCGCGGCGGCCTTCCGCCGCGCCGCCCATGTCGTGCGGCTTGAAACCCGGGTGCAGCGCGTCACCGGGGTACCGATGGAGCCGCGCACGACCACCGCCTGCTACGACGCGGCAAGCGGGTCCTATACGCTTTACGCCGGCAGCGGCCGCGGGGTCGCCAAATTGCGCCTCGACCTCGCCGAGCTGCTCGGCGTGCCGCCCGAACAGGTGCGCGCCTTGTGCGGCGACATGGGCGGCAATTTCGGCACCCGCAACTTTTTCTATCCCGAATATGCCCTCCTCGCCTGGGCGGCGCGGCGGGTCGGCCGGCCGGTCAAATGGACCTGCGAGCGGACCGAAGACTTCCTCAGCGACTACCAGGGCCGCGATCTGACGGTCGAGGCCGAACTGGCGCTCGACGCCGACGGCAGATTTCTCGCCGTGCGCGCCTATAATCTGAGCAATCTCGGCGGGCACGCGGCCGCCTTCGTGTCCTTGCAGAAGGGGATGGGCCTGTTGTCGGGGGTCTACGACATCCCCGCCGCCTATGTCCGCGGCCGCGGCGCCGTCACCAATACGGTGTCGACGACGCCCTATCGCAGCGCCGGCCGGCCTGAGGTCATCTTTGTCGTCGAGCGGCTGATCGATCTCGCCGCCGATCGGCTCGGGCAGGACCCGGTCGCCCTGCGCCGGCGCAACCTGATCCCGCCGCAGGCGCAGCCCTACCGCAACCCGCTCGGCCTTACCTACGACAGCGGCCGCTACGAGGAGGCGATGGACAAGGCGCTCGCGCTCGCCGACTGGGACGGCTTTGCCGCCCGCCGCGGGGCGGCGCGCCGGCGCGGCAGACGGCGCGGCATCGGCCTTGCCAATTACGTCGAGATCACCTCGGGCGCGCCGCGCGAGCGCACCGAGATCACGGTCACCGGCGCAGGCCGGGTCGAACTGGTCATGGGCACGATGTCGTCGGGCCAGGGCCACGAGACGAGCTTTGCCCAGCTCGTCAGCGAATGGCTCGGCGTGCCGTTCGACCGCATCGACTACGTCGCCCACGACACCGCCCGGGTTGCGGCCGGCGGCGGCTCCCATTCCGGCCGCTCGATGAAGCTCGCGGCGACGATCATCGGAGAAGCCACCGACGAGATCGTCGCCCGCGGCCGCCGCATCGCGGGATTTCTGCTGGAGGCGAGTGAAGCCGATATCGAGTTCGCGCAGGGCCGCTTTCGCGTCGCCGGCACCGATCGCGCGGTCGATCTCTTCGCGGTCGCCGAGGCGGCCGCCGCGCGCACCGATCTGCCGCCGGAACTGCAGGGGCCGCTCGCGGCAGTCTCCGACCGGACCCTGCCGGTCGCGAGCTTTCCCTACGGCGCGCAGGTCTGCGAGGTCGAGATCGACCCCGAGACCGGCCTCGTCGAGATGGTCGGCTACGCCGCGGTCGACGATGTCGGGCGCGCGGTCAACCCGATGATCCTGCACGGCCAGACCCAGGGCGGCATCGCCCAAGGGGTAGGTCAGGCGCTGTTGGAGGACGCCCATTACGATCCGGCGAGCGGCCAGATGGTGGCGGCGAGCTTTATGGACTACGCGATGCCGCGCGCCGACACCCTGCCGGCGCTCGCAACCGCGCTCAGCGAGGTGCCGTCACCAACCAACCGGCTCGGCGTCCGCTCCGGCGGCGAGGGCGGCACGACGCCGGCCTTGGCTGCCGTGGTCAACGCGATCGTCGACGCGCTCTCCGAATTCGGCGTCGCGCATATCGAGATGCCGGCGACGCCGGAGCGGGTGTGGCGCGCGATCCGCGACGCCGGCGCGGAACAGCGAGGCCCCTCACCCCGGCCCTCTGCCCGCGCGCGGGGAGAGGGAGGGACCCGCTGATCCCCGGGTCAAGCCCGGGGAGGAGGGTGAGGGGCGGCCGGCGATATCGGCGCATCCTTGCCGGAGGCTCACCCGGCGGCGATCAGGGCGAGCGCCTCGTCCCAGGCGGCGACCGTGTGGCGGACGTCTTCGTCGGTATGGGCGAGCGAGACATAGTATTTCGATTCGCCCTTCAGGATGCCGCGCTCGCGCAACAAGGCGTTCAAGCGGCGCATCTTGTCGGCGTCGCCGCGCAATACGCCGCGGTAGTCGTGCACCGGCTCGGCGGTGAAGACGAGGTCGAAGAGCGGCGGCTCGCCCGTCACCTGCGCGGCGATCCCGTGCCGCTTCAACAATCCGGCGAGGCTTCCCATCAATTCGCGGCCGGTGGCGAAGAGGCGCTCGTAGGCCCCCGGCCGCCGCAGGACGGCGAGCGTCGCGAGACCCGCGGCGGCGGCGACCGGGTTGCCCGACAACGTGCCGATCTGCGGCAGAAAGCCGTCCTCGCCGACGCGGGTGCGGTCGAAATGGGCCATGATGTCGGCGCGGCCGGCGATCGCTGCCAACGGGAAGCCGCCGCCGATCACCTTGCCGAGCGTGCACAGATCGGGGACCACCCCGTAATAGTCCTGCGCCCCGCCATAGGCGAGGCGGAAGCCGGTCACCACCTCGTCAAAGATCAGCACGACGCCGTTCTCGGCCGTGACCCGGCGCAATCCTTCGAGAAAGCCGGGCCGGGGCGGCAGGATGCGTTGGAACGGCTCGACGATAACTGCGGCGAGTTCGTCGCGGTGGTCGCGCACGAGGCCGGCGGCGACTTCGGGATCGTTGAACGGCGCGATCAGGACCTCGTCGGAGAGGCTCCTCGGGATGCCGGCCGAATCCGGGATCGGCTGCGGGAAATTGCCCGGCCGGCGCGGCGCCAGGCTCATCAGCGAATAGTCGCCCATGCCGTGAAAGCCGCCCTCGAATTTGAGGATCTTGTCGCGCCGGGTAAAGGCGCGCGCCGCCCGCATCGCATAGTGATCCGCTTCGGTCCCGCTCGACACGAAGCGCACCTGCTCGGCGCAGGGCACCGCCTCGACGATCGCCTCGGCCAGTTCGATGCCGAAGCGGTTGTTGGCGAAAAAGGTGGTGCCGGCGGCAATGCGCGCCTGCGCCGCTTCAATGACCTCGGGATGGGCGTGGCCAACCAGCATCGGCCCCGAGCCCAATAGAAAATCGACGTATTCGCGGCCGTTCTCGTCCCAGGCGCGGCCGCCGCGCCCCTCGCGGATCACGATGTCGGCGGAGAAATTGCCGAAGGTCCCGCCGGGCAGAACCCGTTTCGCCTTGTCGATCAATCCCCCCTGGATGTCGCCCTCGACCGTGTCGCTCACATCTGCCTCCATCGACGCCGTGCGGCCTTTGTCCCGTCGCCGCGGGCCGAGGTCAAGCACGCTCTGTCGCTGCGGCGTGCGATCGCGGTCTTGACCTCGGCCCGGAACTGCGGACGTATAGGGGCCGTCGGATCACCGGTCTTGGGTAAGGACCGCGGGACCCCGGGTTACCCCGGCGGTCTGCCCAGGGGGTCGGCACGGGGAGGAGGGGCCCACGCCTCCCCGGCCCGCTCCCGCTCTTGTTGCGGTGTCGCCATGGATGATGCGCTCGGACTGCCCGAAGGCGCCTTTGCGAGGCTCGACGAGGACGCGGACGAGCTGTTCTACGAGCCGCCGCGGCTGGTCACCCATATCGACGACGGCGCCATTGCGGCCTTGACCGGGTTCTATCGCCGCGTATTGCCGGCGGGTGGCGCCCTTCTCGACCTGATGAGCAGTTGGGTCAGCCATCTGCCGGACGAGATCGCCTATCGCGAAATCGTCGGCCACGGCATGAACGCGACCGAGTTGGCGGCCAATCCGCGGTTCGACCGCTGGTTTGTCCAGAACCTCAACCGCGACCCGCAATTGCCGCTTCCCGCGGCCAGCGTCGACGCGGCGATGATTGCGGTGTCGATCCAATATCTGCAGCGCCCGGTCGCGGTCCTGCGCGAGGTCGCGCGCGTGTTGCGGCCGGGCGGACCGCTCGTCGTCAGCTTTTCGAACCGCTGCTTCTGGACCAAGGCGGTGGCGATCTGGCGGGCGCTCGACGACGACGGACATGCCGCACTGGTCGCGCGCTATATGGACGGTGCCGGCCTCACGCCGGTCGCGGCCCATCGCCTCGTCGAAGGCGAGGAGGACGTGCGCGATCCGCTGTTTGCGGTAGTCGGACAGGCTCCGGCCGCCTGATCAAAAACGGGAGGGAGTGATGCAGCTCGGCACCTTGCTGCCTTTGGGCGACATCGGCGGCGATCCGGCCGTCATCCGCGAATACGCGCAGAAGGCCGAGGCGATCGGCTATGATTTTGTCGAGGCGCCCGATCACGTCGTCGGCGTCAACGCGGCGAGCCGGCCGGGCTGGGACCGCAACACCTCGCGCGACCTGTTCCACGATCCTTTTGTCCTGTTCGGCTTTCTCGCCGGCGCATCGACCCGGCTGGGCTTTGCCACCGGCGTCCTGATCCTGCCGCAGCGCCAGACCGTACTGGTCGCCAAACAGGCCGCCTGCCTCGACGTGTTGTGCGACGGGCGGTTCCGGCTTGGCGTCGGGGTCGGCTGGAACGAGGTCGAGTTCACCGCCCTCAACGAGAATTTCCACAACCGCGGCCGCCGCTCGGCAGAGCAGATCGCGGTCATGCAGGCGCTGTGGCGCGATCCGCACGTCACTTTCAAGGGACGCTGGCACAATATCGAGGATGCCGGCATCAACCCGCTGCCGGCGGCGCGCAAGGTGCCGGTCTGGTTCGGCGGCCATCACGAGCGCACCCTGGAGCGCATCGCCAAGCTCGGCGACGGCTGGATGCCGAACGCCTATGCGCCGGGCGACGAGGCTCTGGCGATCTTCGACCGATTGCGCGCATTGACGCAGAAGGCCGGGCGCGACCCGGCCGCGGTCGGGATCGAGGTCTGGGTGTCGATGGGCTCGGGCGCCGCCGCCGACTGGGCCCGGGAGGCCCGTTTCTGGAAGGAATCGGGCGCCTCCCACCTGACCCTGACGACGACCTTCAACCGCCGCCACCACCGCCGCATCCCCGGCCGTACGCTCGCCGACCACCTGGCCGCGCTCGAACGCTATCACGGAGCGGTGGCGGAGTTTTTGTGAGCCGCGATCTGGCGGAAGGCGCTCTGGTCAGGCGCGGCAGCGGCCGTCAAGCCGACGGCGGCGATCGCCGAGCGCGGGCGAGCCCGGCGATCAATTCGGCCGAGCGCCGGGCGCCTCCGGTGT
>DATFCQ010000400.1:0-7490 GCA_035252905.1 Allostellaceae bacterium | reverse complement strand
CGGCAAGAGCGGGAAACGCCGGCGCATCGGGCTCGGCGAGAGCGAGCGCCAATTCGTGCAGGGCCGGATTGTGGCCGATCAACAGGACATTGCCGTCCTCCTCGGCGAGCTGGCGCAGACGCTCCAGCAGACTCTCGGGGCTGGCGAGATAAAGCCCGCGTTCAATCAGGATGTGCGGCCGCGGCACAAACCCGGCGAGCACGAGATCGAGGGTCTCGCAGGCGCGGCGCGCGCTCGAACACAGCACAAGATCGAGCGCCCCGGTTGCGGCCGGCAATTGTCTGCCGATTCGACGCGCCGTTTCCCGGCCGCGCCGGGACAGCGGACGCTCGTGATCCGGAGCGTCCTCCTTCCAGCTCGATTTGGCGTGGCGCAGCAGATACAGCCTGTGCATCGTTGCTCTCCTCCCGGCTCCGGCGGCGCTTTGTTGCCGTGCCGCCGCGCGCCATATCTGTCGTGCGCCCGCCCCGGTCGGGGCGTCGGCGCCGGCATGACAGGCCGACAACAACAGGATAACATTGCTTCCGTATCATCGCGTGTTCGCTTCCTCGAGAACGAGGCCCATGAACACCAGCGCGCAGCCGGCTGCGGTCCGGCCGGTCGATTTCCACTCCCCGGCCCGCTTCATCAACCGCGAGCTGTCCTGGCTCGCCTTTAACGAGCGGGTCCTCGCCGAAGCCGAGAACGGACGCCACCCGCTGTTGGAGCGGCTCCGTTTCCTGTCGATCTCGGCGAGCAATCTCGACGAATTCTATATGGTCCGCGTTGCCGGGCTCAAAGGCCAGCACCTTGCCGGCATCAAGACTCCGAGCCAGGACGGGCTGACCCCGGCGCAGCAGCTCGAAGCGATCGGCGAGCGGGCGAGCCGGCTGATGGAGGACCAGCAGGTGACTTGGCTCGCCTTGCGCCGCCGGCTTGGCGAAGCCGGGATCGCCGTCATCGAGCCGACCGATCTCGACGCCGGCGACCGCGCCTGGCTCGAAGAGCGCTTCATGGCCGAGATCTTCCCGGTCTTGACGCCGCTCGCGATGGATCCCGCCCACCCCTTTCCGTTCATCGCCAATCGCGGGTTCGGCCTCGCCTTGCAGCTCGAACGGATCAGCGACGGGGTCAAATTGCAGGCGCTGATCCTGATCCCGTCCTCGATCGCCCGCTTTGTCCGGCTGCCGGGGAGCCAGATCCGCTTCCTGCCGGTCGAGCAGACGATCGGGCTCTTTCTCGACCATCTGTTTCCCGGCTTCGCGGTGGTGGCGCAGGGCGTCTTTCGCGTATTGCGCGACAGCGAGGTCGAGATCGAGGAGGAGGCCCTTGACCTTGTTCGGCTCTACGAGACGGCGTTGAAGCGGCGCCGGCGCGGGCATGCCATTCATCTCGCGGTCGATGCGACGATGCCGGCGGATCTGCGCCGGTTCCTGATGGAAAAACTGGACGCCGCCCCGGCCGACGTGTTCGCCACGCACGGCCTTCTCGGTCTCAACGATACCGCGCAATTGATCATCGACGAGCGCCCCGATCTCGTCTTCACCCCTTATAACGCCCGCTTCCCCGAGCGTATCCGCGATTTCGGCGGCGATTGTTTTGCCGCGATCCGACAGAAGGACATCATCGTCCACCACCCCTATGAGAGCTTTGACGTCGTCGTCCAGTTCCTGCGCCAGGCGGCGCGCGACCCGGCGGTGGTGGCGATCAAGCAGACGCTCTACCGCACCAGCGAAGACAGCCCGATCGTGCGGGAATTGGCCGAGGCGGCCGAGACCGGAAAATCGGTGACCGCGTTGATCGAATTGAAGGCCCGCTTTGACGAGGAGGCGAACATCCGCTGGGCGCGCGATCTCGAACGCGCCGGCGTGCAGGTCGTCTACGGCTTTCTACAATTGAAGACGCATGCCAAGGTGTCGCTCGTCGTGCGGCGCGAGGGCGGCCGGCTCTGTTCCTACGTGCATTTCGGAACCGGCAACTATCATCCCTATACGGCCAAGGTTTATACTGATCTGTCGTTCTTCACCTGCGACCCGGCGCTGTGCCGGGATGCGGCGCGGCTGTTCAACTTCATGACCGGCTATGCGACCCCGGCGAGCCTGGAAAAGGTCGCGGTCGCGCCGATCGACCTGCGCCAGCACCTGTCCACCCTGATCGCCGCCGAAATCGCCAACGCCAAGGCCGGCAAGCCGGCCCAGATCTGGGCCAAGCTCAACGCTCTGGTCGATCCGACACTCATCGACCTCCTGTACAGCGCCTCGCAGGCGGGGGTCAAAATCGACCTCGTGGTGCGCGGCATCTGCTGTCTGCGGCCGGGCATCCCCGATTTTTCCGACAATATCCGGGTCAAGAGCCTTGTTGGCCGCTTTCTCGAACACAGCCGCATCGTCTGCTTTGGCAACGGCCACGCGCTGCCCTCGGAGCAGGCCAAAGTCTTCATCAGCTCGGCCGATTGGATGCCGCGCAATTTCGACTGGCGGGTCGAGGCGCTGGTGCCGATCGAGAACCCGACCGTTCACCGCCAGGTGCTCGACGAGATCATGGTGGCGAACCTGAAGGACAATTTACAGAGCTGGACCCTGTCGGTGGACGGCAGCTACGAGCGCATCCCGCCGGGAGAGGAGCCGTTCTCGGCGCACACCTATTTCATGACCAACCCGAGCTTGTCGGGACGCGGCAAAGCGCTGCGCCCCAGCCCCGCGGGACCTCGGCTTTCGCCGGGAGTGCTTGCGCGGGGACCCCAAGGCGGCCAGCCGCGCCTCGTCGTGCCCTGATCGGGACGATATGCCGCCGGGCAGCGCTGCCGGAGAGCGCGGAGCGAGACGCCCGTCTGCGGCGTTCCTTCTGGTGAACCATCCGCTTTTGCAATGACCGATCCCGACGCCCTTGCCGCCGACAGCCGCATTGCGGTGATCGACCTCGGCTCGAACTCGCTGCGCCTCGTCGTCTTCGAGCGGCTGGGCGGCGCCCTGTTTCCGCTTCTCAACGAGAAGGTCATGTGCGGGCTCGGCCGCAGCCTGTCTACGACCGGGCGGCTCCATCCCGAGGGCGTTGCGCTGGCGCTCGCCAATTTGCAGCGCTTTGTGGCGCTGGCTCGGGCGATCGGCGTCGATCGCCTGGCGGTCCTGGCAACGGCCGCCGTCCGCGACGCCGGCGACGGGCGCGCTTTCGCGGCCGAGGTCGAGCGCCAGTGTCAGGTCGCGGTCGACATCCTCGACGGCGCCGAGGAAGCGCGCCTGTCGGCGGCCGGGGTGCTGGCCGGCATTCCGCTCGCCGAGGGCGTTGTTGCCGATCTCGGGGGCGGCAGCATCGAACTGATCGCGGTGGGCCCGCGGGCCGGCGCCGGCGGCCGGATCGGCCAGGGCGTCACCTTGCCGCTCGGGCCGCTGCGCCTTGCCGAACTCGGGGCGGCGCCGCGGACGATCGCCGAGACGGTCGAACGCGAATTGGCCGGCTCCGCAGTGTGGGACGCCATCGGACGCGGCGCGGCCAGAGGAGGGCTCTATCTGGTCGGCGGCGCGGCGCGGGCGATTGCGCGGCTGCATATGGAGCACAGCCGCTATCCATTGCACATCATCCACCGTTACACGATTGCGCGCGCCGAGGCCGAGGCGTTTTTTGACATCGTCGCCCGGCAATCGAAAAAGTCGCTGGCCAAGATCATGACGATCGCGCCGAAACGGCTCGAAGTGGTGCCGATCGCCGCCCTCGTCTTGCGCCATCTGATCGCCGCGGCGGCGCCGAAAGAGGTGATCTTCTCGGCCTTCGGCCTGCGCGAAGGCTATGCCTATGGCCATGTTCCGCACGGCGCCGATCCGCTGATCGAAGCGTGCCGGGCGGTGGCGCGGCGCGAGAGCCGGTTCCGGCCCGACGGCGACCGCCTGCAGGAATGGGCGGCGCCGCTGTTCCCGAACCTCGACGAGCGCCGCCGCCGGCTGCACCGCGCGGCCTGTTGGCTCAGCGACATCGCCTGGAGCGACCACCCCGACTATCGGGCCGAGCAGGCGTTCACTCGCAGTCTCAGAATGCCGTTCGCCTGCGCCTCCCATGGCGAGCGCGTATTCATCGCTTCGGTGCTTCACAGCCGCTATGGCGGCGCGGCGGAGGCGCCCTATGCCGAGCCGACCCGCCCGCTGCTCGACGACCGCGCTCTCGGCGAGGCACGCACGCTCGGGCTGGCATTGCGCCTCGCTTATACCTTGTGCGGCGGAACGCTGGCGCTGTTGTCCGAGGTCTCTCTCGGCCGCGACGACGACAGGATCGTTCTCGCGGTGCCGTCGAACGGCCATCTGTTTGTCGGCGAAACGGTCCAGCGCCGGCTCGACGCGGTGGCGCGCTCGCTCGGGTCAGGCGCGCTGGTGCGCCGACGCGCGCGCGAGCGCGCGGCCCTCGCGTGAGCTTCACCCCTCTTCCCCTTCCGGCCAGCGCGTAGGGCGAAAGGCATAGCGCATTCCGCCGTTGTCGCGTTCGGCGCCGGAGACCTGGTCGGCGGAATGCGCGCCGCTTCGCGGCGCTTTTCCGCCCTACACTCTTAATCCTCTTCCTCTTCCGGTAACGCGACCAGCCGGATGCGGCTGCCGGCGGCGGTCAGCGCCAGCCGGCCGTGTTTCAGGGCGAGCGCATCGGCGCCGAAAATCGTGCGGCGCCAGCCCGACAAGGCCGGCACCGGCGCCTCGTCGTCGGCCGCGATGGCTTCGAGATCCTCGGCCGAAGCCACCAGTCTTTGCGCGACCTGGTGTTCTTCGCAGCGTTCCTTCAACAGGACGCGCAGCAATTCGACGAGCGGGCCGAGCCCGGGCGGGGTTTCGAGCCGGGTCGCCGGGATCGGCGGCTCCGGGTCGGCAAGACCGCGCTGCACCGCTTCCAGCATCTCCCCGCCGAGTTTGCCTTCGGCCACTCCCCGCGGCAGGCTGCGGGTGCGGGCGAGCGCCTCGATCGTTTTGGGATGATGCGCGGCGATCTCGATGACCGCCTCGTCGCGCAGGATGCGGCCGCGCGGCAGGTTGCGGTCCTGCGCCGCCTGCTCGCGCCAGGCGGCGAGTGCGCGCAGGACCCCGAGAAAGCGGCGGTCGACTCGGCCGCGCAAGCGGAACCGGCGCCACGCCGCGAGAGGCTCGTTGCGGTAATTGGCGGGATCGGCCAGCGCCGCCATCTCCTCGGCAAACCAGCCCGCCCGGCCGTTTGCCGCCAATCTTTCCTGCAGCCGCTCATAGACCGTGCGCAGATGGACGACGTCGGCCAGCGCATAGTGGATCTGGCGCTCGGAGAGCGGGCGCTGGGTCCAGTCGGTGAAGCGCGAGGATTTGTCGAGCGCGGCGCGGGCGAGCCGCGATACCAGCGTTTCATAACTCGCCGCGTCGCCGAACCCGCACACCATCGCGGCGATCTGGGTGTCGAACAGCGGCGCCGGGACGCCGCCGGTCAGATTGAAGAAGATTTCGACATCCTGGCGCGCGGCATGGAAGACCTTGAGGATCGTATCATCCGCCATCAATGCGAAGAGCGGTGCGAGATCGATGCCGGGGGCCAGCGCATCGATCGCTGCCGCCTCCTCGGGGCCCGCCACCTGCGCCAGGCACAGGATCGGCCAATAGGTGCGCTCGCGCACGAATTCGGTATCGACGGCGACAAAACCGGCGCCCTTCTGCCGGGTGCAGAAACGGGCCAGTGCTTCGGTGTCGGTGATGAGCTGCATTGCCCGACGCTATACCGCGAAAATCCCAGTTCGGGCAGTCCTCACTCTGCGGCTTTTTGAGATTCCGGGCGGCGCCGAGGGGCCGCCTTGACAAGCCCCCTCGTTCCGTGCCTGTTGCCGCCGTCGCGCCCCAAGCCCAGATCTCTGCCCCATGCATGCCTACCGCACTCACACCTGCGGCGCTCTGCGCCTTCCCGACGCCGGCATCACGGCGCGCCTGTCGGGCTGGGTCCACAGAAAGCGCGATCACGGCCAGCTTCTGTTCATCGATTTGCGCGACCATTACGGCGTCACGCAATGCGTGATCGACGTGTCCTCGCCGCTGTTCGCGGCGGCGGACGCATTGCGGCTCGAAAGCGTCGTGAGCTTCGGCGGCACGGTTGCGGCGCGCTCGCCGGACACGGTCAATCCAAAGCTCGCGACCGGCGAGATCGAACTGACGATCGCCGAGATGGCGCTGCTCTCCGAGGCCGAGACATTGCCCTTCCCGGTCAACAGCGAGGCCGAATACCCGGAAGAGATGCGGCTCGCCTACCGCTTTCTCGATCTGAGACGCGAGCGCATGCACGCCAACATCCTGTTGCGCGCGCGGGTCATCGCCTCGATCCGGCGGCGCATGATCGCGCAGGGCTTCACCGAGCTCCAGACCCCGATCCTGACTGCCAGCTCGCCCGAGGGGGCGCGCGACTATCTGGTGCCGAGCCGGCTCCATCCCGGCAAATTCTACGCATTGCCGCAGGCGCCGCAGCAGTTCAAGCAATTGCTGATGGTCGCCGGCTTTGACCGCTATTTCCAGATCGCGCCGTGCTTTCGCGACGAAGCGGGCCGCGCCGACCGCTCGCCGGGCGAGTTCTACCAGCTCGATTTCGAGATGTCGTTTGTCACCCAGGAGGACGTGTTCGCCGCGATCGAGCCGGTCCTCTACGGCGTGTTCGAGGAGTTCGGCGGCGGCCGCGCGGTGACGCCGCCGCCGTTCCCACACATCCCTTATGCCGAGGCGCTGTCGCGCTACGGCACCGACAAGCCCGATCTGCGCAACCCGATCGCGATGCATGACGCGACCGCGCATTTTCGCGGCTCGGGGTTTCAGGTTTTCGCCCGGATGATCGCGGCCGACGCAAAGGTCCGCGTCTCCGCCATCCCGGCGCCCGGGGGCGGCAGCCGCGCCTTCTGCGACCGCATGAACGCCTGGGCGCAGGGCGAGGGCCAACCCGGGCTCGCCTATATCTTCTTCCGCGACGGCGAGGGCGCGGGTCCGGTCGCCCGCAATCTCGGGCCGGAGCGCACCGCTGCCTTGCGCGACGAATTGGGCTTGAAGGATGGCGACGCCGTGTTCTTCGTCTGCGGTGCGCCGCACAGCGCACTGCCTTTTGCCGCCGCCGCCCGGCAGAAGATCGGAAGCGAGCTCGGCCTTGTCGACGAGCGCGCCTTTGCGTTCTGCTGGGTCGTCGATTTTCCGATGTACGAGCGCGATGAGGAGACCGGCCGGATCGACTTCAGCCACAACCCGTTCTCGATGCCGCAAGGAGGACTTGAGGCGCTGGAAAGTCAGGACCCCCTGACGATCCTCGCGCACCAATACGACATCGTCTGCAACGGCATCGAATTGGCCTCGGGCGCGATCCGCAACCACCGCCCGGACATCATGGTCAAGGCGTTCGCTATCGCCGGCTACTCGCCGGACGATGTCGAGGCGCGGTTCGGCGGCATGCTGAAGGCCTTTCGCTTCGGCGCGCCGCCGCATGGCGGGCTGGCGCCCGGCATTGACCGCATCGTCCGCCTGCTGGCCGACACGCCGAACATTCGCGAAGTCATC
>DATFCQ010000399.1:0-19186 GCA_035252905.1 Allostellaceae bacterium | reverse complement strand
CAATTCGCCGATCCCACAGTCGCCGACCGGCTGCGCGCCAGCAATCCGCTGCATATCGCGCTCGAACCCGCCGATCTCGCCGGCGCCTATGTGTTTCTCGCCTCGCGCCATAGCGCCCGCGGCGTCACCGGCAGCATCGTCACCGTCGATGCCGGCTCGACGCTGCGCCAGCCGCGCGCCGGCGTCACCGAGCGGAGGCGATGATGAATATCGATATGAACCGCCTCGTCGATAGCGAACGCGGTCTGCTCGACCGCCGCATCTTTATCGAGCCGGAAATCTACGAGGAGGAGCAGCGCCGCATTTTCGCGCGCTGCTGGCTGTTCCTGTGCCACGACAGCCAGATCCCGCGTCCTGGCGATTTCGTCACGACTTATATGGGCGAGGACCCCGTCCTCGTCGTGCGCGACACCGGCGGCGCGGTTGGCGCCTTTCTGAATGTGTGCCGCCATCGCGGCAACCGGCTGTGCCGCGCCGACAGCGGCAACGCCGCAAGCTTTACCTGCGCCTATCACGGCTGGACCTACGGCAATGACGGGCGGCTAACCGGCGTGCCCTATCTGAAGGAAGCTTATCACAACGAATTGCAGCGCGAGCGCTGGGGCCTCGTGCCGGTAGCACAGCTCGACAATTACAAGGGCCTGTGGTTCGCCACGTTCGATGCCGAAGCGCCGCCTCTCTCCGACTCTCTCGGCGAGATGGCCTGGTATATCGACACCTTTGTCGACCGCCGCGAGGGCGGCGTCGAGATCCTCGCGACCCACAAATGGGCCATGCCGTGCAACTGGAAATTCCCGGCCGAGAATTTCGGCGGCGATGCCTACCACGTGCATTGGAGCCATTTCTCGGCGGTGACGACAGGGTTCAGCGTCGGGTCGACCGCCACCCCGGCGAGCGCCAACCGCGCGGTGTCGCCCGGTCTCGGCCATGGCCTCATCTGCATCGGTGGCGACGGCTACGGCGATCCGCCGATGCCTGAGATCCAGGCCTATGAGCGCGACATCCGCCCCGAGGTGCAAGCCCGGCTCGGGCCGCGCGCCGCGCTCGTCAACCCGATCGTCGGCACGGTCTTCCCCAATTTTTCATTGTTGCGCGGCACCTCGCGCACATTGCGCGTGTGGCATCCGCGCGGTCCCGACAAGACCGAGATCTGGTCGTGGGTGTTCGCCGACAAGGCGGCGCCGCCTGAGGTCAAGGAGGCCGTCCGGCTGGCCGGGGTGCGCGGGTTCAGCCCGGCCGGCACGTTCGAACAGGACGACATGGACAACTGGCAGGAATGCACCCGAACCTGCCGCGGCGTCGCCGCACGCCAGATGCCGGTCAACACCCAGATGGGGCTCGGGCGCGAGCGCTTCGACCCGGCCCTCGGCGCCTGGACCAGCGATTACGGCTTCAGCGAGAGCAACCATCGGGAATTCTATCGGCGCTGGGCCGAATTGATGGGGACCGCTGATGCGTAACGATCCCGACCTGATCCGCGAGATCGAGCAGTTCCTCTATCGGGAAGCCCGCCTGCTCGACGAGCGGCGGTTTGACGACTGGCTCGCATTGTTCACCGACGATGTCCGCTACTGGATGGCGAGCCGCAGCAATCGCTATCCGAAGTCGAGCAAGGCCATCGCGATCCTCGACCCCGCCCGCTATGTCGAGGACGACGTCACCGGGGCGGACGAACTTGCCGTCATGGACGAAACCAAGGAGACCCTCGCCGCCCGCATTGCGCGGCTTGCCACCGGCATGGCCTGGGCGGAGGACCCGCCCTCGCGCACCCGCCATTTTGTCGCCAATGTCGAGGTCGAGCCGGGCGAGGCGGATGCGGAACTCAAGGTCTATTCCAACTTCATCGTCTACCGCAGCCGGGCCGAGAGCGAAGAGGATTTCTACGTCGGCGCCCGCCAGGACGTGCTCCGGCGCGAGGGCGGCGCCTGGAAGATCGCCCGCCGCCGGCTGGTGCTCGACCAGAACGTGTTGTCGGCAAAAAACGTCAGCATTTTCTTCTGAATGCGGCGGAATGCGCTGCGCGGCTGGGCAAGTATTCGGATTTCCGCTGGATCGGCGCCCTAGGTCCCCTGAGGAGCCGCCGCCCTTCGAGACGCCGCCTGCGGCGGCTCCTCAGGACAGGCGCGGCGTCACGAAGGGAGGGCGCGTCTCGAAGCACGCACGTCGTCGATGCAGCTTTTCCGCGCCAATTCTTGCCCAGCCACGGCGGTCGATTTATTTATGCCCGGAGCGGCGCCGGGCCGGGTCAGTCGGGCAGCGCGGTGAGGCGTTCCTCGATCCAGTCGGGCGCGGCCCCCGGCAGCGTCGCCAGTTCCGCGCGGGCTTCGGCCTTTGTCTGCAGCACGCAGGGGATCACCGCCGGCGCCTCTCCATCCTCGGGCTGGCAGGCGAATTCGAGCCGGATGCCGTTCGGATCGTAGAAGTAGAGGCCGAGGAGGCCCGGCAATTGCGGTACCGGGCCGAGATAATCGATGCCCCGCGCTTTGAGCCGTCCTTCGATCTCGCGGAAGCGCTCGGGGGTCACGACAAAGGCGCAGTGCTGCATCGCCCCGACGGCATTGCGATTGCCGGCCGGTTCCCTGCCTTTCGGGATCTCGAAAAAGGCGAGCAGGCTGTCATTGCCCATGTCGAAAAAGTAATGGCGGATCCGCTCATAGGGCGGGTTGCCGCGATTGCCCGGTCCGGTGCCGAGACCGGGCGGCACCTTCATCGCGTGCACGAGCGGCATGCCGAGCACGTCGACATAGAAGTCGATCGTCGCCTTCATATCGTCGGTGCACAGCGCGAGGTGGTGCACGCCGCGCGAGATCGGCGGAACGCGCGGGCTCTTGCGAATGCCGGTCATGGCCGTTGCCTTTCCTGATGCTGCCGCCTGTTCCGCCTGTTTTTGCAGGTGAAATGCAGGAGTGCTACCCCACCCGCCGACAGTCTTGCGGAAAGCCCGGACGAAATCCGCCCCTGCTTATCGCAATATGCAGAAGCCTACATCATCAATGCTGATTTGTCAATGATGTTGCTTCTTTGGCACGATCAGGCGTGCGACCCGCCGCAGGCGGCAACGCCGTCCTCGCCGAGGCGCTAGGGAATTTACATACCTCTAACAAGCTAAAAGGTGTCGTCCGGAGGGTATCGATAGTGCCTTCTGCCTCGATCCTGAGGGCCGCTTTCTCTTCGCCGCCGGCACCGCGTCCGGGCGGATCGAGTCGTACCGCACCGACGGCGGGACCGGGGCGCTCTCTCCGCTGGAGACTTATGCGGCGGGCTGCCGCGGTATTGGCGGCGTGCCGGTATCATTCCGCTTGTGCCGCCGCCGGCCGCAGCGCCGGGCGGGGGCTGCGCAACAGCAGCAACAGCGGCAGCACGGCGGCGACGATCAGCATCATCAATTTGAAATCGTCGAGATAAGCGACCATTGCGGCCTGACGCGTCACCTCGTTGTTGAGGGCGGCGATGCCTGCCGGGGTGGTGAGACTGAACGGCGCCGACAGATAGGGCGGCCGAGCCAACGGGTTGTCCGGCCGCAACTGCTCGACGAGGCGCGAATGGACGATCTGGGTATTCTCGACCAGCAACGCTTCGACCATTGCGATGCCGACGCTGCCGCCGAGATTGCGCATCAGGCTGAAGATCGCCGTCCCCTGCGTCAGAATGTGGCGCGGCAGGGTTGCGAAGGTGATTGCGCTCAGCGGGGTGAACACAAAGCCGAGCCCGAGCCCCTGAAGCAGCCCCGTCGAGATGACCGGCCCCATGTCCATCTGCAATGAGAACCCGGTCATCTGCCACATTGCGATCGCGGTCACTATCAGCCCCGCGAGGACGATCAGCCGCCCCTCGATCAGGGCGGACAGGCGCGCGACCAGAAACATCGCGATCATCGTGCCGACGCCGCGCGGTACCATCACCAAACCGGTCGTCAACACCGGATAGCCCAGCAAATCCTGCAGCATCGTCGGCAATAGCGTCATGCTGCCGTAAAGGGGAACGCCGATCAGCAGCATCAGGACCGTGCCGATGATCAGGTTGCGGTCTTTCAGCATGTCGCGATTGAGGAATGATCGCTCGCTCGCGGTGCCGGTGTGAACCACAAAAAGGTAGAGAGCGACCCCGAAGACCGCCGCCTCGATCCAGATCTCGGTCGAGCCGAACCAGTCCTTGAGCTCGCCGCGATCGAGCAGCATTTGCAGGGCGCCGATCGCAAGGCTCAGCGTTGCGAAGCCGAAAGCGTCGAACGCCGCATGCTCGGTGCGATGCCTGTCGTGCACGAACAGCAGGATCCCGAATGCGGCGACGATCCCGACCGGCAGGTTGATATAGAACACCCAGCGCCAACTGTAGTTGTCGGTCAGCCAGCCGCCGAGCGCGGGACCGATGATCGGTCCCAGGATGACCCCCAAGCCCCAGATCGCCATCGCTTGAGTGTGACGCTGCGGCGGGTTGATCTGCAGCAACACCGTTTGCGACAGCGGCACCAGCGCCGCCCCGCATATCCCCTGGAGCAGTCGATAAATCACCAACTGGGCAAGGCTCGTCGCAGCGCCGCACAGCGCCGAGGCCGCCGTGAACCCGACGACCGAGATCAGGAACACGTGTCGGATGCCGAACCGACCGGCGAGCCAGCCGGTCAGCGGCGTCATGATCGCGGCCGCGACGATGTAGGAGGTCACCACCCAGGCGATCTGATCTTGCGACGCCGACATGCTGCCTTGCATATGCGGCAGCGCGACATTCGCGATCGTCGTGTCGACCCCCTGCATGAAGGTCGCCGCCATGATCGAGACGGTGATCGCGGTTCGGTTGATCGGGGCCGCGGAGGCCTCGCCGTGCATGCCGGAACTCCGTCAATGACGTATTCGTACGCGATCCGTCCCGTGAAATCGTCGATTCCGATAACCCGGCATCGCTCAGGCGCTCAGATCGAACCCCTGATATCCGTTGCTCGCCACTTCCGCGCAGATCGCGCGGTAGTGCGCCATCCCGCCGGCATAGGGCATGAAGACCCGCGGCTTTCCGGGAATGTTCGCCCCGAGATACCAGGAGTGCCCGGCCTGAGGCAGCAATGTCGCGTTGGCCGCGTCGTTGACCTGCGCGACCCAGCGGTCCGCCGCTGCCGGCATTGCCTCGATGCGGGTGAAGCCGTGCGCGCGCATATCGGCGATGCAGGCAGTGATCCATTCGACATGCTGCTCGATCGCCACCGGCATGTTGCACAGCACGGAGGGGCTGCCCGGACCGGTGATCGTGAACAGGTTCGGAAAGCCGGCGATCTGCAACCCCAGATAGGTGCGCGGCCCGGCCCGCCACGCCTCGCTGAGAGGCAGCCCGTCGCGGCCGCGAATATTCATGCGCAGGAGCGGGCCGGTCATCGCGTCGAACCCGGTGGCGAAGACGATGACGTCGAGCGCGTACTCGGTCCCGTCCCGCGTCCGGATGCCCTTGGGGGTGATGCACTCGATCGGCGTCGCGCGCACGTCCACCAGGGCGACAGCGTCGCGGTTGAAGGTCTCGAAATACCCGGTGTCGATCGGCGGGCGCTTGGTGGCGAAGGGATGATCGATCTCCGCCAGTTTCGCGGCGGTCGCCGGGTCCTTGACGGCCTCCCGGATCTTTTGCCGGATAAATTCCGATGCGGTGTCGTTGGCGGCCTTGTCGGTCAACAGGTCGCGGAAGGCGGCGCGGAACTGCAATCCGCCTTTCTCCCAGGCCGCCTCGTAGATCGCTTGCCGCTCCTCTGGTGTGACGTCGTGGGCCGAGCGGTCGCAGATCGCAAAAGGATGCCCGTTCGGGGTGGCGCGCATGACCTCCCGGATGGCGGCGGCGTTGTCTTTCGCCCAGCGCTTGAACGCCGGGGTCAACGGCGCATTGCGCGCCGGGATGCTGTAATTCGCGGTGCGCTGAAAGACGGTCAGGTGCGCCGCGGTCCGGGCGATCACCGGGGCCGCCTGGATGCCGGTCGAGCCGGTGCCGATCATCCCGACCCGCTTGCCGGTGAAGTCGACGCCTTGATGCGGCCACTCTCCGGTGTGGTACCAGGCGCCCGCGAAACAATCGAGGCCCGGGATCTTCGGAATGTTCGCCGAGGACAGGCAGCCGACGGCGGTGATCAGGAACCGAGCGTCGTAGCGCTCGCCGGTCTCGGTCATCACCTGCCAGCGGTTCGCCGCCGCGTCGTAGCGGGCGGCGGTCACGCGGGCGCCGAAGCGGATGTCGCGCCGCAGGTCGAACCGGTCGGCCACATAATTGAGATAGCGCAGGATCTCCGGCTGCTCCGGGTAGCGCTCCGACCAGGTCCATTCCTGCAACAGTTCATCGGAAAAGTAATAGGCGTAGGAGTGGCTTTCGGAATCGCACCGCGCGCCCGGGTAACGGTTCCAGTACCAGGTGCCGCCCACCCCGCCGCCGGCCTCGAGCAACCGCACCTTGAGGCCGAGCCGATCGCGCAAAGAGAGCAATTGGTAGAGACCGGAGAAGCCGGCGCCGACGATCAGCGCGTCGAAGCTATGGACCTCTCCAGGTCGGGCGGCGATGGAATAGGTCTCGTCGTTGGGCATGAAAGCTCCGGGGGGAAGCGTCGGCCGGGGGATGCAAAACCGGCCGAACCGTCATGTCTTCTATAGAAGACGTATGTTTTGTATTGCAGCCATTCGGCGCGTTGGCTATCATGCTACCCTGCATGGGTCAATGGGCTTGATCAGGCGAGAGAATGGACCGGCCGCAGACGGCGGGCTCGACAGCCGGCACTCTTGAGGCCAAGGGCCTTGGCGCCGAGCCGACCGGCGCGGCCCGCGAGAGCGCTGTTGCCGGCGACCTCGGCCGGGGCACTCCGGGCAAACCGGTGGGCGCGGTCGTCGCGGCCGCCAAGGTCCTGCGCGTATTGCACGGTTCGGAGCGGCCGTTGAATGCGAGCGAGGTCGCCCGCGCCGCGGGGCTCTATCGCGGGACCGCGTACAACATCCTGCGGACATTGCAGAGCGAGGGTTTTGTCGGTTACGACGAGGCGACCCGCAGCTACTCGGTGAGCCTGCGCATTCTCGAGATCGCCTATGGCGTGTTGCGGCGCAGCGGCCTGATGGATCTGGCGCGTCCGCTGATGCATGCGGTTTCCGACGCGCACGGCGTGTCGGTCTATCTGTCCAAGGTGCTGGACCCCTCTTCTCTGCTGTTGCTGGACTGGGTCGGCGCCGCGTTCCGCACCGATCTGTACGTCACGGTCGGGCGCCAGTATCCCGGCCCTGCGGGCGCATCGGGCGTGATCATGGCCGCCTTCGGAAACAGCGGCAAAGCGGAGCTCGAAGCGCTGTTCTCGCGGGTCTCCTGGTACCGGAAGCCGTCCTTCGCCGACTTCCTGGAGCGGGTCGAAGAGGCGAGAACGGCCGGCTTCGCGGTGGATCGCGGCACCATGTTTCAGGGCATCACGCAAGTTTCCGTGCCGGTTCTGTCGCCGTCCTGGGAATTGCTGCTGATCCTGACGGCGGCGGGACATGCGCATGATCTCGACAGCGAGGCGCTGGGGCCGCTCAGCCGCGCGATGCAGTCGGCGGCGGCGCGGCTCTGCGAGAGCATGCGCCTGCTGCGTCTTGGATGATTGCGCGTTCCGGTCGGTTCTCTCGTCCAGCGCGCAACGTCGGTGTCATGGGTGCAAGGGAGGACAGCATGGTTGCCTTACCGGCGGTCGCGTCCAACGCTCAGACGGAGACGAGCCCGGAGTTTGACGCGGTCATCATCGGCGCCGGCGTTTCCGGCCTCTACCAGCTCTACAGATTGCGCGAACTCGGCCTCAAGGTGCGGGTGTTCGAGACCGGCAGCGGCGTCGGCGGCACCTGGTACTGGAACCGCTATCCCGGCGCCCGCTTTGATTCGGAGAGCTGGACCTACGGCTATTCCTTTTCGCAGGACCTGTTGGAGGAATGGGACTGGCAGGAGCATTTCGCCGGCCAGCCCGAGACCGAGCGCTATCTGAACCATGTCGCCGACAAGTTCGACCTGCGGCGCGACATCCAGTTCAACAGCCGCGTCAACGCCGCGCATTACCGGGAGGACACGCGCCGCTGGGACGTCACATTGGAGGATGGCCGGCGCTACAATACGCGCTTTCTGATCACCGCAATCGGCGTCCTCTCGGCGCCGACCATGCCGCGCATCCCCGGCGTCGAGAGTTTCCGGGGCCAGTCCTGCCACACGCATTATTGGCCCAAGGACGGGGTGACGTTCGCGGGCAGGCGGGTCGCGGTGATCGGCACCGGCGCAACCGCCGTGCAGACGATCACGGAAGTGGCCAAGACCGTCGGCCATCTGACCGTGTTCCAGCGCACCCCCCAGTGGTGCGCGCCGCTGCACAACGCCAGGATCACCCCGGAGGAGATGCGCCGCATCCGCGCCCATTATCCCGAGATCTTCGCGCGCTGCCAGGAGACCTATGGCTGCTTCATCCATGCGACCGACCCGCGCGCCACCCACGAGGTCATGCAACAGGAACGCGAGGCCTTCTGGGAGAAGCTCTACGGCGAGCCCGGGTTCGGCATCTGGATGGGCAATTTCCGCGACATCCTCATTGACCGCAAGGCCAACGCGCTGATCTCGGATTTTGTCGCCCGCAAGATCCGCGAGCGCGTCAAGGATCCGGCGGTAGCCGAGAAATTGATCCCGAAGAACCACGGCTTCGGCACCCGCCGCGTGCCGCTCGAGAGCGGCTATTACGAGGTCTACAACCAGCCCAACGTCAAACTGATCGACATCAACGAGACGCCGATCGAGCGCATCACGCCGACCGGGATCAAGACCAGAGACGCCGAATACGAATTCGATCTGATCATCTATGCGACCGGCTTTGACGCGATCACCGGCAGCTTCGACCGCATCGACATCCGCGGGGCGGGCGGGGTGGCGCTGAAGGAGAAATGGCGGGACGGACCGCAGACCTTCCTCGGCATCCTGGTCGACGACTTCCCCAACATGCTGATGGTGATGGGTCCGCATGCCGGGCTCGGCAACTTTCCGCGCGCCGCCGAATACAGCGCCGACTGGGTGACCGGGCTGATCCGCTTCGCGCAAGAGCGCGGCCTGACCCGCATCGAGGCCACGGCGGCGGGCGCCGCCCAATGGACCGATCACGTCATTGCGGCGAGCGAAGGGCTGTTGTTCACCGAGGTCGACTCGTGGATGACCGGCGTCAACCGCAATGTCGAGGGCAAAGCGACCCGCAGGATCATGCGCTACAGCGGCGGCCACCCGGCCTTTCGCGCGCGCTGCGATGCGGTGGCGGCGGACGGGTATCGCGAACTGGCACTGGCTTAGACGCCTATCCCGATAGGCATGGGACCGTAGAACCGTAGGGTGGGTTGACCCCGTGGGCCTTCAGCCCACGGACTTGATCCGTGGGGAAAGCCGAGGGAAACCCACCATTTGGGCGGAGGATGATAGGTTTCGCATTGAGGCTGGGCAAGGATCCAGGTTCATCGTCATTCCGGGGCGCGGGCATCGCCCGCGAACCCGGAATCTATGAGCACGGGCTCTCGAAGGCCTTGCAAAAGCAGGTGTTCATGGATTCCGGGTCCGACCCTGACGGGTCGTCCCGGAATGACGAGGTCTGCTATGGGGAATTCTTGCCCAGCCTCGTTGCTCAATCCATCCTACGATGCTGGCCTAGGCGCCCCGGCGGCGGCCCATACTTGCCGGGGGCGCCGCTGTGAAATCCTTTCACGACATGGCGAAATACAACGCATAAAGGAGCGCTCCATGGATGTCGGGATGATGATGGTCTTCGCCAGCTACGGCTGGGACGACTGCTCCGACGCACGCGTGTGGGACGAGGAGATCCGGCTGGCCCGCCTCGCCGCCGAACTGGGGTTCGACTGCCTGTGGTCGGCCGAGCACCACTTCAACGACTATTCCTTTGTGCCCGACAATCTCCAGCTGATGACCTATCTGACCGCGCTCTGCCCCGACATCGATCTGGGCACCGCGGCCGTCATCCTGCCGTGGCACGATCCGTTGCGCGTCGCCGAACAGGCGGCCGTGCTCGACATGCTGAGCAAGGGCCGGCTGCGCCTCGGCCTCGGGCGCGGCCTCGCGCGGCGGGAGTTCGCCGCTTTCCGCCTCTCTATGGATGAATCCCGGGAGCGCTTTGACGAGGCCGCGCCGATGATCGTCAAGGCGCTCAAAACCGGGTTTATCGAGGGCGACGGCAAATTCTACAAGCAGCCGCGCACCGAGATCCGCCCGCGGCCGCAATATTCCTTTGACGGACGCCTCTACGCCGTGGCGTCAAGCGAGGATTCGATCGATTCCGCCGCCAAACTCGGCGCCCATATCGTGATGTTTGCCGACCGTCCGTGGGAGATGCGGCTGCCGGCCATCGAACGCGGCCGCGCCTTGCACCGCCAATACCACGGCAGCGAGGCGCCGCGGGTGATGCTGACCGAGTTCTGCATATGCGGCACCAACCTCGCTGAAACCGAGGAGGAAGCGCGCAAATACCAGGGCAAGTTCGTCGAAAGCAACTTCTATCACTATGAGTTCCTCGGCGAGCACTTCAAGACCGTGAAGGGCTACGACGCCTACCAGCAGAAGGCGGAGATCGCCCGCAAGGGCGGCATCGAAGGGGCGGTCAACGGCTTCATGCAGGCCGCCAGTTGGGGCACGCCCGACAAGATCCTGCGCGGGCTCGAAGAGCGCCGGAAGATCATCGGCGATTTCGAGCTGAACGTCGCCTTCCGCTTCGGCGGCACGCCGTACGCGGTTGCCGAGCGCGGGCTGAAGCTCTTTGCCAAGGAGGTATTGCCGGCGCTCAAGTCGCTGGGATCGACGACCGCGGTTCGCGCGGCGGCGGAATGAGGCGCTCCGCCGCAACAATGGCGTGATCTTGCAAAAACGGTTGATGGACGTCGGATATGTCCCCCTACACATCGGAACCCGCGAAATTTGATGCAATCATTGTCGGCGCCGGGGTCGGCGGCCTCTATGCGCTCTACCGCCTGCGCAAGCTCGGCCTCAAACTGCGCGTCTTCGAGGCCGGCGGCGACGTCGGCGGCGCCTGGTACTGGAACCGCTATCCGGGGTGCCGCTGCGACGTCGAGAGCATGGAATATTCGTATGCCTTCTCCGACGAATTGCAGCAGGAATGGCACTGGCCCGAGCGCTACGGCACGCAGCCCGAGATCCTGCGCTACATCAACCACGTCGCCGATCGCTTCGACCTGAGGCGCGACATCGAATTCAATACCCGCGTCAAACAGGCGGTTTTCGACGACAAGACGAACACCTGGACGATCACGACCGACAAGGGCCATGTTGCCACCGCGCGCTTTTGCATTATGGCGACCGGCAATCTGTCGACCCCGCGGACGCCGAACACTCCCGGCCTGGAGCGCTTCAACGGGAAGTGGTACCACACCGGGTTGTGGCCGCATGAAGGGGTCGATTTCACCGGATTGCGCGTCGGCGTCATCGGCACGGGCTCGTCGGGCGTCCAGTCGATCCCGATCATCGCCAAAGCGGCAAAGCATCTTTACGTGTTTCAGCGGACCGCCAATTTCACCCTGCCCGCGCGCAATGCGCCGATGGACCCCGCCAGGGAGCGCGCGCACAAGGCGCAGTACGTCGAGCGCCGCCGCGCCGCCTTCGACACGCCCTTCGGCATCGCCGGCTATCCGCCGCCGGTCAAGTCGGCGCTCGAAGCAACCGAGGAGGAACGGCGGCGTCTCTATGAGGCGAAATGGGCGGAGGGCGGCAGCATCAGCTTCCTCTATTCGTTCACCGACCTGCTGGTCAACAAGGACTCCAACGATACGGCGTCGGAATTCGTCCGCCAGAAGATCCGCGCCACGGTCAAGGATCCGAAGACCGCGGAGCTGCTGTGCCCCAATGACCATCCGATCGGCACGAAGCGGCTCATCCTCGATACCGACTATTACGAGACCTACAATCGCGACAACGTCACGTTGGTCGATATCAGAAAGAAGCCGATCAGGGAAATAATCCCGACCGGCCTGCGCACGGAGGATATGGACTACGAACTGGACGCCATCGTCTTCGCGACCGGCTTTGACGCAATGACCGGCGCGATGAAAGAGATCGACATTCGCACGGATAGGGGAGCGTCGATCGGAGAGAAGTGGGAGCACGGTCCCCGGACCTATCTCGGGATCATGATGGCCGGCTTTCCCAATCTGTTCATGATCACCGGCCCGCAGAGCCCGGGGGTCAAGAGCCAGATGATCCTGGCGTGCGAGCAGCACGTCGACTGGATCGCCGATTGCCTGCAATATCTGCGCGACCGCGGGTTCGCGCGCATCGAGGCGGAACAGGAAGCCGAGGACGCCTGGGTCCGGCACAACAACGAGGTCGCGGACCGTACGCTCTATCCGCTGGCGAATTCGTGGTATGTCGGCGCCAACATCCCGGGCAAGCCGCGCGTCTTCATGCCCTATGTCGGCGGCGTCACCGCCTACAAGAAGAAGTGCGACGAGGTCGCGGCGCAGGGGTACGAAGGCTTTCGTTTTGATGGTTGCGTTGACGAGCAGGGGTTGGCGGCAGACTGATCGTACCGATACCGTCCTGCGCGCCGATATTTGACGAGAGCGCCCGACGCCGCTCGGGCGCTCTCGCATTACCTAAAATACGATCCAGTAGAGAGCATGGCCCCGGATGTCAGAACCGGTTAAGCCCTTGCAGTTGATGGGTCCTTAACGAAGCCGCCGTGATGCGCGGGACGCTGTTGCCCGGGCAACCCCAAAGTGAGACCATGATCCCGCGTCGGCACCCGAATCCGGGGGAGCGCGGTTCATGACGGAGGCACCCATGGCGGATTTCGACATCCTCATTAAGGGCGGCACGATCGTTGATGGGACACGTACGCCACGCTACGTCAGCGACATTGCGATCAAAGACGGGAAAATCGCCCAAATCGGCGGTCTGAAAGGGAAGACTGCCGATCGCGTTCTGGATGCCGCGGGCCGTATTGTCGCGCCCGGCTTTGTCGACCTGCACACGCATTATGACGCGCAGATCTTCTGGGATCCGTATTGCACGCTTTCCGGGTGGCATGGCGTGACGTCGGTGGCCTTGGGCAATTGCGGGTTCGGGTTCGCCCCGTCGCGTGCCGAGGACCGCGATCGGGCGATGCTGGGCATGACCCGCAACGAGGCGATCCCCTACGATGCGATGAAAGCGGGCATGCCGTGGAACTGGGTGACGTTCCCCGATTTCATCAACAGCCTGACCCGCACGCCCAAAGGCGTCAATTGCCTCACCTATGTGCCGTTGACCCCGCTGTATGCGTGGGTGATGGGCTGGGAGGAAGCCAAGAGGCGACGGCCGACCGAGGCGGAACTCCAGGAAATGTGCCGGCTGATCCACGAGGCCATGGATGCCGGGGCGTGCGGCTGGTCGGCCCAAGTCTTGGGTCCGAAATCCATCCAGCGGGATTACGACGGGACCCCGATGATCACGGATCTGCTCTCGGAACACGAGATCCTCACCTTTGCCAAGGTATTGGCCGACCGTGACGAAGGCTTCATCGAGTTGGCGTACCAGGAGACCGGCGAAGAGGGACGTCCCCTGGCCGAAGCAACCAAACAGTTCTTTGAAAAGGTCGCTGCGGCGGCAAAGCGACCCGTTCTGTACCAGGCCGTCGCCCCGAACTCGGTGCACCCCGAACAACACCGCGAACGAATCCGCTGGCTGGAAAGCTGTGCAGAGCGGGGGTTGCGCGTCTATGGCCAGGGCGTCACCCGGCGCGGCGGGTTCGAGATGACCTTTGCGGACTGGAACCTGTTTGACGACACCGAGGCCTGGCGGGACGTGACGCTGGGTACGAAAGACGAACGCAAGGCCAAAATGCAGGATCCGGAAATGCGTCGCCGCCTCAAAGAGGAATGGGACGCCGGGATCCGGCCGACGACGGTGGTGCCGAAATCCGTCGGCAGCCTGATCGTGCAAAAGAAGAGCGTAAAGATCGATATCGGTGCGGAATCGGCGTTTCCCACACTGCCCGCGCCGGTGGAGGTCGGCGGCGCTTCCTACTTCCTGATCAAGACCCGAGACGGCTACCGGCTATTGTCGAGGGTGTGTCCGCACCTCGGCGGCACGGTAGAGGACGGCGGCGCGCAATTCGTCTGCCCTGACCACGGGTACCAGTACGACAAAGACGGCGGGAAATGCCTCAACGCTGCGGGGCTGCGGATGAAGTCGTACGTGGTGAACGTCCAAGGCGGACGGTTGATCGCGTCGGCGCCGGACGAGAAGGCGGCCAACCTGGCAGGGCAAACTGTCCAGCAGATCGCCGATGCCCAGGGCAAGCACGTCATCGATGCCTTGCTCGACATGGTGGTCGAGGACGACCTGGAGACGGAATTTTTGGCCGAGACCCAGGGGCGGGATGCTGCCACATTCACCACCGAGGTGGTGAATTCCAACGTCGTCGTGGCCGGGGTTTCGGACGGAGGCGCCCATGTCAAATTCCTCACGGCCGGGATCTATCCGACGGATCTGTTGACCTGGCTCGTCCGGGACGAGAAGACGATCAGCCTGGAAGATGCTCATTACAAGTTGAGTTATCTGCCGGCTCACTTGGGCGGCTTCAAAGACCGCGGCGTCATACGCGAGAACGCTCCGGCGGACATCGTCGTATACGACCTTGAAAAACTGGAAGTTCTGCCTTCGGAAGTGGCCGAAGACCTGCCCGGGGGCGAGTGGCGGCGGATCCAGAAATCCAAGGGGTACAACTGGATCCTGGTCAATGGTGAAATCACCTTTGTAGACGGCGAGCCTACGGGAGCCTTGCCCGGCAAGTTTTTGCGGAATGGTCGAGGCTGAGAGCCTGTTTGAGTGAAGTCGGCGGAATACGCTGCGCTATTCCGCCCTACACTTCTCGCGAACGTCGCAGGGCGGAAAAGCGTAGAGGCTGGGCAAGAATCCGAAGGTCATCGTCATTCCGGGGCGCGGGCATCGCCCGCGAACCCGGAATCTATGAACACAGGCTCTCGAAGGCCTTCTAAAGCAGGTGTTCGTGGATTCCGGGTTCGGCTCTGGCGAGCCGCCCCGGAATGACGAGGTCTGTTGTGGAGAATTCTTGCCCAGCCTCGGAGCGTACTCCACCGCTTGCCTCACCTGCCCCGTCATTCTTGCTGATCGAGGCGGCGCAGGATCTTTTCCGCGGTGATCGGGGCGTCGGTGATGCGCACGCCGGTTGCGGCGGCGACCGCGTTGGCCACGGTCGCGAGCGGCTCGATAGAGGGCGGCTCGCCGACGCCCTTGGCGCCGAACGGGCCGGCCGTGCTCGCCTCTTCGACGAAGATCGATTCGATCGGCGGCACGTCCATCGCGGTCGGCATCTTGTAGTCGGTCAGGGTCGGGTTCACGACCCGGCCTTCGGCGAAGACAATCTCTTCCGATAAGGCCTGTCCCAATCCCTGCGCGACGCCGCCCTCGATCTGCCCCTCGATGCCGGCCGGATTGATCGCGAAGCCGACGTCCTGCGCGACGACATAGCGCTGGACGGTGATCTCGCCGGTCTCGGGGTCGACCGCGACTTCGGCGGCGTGGGCGTGAAAGCTCGGCGTATTCCACGCCGGCAGCGGATGGTTCTCGACCCGCGCCGGATCATGGGGCGGCGGCGGGGACAGGAAATGGCCGGATGCCGTCAATCCCTCGCCCGAGGCCTGGATCAGCCGAGCGATTTCGGCGAGCGGAAGGCGGTCCGCGTCGGCGACGGCGTGGCCGTCTTCGAGCGTTACTCGGTCCGGGGCGACGCCGAACCGCCGGGCGGCAACGGACGCCACCCGCCGGCGCAGTTCCGCGGCGGCGGCGCGCGCGGCGTTGCCGACCGAGAAGGCGGTGCGGCTCCCCTGCGCGCCGTAATCGTAGGGCATGGCGTCGGTGTCGACGGCGGCGAGGCGTATCGCCTGCAACGGCAACCCCAATTCCTCGGCGAGCACCTGGCAGGCGCCGGTCAGCGCTCCGGTGCCGAGTTCGACCGCGCCGCTGCCGAGCGTCGCCGTGCCGTCGGGATTGAGCTTGACGGTGGCTTCGGACGAGCCGCCGGTCGTCATCCACCAGCCGCAGGCGATGCCCTTGCCGCGCCCGGAACCGGGCCGCCGCTCCCGCCAGCCGATCGCGTCGGCCGCCTTTTGCAGGCATTCCGCGACGCTGACCGCCTGCAGCGGTTCGCCCGCCGGACCGGTATCGCCGTCGCGCACGGCGTTGTTGAGGCGCAATTCCAGCGGATCGATGTCGAGATCGTCGGCGATCATGTCCATCTGCGATTCGATGGCGAAATTGCCCATCGGGCCCGCCGTCGCGCGAAACGACCCGGTCGGCACCTTGTTCGTGTAAACCGCAAGGCCCTCCAACAGCAGGTTGGGCGTGCGATAGGGCCCGGCGACGATCTGCAAGGCCACCGCGGCGGTGCCGGGACCCGACCCGGCATAGGCGCCGCAATCCATGACCACCCTCGCCTGTTTGGCGAGAAGCAAGCCGTCCCGGCTGACGCCGGTGCGCAGTTCGACGATCGAGGATTGGCGCGGATGCGCCGCGGTCAGTTCCTCCTCGCAGGTCGCAATCAGTTTCACCGGCCGGCCGCAGGCGCGCGCCAGCAATGCCGCGTGGTGCTCGAGCGCGATGCGCAATTTGCCGCCGAAGCCGCCGCCGGTGCCGGGCACCAGGACGCGGATGCGCGACACCGGCAGTTGCAGAATTTCCGCGAGCGTCGCCTGCACCTCGTAGGGCAGTTGGCCGTTGGTCCAGACGGTCAGGCTGCCGTCGCCCTCCCAGCGCGCGGTGGCGGCGCGCGGCTCGGTATATCCGGCATGCACGACCGGCGTCGTGAAGCGGTGTTCGTAGACCCTGAAGCAGCGCGCAAAGGCGGCCGCGACATCGCCGTGGCGGATGCATGACCGGCTGGCGAGATTGCCGCGGCGGGCGAGCACCGGCAGGGCGGCGTAGTCCGCCCAACCGGGATGCACCAGCGGCGCTTCGGGCAAGAGCGCCTGTTCCGGGTCGAATACCGCCGGCAGCAGGTCGAATTCCACCGCGATCGCCGCTGCCGCCCGTTCCGCGATCTCAAGGGTGATCGCGGCGACCGCGGCGATCGGCTCGCCGATATAGCGCACGCGATCGCGGGCCAATGCGGTCATGTCCTTGACCGCGGGGCCGTAGCGCACCGGCGGGACATCGGCGGCGGTGACGACGGCACGCACCCCGTCGATCGCCAGGGCCGGGCGCGGATCGACATGCCGGATCAGCGCCGAGGGCAATGGGCTGCGCAATACTTTGCCCCACAGCATGCCCGGCACTACGACGTCGGCACCGTAGACCTGCGAGCCGGTCACCTTGGCCGGCGCGTCGAGACGCGGCAGGCGACGGCCGGCGACGGCGAACCGGTTTGTCCGCGGCATCTCAGGGCTCTTCCTTCAGCGCCGCCGCTGCGGCGCGGATCGCCTCGACGATCTTCTGGTAGCCGGTGCAGCGGCACAGAGTGCCGGCGATGGCCTCGCGCACCGCGTCGGGGTCCGGCACGACGCCCTTGTGCTCGTCGAGATAGGATTTGGCGGTCAACAGCATGCCGGGCGTGCAATAGCCGCATTGCGCCGCTCCGTGGTCGATGAACGCCTGCTGCAACGGGTGCAGTTTGCCGGGGCGGCCGAGCCCCTCGACGGTCAGAATGTCGCGGTCCTCGCACAGCGCGGCGAGCAGGATGCAGGAATTGACCGCCCTGCCGTCGAGCAATACGGTGCACACTCCGCATTCGGCTTCGAGGCAGTTTTCCTTTGTGCCGGTCAGCCCGAGCGGACCGCGCAGGACCTGCAATAAGGTCCAGTGCGGTTCGACGAGGGCGTCGTACCTGTCGCTGTTGACCCGCAGCCGCAGCGATATCCTGCTCATCGGCCCCCCGCGATCCGTTGTCGGCAGTGCTGCAAGGCGCGCGGCACCAGCGCCGCGACGAGCCTTCTGCGATATTCGACGGAGGCGCGGACGTCATCGATCGGAGCGCAGTCGGCCGCGGCCGCAGCGCCCGCCGCCCGGAACGCCGCCATGCTCGCTTCGCCGCCGCGCAACAACTCTTCCGCACGGGTCGCGCGCCATGCGGTCGGCCCGACCGCGCCGAGGGCGATGCGGGCCTCAAGGCAGCGGTCCTCCCCGTCCAGGGCCAGAAACGCCGCGATGCAGACGAGCGAAATCTCCATTGCGCGCCGTCGCCCGGCCTTGATGAAGGCGGTCGCCGTCTGCGCGGGGGACCGTGCGAAGGCGACGCGCAACAGCACTTCGCCCGGCTCCCGCGCGGTGACGCCGGGCCCGCGGAGGAAATGTCCGAGCGGCAGTCTCCGCGCGCCCGCGGGTCCGGCCAATTCCACTTCGGCGTCGAGCGCCAGCAGGACCGGCACCAGATCGGCGGCCGGCGAGGCGTTGACGATATTGCCGCCGATCGTCGCGACGTTGCGGATCTGATGGCCGCCGACGACGCGCGCCGCCTCGGCGAGGGCGCCGAGCGGGCCGGCAAAGGCCGGATGGCGCTCGATCGTCTTCAGCGTCGTCATCGCCTCTATGGCAATGACGCCGTCGCCGGCCGCGACGCCAGACAATCCGGCGATGCGGTCGAGGGCGATCAGAGGACCGGGCGCGCAGCGCTTGCGATTGATCTGGATGATCAGGTCGGTTCCGCCCGCCAGATAACGGGCCTCGGGACCGAGTTCGCGGGCCAGCGCGATCGCCGCGCCGACGCTGTCCGGCCGGTGCAGTTGGAACCCCATCAGCCGGCAGCCTGCAGGATCGTCGGCCAGATCTCGCCGAACGCGGTGATCGTGTCCTCGACCGATACGCCCTCCCCGGCAAGCGGCCGGATAATCAGCGAGTCGATGCCGGCCCGGCGCAGTGCGACGACATGCGCCGCGACCTCCTCCCGGGTGCCGGCCAGGGTCAGCGCGTCCACATGGCGGTCGCTGATCAGGGGCAGCAGCGGAAGATACGGCCCGACGCCGTCGGCATAGGGCGCATGGGCCATCGGCGCGGTTGCTTCCGGCGGCAGGGTCAGCCCCTGCGCCGCCGCGGCGGCGAGCCGCAACGCGCCGCGCCCGAGATAGCGGGCGACGCTCGGCCGCACAATGTCGCGCGCCCGACTGCCGTCGCGGGCGATACAGGCGTTGAGCCGCGCGACGAGCCGGACCGATCGCTCTGCGCGCCCGGCCGAGGCCTT
>DATFCQ010000398.1:0-6380 GCA_035252905.1 Allostellaceae bacterium | reverse complement strand
ATCCGGGCGGAATACGAGGAGGCCGGCTTCGATTTTGAGCGCGGCGGCGGTCGATGAGCGGATCGCGCTTGTGCGGCAGGCGGCGGGCGAGGAACGCTTCGCGCAGCTCGAAATCGAAGCGCTCGTGCAGCAGGTCATCGTCACGGACGATCGCCACCGCGCCGCCCCGGAGCTGACCAGCCGCTGGCCGCAACTGAGCACCGATGCGATCCTCGAAGCCCCCTACGTGCTGATCGGGTCGGTCGAACAAATCATCGAATACTTGCAGGCCTGCTGCGAACGCTGGGGCATCTCGTCCTACACCGTCCAGGAGCCTTTCATGGAGCCTTTTGCCCCCGTCGTCGCGCAGCTGAGCGGAAAGTAGCGACCGGGCGCGGGCAGAAGGTGCAGCATCATGTCCGGGCCCAACAGCGGCACCCGGTCAAACTTCGGAAGAACATCGACCGAGGAAGTGCCGTGCGATCTCAAACCAAGTTCTTTCGGGTATAGTTGCGCCGATTGCTGAGACAGCGGGTAGAGCCATGAGCGCGGGAGCCGGAATGGGGACGACAATTGCGGGCCTGGTGGCCGCAATGCCGAAAGTCGAGCTGCACGTCCATCTCGAAGGATGCCTGACGCCCGAAATGGCGCTGCACTTTGCCCGCAAAAACCAGGCGCCCTACCCCCACCGGTCGCTCGAACAGGCCCGCGCCGCCTTGGCGTTCTCGGACCTGTCGAGCTTTATCGCCGCGATGGCCGTCAACACGCAGACGCTGCGGGCCGTCGAGGATCACTACGAGCTGACAAGACATTACCTGAGCCGGCTGCATGACGAAAACGTCGTGCAT
Source organism: Allostellaceae bacterium (assembly GCA_035252905.1). Lineage (GTDB taxonomy): Bacteria > Pseudomonadota > Alphaproteobacteria > ATCC43930 > CGMCC-115725 > AP-15. Next base: position 5,553 of record DATFCQ010000398.1, on the reverse strand, counting down.
GCCGAAATCGCCCTGTCGCCGCAGGGGTTCACAACGCGCGGCCTCGAGATCAAGCCCTGCATCGAGGCGGTCGCCAGCGCCTTCCGGGAGGCTAAGGACAATTTCGGCATGACCGGCGGCATCATCGCCGGCTGCGTGCGGCATCGCGATCCTGAGGAGGCGTTAGACATGCTCCGCGAGTTGCGGGCCTGCGGCGACGACATCCTCGCCGTCGGACTGCACGGTGCCGAACAGGGAAACGAGCCACGGGTTTACGAGCGCCATTTCCGCTTCGCCCGCGCTCAGGGGTGGCACACCGTCGCCCATGCCGGCGAGGAGGGACCGGCGGATTTTGTCGCGCAGGCGATCGACATCCTGGGCGCGGAACGGATCGACCACGGTGTTCGGGCGGACGAGGATCCGGCGCTGCTCGACCGGCTCGCCGCCGAACAGATCCCTCTGACGGTTTGTCCGCTCTCTAACGTTTGTCTCGGGGTCTTCTCGACGCTTGCGGGGCACAACGTCGCACGCCTGCTGCGCCGCGGCGTCGCGGTTTCGCTGCACTCCGACGACCCGGCCTATTTCGGCGGCTACCTATCGCAGAACTTCACGGCGACCGCTGCCGCGCTCGATCTCTCGGCGGCGGAGCTGGTCGAGATGAATAGGAACGCGATCCGCGCCGCCTTCCTCGATGACATCGCAAAAGAACGGCTGCTCGCCGCCTCCGATAAGGTGCTCGCGCAAACCGCGCGGGCACCTTCCGGATATTAAAATCGAGATTTTGATCAAAATTCCGGCGGCGTCTCCGACATGGCGTTGCCGGCATTCGCGAATTCAGCGGGATCGGCCGTATTCACCCGGCCTGACGACAAACCGCCCGCCGCGATCTACGCGGACATCTTGAGGGGCGGATCCAATTCCTCCGGCAACGGGCAGACATAGGGCGTGCGCCCCACGCGCGCCTGATGATCGGCCTTGGCGCGCGCCAGTAGCACGTCGTCCTGCAACACATCCACCGCCGTGCACGCCATGACCTTCGCGACGTGCACAAGACCCTTGTGCGCCGCCGCCGTCTTGCCTTGCGCCGTCAATTGCCAGGAATGGCCCGGCGTGCCGATCGCATAGGTCGCACCACGCGCCTGCACCGTCGGCACCACCCAGCTCACATCGCCGACGTCGGTCGAGCCCATCATCGGTGCGCTCCTGGCGTCGAGCGGCACGATCTCGTCGCACAGCGGCACGTCCTTGATCGGCATGCCGGCGCGACGGAACGCGGCTTCGATGTCCTCCTCGCTCAGCGTCGCCTGGATCTTGCGGGCGAAGTCATGGTCTGCCTCGTCGAACGGCGGCGGGCCGAGGCGCAGCAGATTGTCGTGCATCGCCTTCTCCAGCGGTGTGTTCCCCAGCAAATTGGAAACGGCGCTGACGACCTGCGCCTTGACGGCGGTCTCGGTCATCAGCGCGGCGCCGTCGGCGATCTTGCGCACGCGTTCGATCAGGCGGGTCAGCTCCGGCAGGTTCCGCGCCCGAATCAGGTAGCGTACCTTTGCGTTCGCCTGCACCACGTTCGGTGCGATCCCGCCGGCATCCAGCAGCGCGTAATGCACGCGCGCATCGGACGGCATATGCTCGCGCATATAGTTCACGCCGACATTCATCAGCTCCACCGCGTCGAGCGCGCTGCGTCCCAGATGCGGCGCAGCGGCGGCGTGCGCGGCGCGGCCGACGAAGGCGAAATCGATGCGGGTGTTGGCCAGCGATACCGGTTCATGGACGCCGGAGAAGGCGGAGGGGTGCCAGGTGATCGCGACATCCACGTCGGAAAACACCCCGGCCCGCACCATGAACCCCTTGGCGGCGCCGCCTTCCTCCGCCGGGCAGCCGTAATAGCGCACGCGCCCCTTGATGCCGTGCGCCGCCAGAAAGTCCTTCACCGCGGTCGCGGCCAGCAGCGATGCAGACCCCAAGAGATTATGACCGCAGCCATGACCCTCACCACTGCCCGGCAGAGGCTGCGGCTCGGCGACACCGGCTTCCTGCGACAGGCCTGGCAGCGCGTCGTATTCGCCGAGGATGGCGATCACCGGTCCCCCATCCCCGGCCTCGCCCATCACCGCCGTCGGAATCCCCGCGACATCCTTTGTTACCCGAAATCCCTGCCGCTCCAGCGTTGCGGTATGCTCCGCGCAGGAGCGGAACTCGCCGTAGCACAGTTCCGGCGTCTCCCAGACCCGGTCGGACAATTGGGTGAAAGGCCTCTCCTTGGCATCGACCAGCGACCAGATCTCTTCCGTATTCTTCATGCGGCGCACTCCCTTTTTGCCCTTGGTGGCGAAAGCGCCGACTATGCCATTGAGGCGTTCAAAAATGCACGGGTATCCCTGAGCCCGACCCGCAGATGCAGTTTGAATGCGGAACACAACATATGGATGTGAATGGGCAAAGCGGAACTGGCGGCTCAGGTCCCCGATATTTTGAAGAGCAAGGATGCGACACCCTCCGCGCCCCTCAACCGGAGGATTGCCGCTGATGGCTTGGCCCGAAATATTAAAGCAGTTTTTGGCAGGTGAAGGACAAGGCCGCGAAGGTTCTCGCGGAAATGGGGCTGTCGGTTTCCGACGCGATCCGGCTGTTGCTGGTGCGTGTGGCGGCGGAAAGGCCCTGCCCTTCGATGTGAAAGTTCCCAATGCCGAAACCGTTGCGGCGATAGAGGAGGCGCGGCGGAGATCGATTGCCGCGAGTGTCACGTCAGGCCAGACCTCTTGCTGATCTACATCTGGCTCAGGCGGCAGTGAGGCCGAGGTGCTGCGCCGTCTGCCACACCCGCCAGTGGTCGTGCGGCATCGGCATGTGGATCACGCCGAGATGCGCGAAGGCGTCGTTGACCGCATTGGAAAAGGCGGAAACGCCGCCGACATTCGGCGACTCGCCGACGCCTTTGGCGCCGATCGGATGGTGCGGCGACGGCGTCGTCGTGTAGTCGGTCTCCCAATTTGGCGTCTCGACCGCGGTCGGCAGAAAGTAGTCGAGAAGGCTCGCGTTCCTGAGATTGCCGAACGCGTCATAGTCCATTTCCTGCCCCATCGCGATCGCCAGCGCCTCGGTCAGCCCGCCATGCACCTGCCCCTCGACGATCATCGGGTTGATCCGCGTGCCGCAATCGTCGAGCGCGTAGAACCGGCGGATCTCCGTGACCCCGGTATCGACATCGACATCGACGACGCAGACATAGGCGCCGAACGGGTAGGTCATGTTCGGCGGGTCGTAATAGCTGACCGCCTCGAGCCCCGGCTCCAGGCCCGGCGGCACGTTGTTGTAGGCGGCAAAGGCGAGCTCCTTCATGGTCTTCGACAGCTCCGGCACGCCCTTGACCCGGAAACGGTCGACGTCCCATTCGAGATCGTCGTCGTGCACTTCGAGCAGATGGGCGGCGATCATTTGCGCCTTCGCTCGGATCTTGCGGCCGGCCATCGCCGTTGCCGCACCGGCGACCGGGGTCGAGCGCGAGCCGTAGGTGCCGAGCCCATAGGGTGCCGTGTCGGTATCACCCTCCTCGATCGTGATATTCTCTGCCGGGATGCCGATCTCGCTCGCCAGGATCTGGGCGAAGGTCGTAGCGTGGCCCTGGCCCTGGCTGATCGTGCCGAGCCGCGCGATCGCACTGCCGGTCGGGTGCACGCGGATCTCGCAGGAATCGAACATGCCGAGGCCCAGGATGTCGCAGTTCTTGATCGGCCCGGCGCCGACGATCTCGGTGAAGAAGCTGACCCCGATGCCCATCAGCCGGCGCGTCTCGCCGCGGCCGAAAGCTTCCCGATTGCGCTGCTGCTCGTCGCGCAGCGCAGCGTAGCCGACCGCGTCGAGGGCCTTGTCGAGGGCCGTCAGGTAGTCGCCGCTGTCGTATTCCCAGCCGAGCGCCGAGCGGTACGGAAACTGCTCCTTGCGGACAAGGTTGCGGCGCCGGATTTCCGCCGGGTCGACCCCAAGCTTGCGCGCCAGGACGTCGACCATGCGTTCAATGAAATATGAGGCCTCGGTGACCCGGAACGAGCAGCGATAGGCGACGCCGCCCGGCGCCTTGTTGGTGTAAACGCCGTCGACCGTGACATGCGCCGTCGGGATGTCGTAGGAGCCGGTGCAGATGCTGAAAAAGCCGGCCGGGTATTTGGTCGGGTCGGCGCAGGCGTCAAACGCGCCGTGGTCGGCAAGCACATGGCAGCGCAAGGCGGTGATGCGGCCGTCCGCGGTGGCGGCGATCTCGCCGTCCATATGGTAGTCGCGGGCGAAGGCGGTCGCCTGCAGGTTCTCCATCCGGTCCTCGACCCATTTGACCGGGACGCCGAGCACGATCGAGGCGACGATCGCGCAAATATAGCCGGGATAGACGCCGACCTTGTTGCCGAAGCCGCCGCCGATGTCGGGCGAGACGATGCGGATCTTATGCTCGGGGATTTGGGAGATCAGCGAGGCGACGGTGCGCACCGCATGCGGTGCCTGGAACGTGCCCCAAACCGTCAGCCGGCCATTCACCTTGTCCATTGACGCGACGCACCCGCAGGTTTCGAGCGGGCACGGGTGAACGCGCTGATAGACGATGCGCTCGCGCGCGACGACCGGCGCTGTCGCGATTGCCCGCGCCGTCCGCTCGGCATCGCCGATTTCCCAGGTGAAAATGTGATTGTGATGTCTGCGCGGGCCGTGCGCGCCGCTCGCCTTGTCCTTCAAGTCTTCGCGCAGCACCGGCGCATCGGCGGCCAGCGCCTTGTTCGGATCGACGAGCGCCGGCAAGGCCTCGTATTCGACCTCGACGAGATCGACGGCGTCGGCCGCGACGTAGCGGTCCTCGGCGACGACGAAGGCGACCTCCTGGCCTTGAAACAGCACCTTTTCGTCGGCCAGCACGGCCTGGACGTCGCCGGCCAATGTCGGCATCCAGTGCAGCTTCAATGGCTTTAGATCCTCGGCGGTCAGCACCGCCTTGACGCCCGGCAGTGCCAGCGCCGCCTGCTTGTCGATCGACTTGATCCGCGCGTGACCGTGCGGCGAGCGGACGAAATCGCCGAACAGCATGCCGGCGAGTTTGATGTCGTCGACATAGCGGCCCTTGCCCTGGGTGAAGCGCACGTCTTCGACGCGCTTCCTGCGGGTGCCGAGGCCTTCGAGCTGCGTTGTGCGGGCGGCCGGGGTTGCGGCTGCGGTTGCCGGTTCGGCACTCATTGGGCGGCCTCCTTGGCGTTGCGCAGCACGTCGGCGGCGGCGCGTATCGCCTTGACGATGTTCTGATAGCCGGTACAGCGGCACAAATTCCCGGCGATGCCGAGCCGGATCTCGGCATCGCTCGGGTTTGGGTTTTCCTGCAGGAGGCGCCAGGCACGGACGATCATGCCCGGCGTGCAATAGCCGCATTGCAGCGCGTGCTCGGCCGTGAAGGCGGCACGCAACGCGATGGCCACTGGATCGTCGTCGAGGTCCTCGATGCTCCTGACTTGGCGGCCTTCGCAATCTGCCGCGAAGGTGAGGCAAGAGCGAACGGGCTCGCCGTCGAGCAGCAGCGTGCAGGCACCGCAAATGCCG
>DATFCQ010000397.1:0-15622 GCA_035252905.1 Allostellaceae bacterium | reverse complement strand
GTGGACCGGGCCGCGTTGGCGGAGGCGCTGCGCACCGGCCGCCTCGCCGCCGGGCTGGACGTGTTCGTGCACGAGCCGGTGGACCCCGCGGACCCGCTGCTGCGCCTTCCCAACGCGGTGCTGACGCCGCATGTGGGCTGGCTCACCGCCGGCACCCTCGACCGCAGCCTGGCGCTGGCGGCCGAGAACTGCCGCCTGGCTGCCGGCGCGCCGCTGCTGCTTCGCGTTGCCTGAGCGCCGCCGCGCCGCCTCGGGCCTTTGACCACTTTCCCGTTCCGTGCCCGAGGGGCGCTGATGACAAGAACTGCCGACCGCGAGCATTGGTCCCGTGTCGCCAGCGAGTGGATCGAATGGGCGCGTGCGCCAAATCACGACGCGTTCTGGGCTTATCGAGAATCCTTGATTGCTTTCGTCGGTCGCGGCGAAGGCGAAGCGCTCGACGTGGGGTGTGGAGAAGGTCGCATCTCGCGTGAGTTGAAAGCCTGCGGCTACAGGGTCACGGCAGCAGATCCTGTTTGGGAATTGGTAAACGCGGCCAAGGAGGCGCGATCGGCCGACGCCTACGCCATCGCGTCGGGAACAAATCTGCCGTTCGAGGACGCCTGCTTCAATCTCGTCATGGCCTACAACGTGCTGATGGACGTCCAGGATGTTCCGGCAACCCTGAAAGAAATCAGGCGCGTCCTGCGACCCGCAGGAACGCTGTTCGTCTCGATCGTGCATCCGTTCTCCGATCGCGGGCGCTTCGCCACTGCCGAAGCCGCTTCCCCCTTTATCGTCCAAGACAGTTACTTTGGCTGGAAGCGCTTCGAAGGCACTGAAGAGCGAGATGGTCTGCAGATGTGTTTTGCCGGATGGTCGATGCCGCTGGAAGCCTACGCGACTGCATTGGAGGATGCTGGGTTCGCAATCACGTCCCTCCGCGAACCCGTTCCCGATGCCGGCGATAGGCGGGATCACATGCAGCGCTGGACCCGCATTCCCCTGTTTCTCTGGCTGAAGGCGCGGCCCTTGGCATTGAAATGACCAGATGGGGCTTGTGATCACTTTTTATATGTATCCTGAACCTACCCGAGGATGTCGCGGCCGAGGTCGTCTAGGGGTCATGCTCCCGCACCACGATGCGACGAACACCTGGGATGCGCTGGCGCTGCTGCGCGAGGCCAATGTCCCGGAGCCGCCGATCGCCCGCATGATGGGCGGCAACGCGGCAGGGCAATTCGCGATCGAGCCGGCTCGCGCACCGGCCGGGTGAGTCTCAGCCGACCTCGCGATAGAGCTTCGGGCGCGCGCGCACCGGGTCCAATAGCGACCAGTCGCCCGGCTCGACCTCGAAGCCCTTCGGATGGGGCGGTCGCGGTTCCATGCCGAGCGAGCGCATGACCCGGTCGTCGCGGTAATAGCATTGCAGGATGATGCGGCTCGTATAGGTCAGCGCCTCGCCGCCCGCCTCGCGCAGCTTTTTGGCGACGGCCTCCCGCCGTGCCGGATCGAGATCGGCGAACGGGCCGCCCGCCATTGCATCGAGCGTCTCAAGCACCGCGACCACATGCGCCGCATCGCGGCCGAGGCTCTTCAGAATGTCGGCGAAGATCGCGTCGTCGCCGGCGCTCGGCACGCCGTATTCGGCGCTCGCCGGGATCATCGTCTCGGCGAGGCAGCGCAGCGCGCGGCGTTGCTCGGCAGACAGCATTCTCACCCCCTCAATCGAACAGCGTGGCAAGACGCTGCTTGATGCTGTCCGCCACATACAAGGCCAGCGCCTGGATGGTTCGCGTCGGGTTCACACCGCCCGAAGTCACAAAGATGCTGCCGTCGACGATGAATAGGTTCTTCACGTCGTGGCTGCGGCCCCATTCGTTGACGACCGAGCGCGCCGGATCGGTGCCCATGCGCGCAGTGCCCATCAGATGCCAGCCGCCCTCCGGGATCGGCGCCTCGGACCAGACGTCGTAGGCGCCGGCCGCGCGCAGGATCTCGGTCGCGCGCGCCACCGCGTGGTCCAGCATGCGGCGGCTGTTTTCGCTCAACCGATAGGTGATCTTCGGCGCCGGGATGCCGTGCCCATCCTTCAGCACCGGGTCGAGCGTCACCGTGTTGTGCGCCTCTGGCAGGTCCTCGCAGATCGCAACCATGCCGGTGCGGTGGCAGAACAGCTTGCGATAGGCGCGGTGGTGGTCCGTACCCCAGGGCAGGCGGCCGATCTCATTGCCGTGCACCGCGGCCATCACCGGCCCCTGGCCGCGCGAGAATTCGAAAGTGTAGCCGCGCACGAAGCCGCGAGAGCGGTCGGTCTCGTAGAATTCCTGGCTCCAGATGCAGTTCCCAGGGCCGCGATAACCGTCGAGCGTCTCGTCGAAATAGCCGGCGATCCGCGCATAGGGGTGGAACATCAGGTTCCGGCCGACGAGGCCGCTCGAATTGGCGAGGCCGTTCGGGAAGCGCGCGGAGGCCGAGTTCAAAAGAATCCGCGCGGTACCGACGGCGTTGCAGGCGAGGATGACGACCTCGGCGGGCTGAAACCGCTCGACTCCGTCCGCATCGTAATAGACCGCCCCGGATGCCATGCCGTATTCGTTGACGGTGATCTCGCGCACCCGGCAGCGTGTCTTCAGCTCGATGCCGGCGCGGATCGCCGCCGGCCAGTAGGTGATGTCGGTGCTGGCCTTGGCGCCCTGTGCGCAGCCCGAGGTGCAATGGCCGAGATTGATGCATCTGGCGCGGCCCTCGTAATCGACTGAGGCGACCGTGCTGTCCGACGGCCACCAATGCCAGCCGAGCTTGTTGAGCCCGCGCGCCAGCGCCGTGCCGGATCTGCCGAGCGGTAAGGGCGGCATCATCGGCTCGTGCGGCGGATAGGCGGGATCGCCGGCGAGCCCCGAGACGCCCATCATCCGGTCATTCTCGGCGTAGAACGGCTGCAGCGTCTGGTAGTCGATCGGCCAGTCGTCGGCGACGCCGTCCAGTGTGCGCACGCGGAAATCGGACGGATGCAGGCGCGGGAAATGCCCTGCATAGAGCACCGTACCGCCGCCGACGCCGTTGAAATTGGCAATCTTAATCGGCGTTTCGGCGTCGTTGATCGGATAGTCGGTATCGCGCGCCCGGCGATTGGGACTGATGTGAAAATCGTTCAGCTGGCGCGCCTCCCAGTCGCGCGCGGTGCTCGGATATTCCGACGGCTTCATCCAGTCGCCCTGCTCGAGGCAGAGGATGTGCATCCTGGTCTCGGCGAGGCTCCAGGCTACTGCGGCGCCGGAGGCCCCGGCGCCGATGATCAGCACGTCAACGGGTGTCGTCATAGGCAAGCGGTTCCCGCGTGACAGGGGCGGCGGCAATGAACGGGATCAGGGCACGCTTGTCAACCGCGCGCGGGCTCCGGTCATCGCCACCGGCCGGAGTCGTCACGGCCGTGACGCGCGGGAAGCGGCGCGCTGACGCGCCCGGAGCACCTTGCCGCCAGTGGCGCCAGCCTCAGCGCGGACTGGCGTTGGAACAAGCGCGCAACGATCGGGCGCTCGACAGGGTCGGCAGGATCGCCGGTAGCAGCTATTTGCCGTTCTTTCCCGCCGGGGTCGGCTGACCCGGCTGACGCGACTCGCAAGCGACCGTCGCGCATGGCCTGAACCAAGCCGCTATCCCGCCGGGCCGTCTTGTGCGCCAGTTCCGGCCGCATGGTGCCAAATCTGACCAGGAAAGCAGAATGGTTCTCAAGATCGAGCGGTTTCAGCCGGAAGGCATGAATGTCGGAATGTCGGGCGGAAAGCCGTCCCACTCGCATGTCGTAACAGTGGGCGGCAGCGGCAAGATCGTCTATACCGCCGGCCAATTGGCCCGCGACGGCGACGGCAACTGCGTCGGCAAAGGCGACATGCGGGCGCCGCACCTTTCACATCGATCCGAGCGGCCGGCTCCTCGTCGCGGCTCATGCCGTGGGCGCACCGGCACCGGACGAAACCGGCGGACCGCGGCACGGGCCGGACTGCCTCTCGGTATCCCGCAATCGCGGGCGACGGCGCGCCCAGCCTCTTGCACAAGTACAACGTCGAGGGCGGCGCCCGCCAGCTCTTCTGGATCGGCATGGTCGACCGATCGGCGGCCGGCTGAGGGCTGGGCCGAGACGGGTGTCCACTAAACGTTCGGTGCTGTTGGCGAGCTCGGGACCGCGGTGCCGAATGGCCGCTGTCGGCGCGTCCCCCCTCCTGTGCGCCCCGGCGAAGGTCTTCTACTGAACCCACACCCGCGCCCGGCAAGGGGTTAGAAACCGCTTTTCGTGCCCGTAGGGACCATTCGAGTGATTGGACGTAAGTGACCGCTTTTTAGGTGACCCGATGGCGATTAGCATGCCCGGCGATCGAGCCGGCCGCGGGCACCGGCTCGCTTTTAACCCGGGGTTTGGTTCATGCCCAACGAATCTGCGCCATCCGTACGAGCCGAAACTCAGAGCCTCAGCTTCCCGCCTCGCCGTCTGATTTTTGCAGACCCCGAGCGAAGCATTGCGCCGATCAGTCCGGACGGCGAACGGGTTGGGTTCCGCGCGCCCCTTGATGGTGTCCACAATCTTTGAGTAGCGCCGATTGGACGGCGCCGACCACTTCATGATACTCGATGCGCTGGCGCGACCGGGGGCGTCCCGACGCGAGCGCTTCCGGCGATGCTCGGCCGCTAGTCGCCGGCCTTTGATCTAGGTTTTGGCGACAACGGGGATGGCTTGGCGGCGCAAAACAGCGCGAGGACCATATGGCGCAAGTGAACCGATTTGATCCGGCACGGCTCGAACGGATTGAGCGGCGCTTGCAGGTGCTGGAAGACGCGGAGGCGATCCGCAATCTGAAAGCGCGCTATGCCGCGCTGTGCGATAACCAGTACGACGCCGATGGGATCGCGAGCTTGTTCACCGAAGACGCGGTTTGGGAAAGCCCCGGCTTGGGCCGGTTCGAAGGGCGCGAGGCAATCCGGAGTTTCTTCCGGGGAGCGTCGGGGATCTTCTCCTTTGCGATCCATTACAGCCTGAACGGCCATATTCAGGTCGACGGCGATACCGCACGAGCGCGTTGGTATCTGTTCATGCCGTGCACGCTGGCCGCCAGTAACCAGGCGATGTGGCGCGCCGGTATCGATCACGAGACGTATGCGCGGGTGGATGGAACCTGGATGTTCCGCCACAAGCGGTCGGAGCCGTTGATGAACGTACCGTTCGAGACCGGCTGGGCCAAAACGCGTTTCGCATGACCAACATTGTCCCCGGCTGGGTTATTGGATGAAGTCTCAAGACCGGTTGGCTGCAAAACAGGAGAGCTCGATATGAGTCACGGCGATACCCATCACCCGCCCGAGTTCAAGCATTCCGCCGACATGGAATGGGAAATGGGGCGATTTGGCAATGTCACCAAGTTCCTGTTTCATCCGCGGCCGGAACGTCCGACGGAACCCAATGCGGGGTTTCTTAAGTACGCGCCGGGCGCGTCCTTTCCGCTGCACCGGCACGATTTCGCGCAGGTCTGGTACATCGTCGAGGGCGAGTTCACGTTTGCCGGAAAGCTCTACGGTCCTGGCACGATCGCCTATATGCCCGACCCGCATTTCGAGCACGAAATGCACACGGTGACCGGCGGGACCATCTTCTTCGTGCAATATCCGGGTCCGACGACCGCTGCGCCGCCGATCTATGACGGCCGAATGAACCTGAAAGAGGCGCCGCCGCTGGCGCAGCAGGACCTGGGGCACTGATGCGCGTGCGTGACCGAGACGCGCGGCAAGGCGGCGAGGAATAGCGGATGGCGTGGCAGATCGGGGTCGATGTCGGCGGCACGTTCACCGACCTGCTGGCGCTCGATCCGGAGCGCGGCGTCTTTCGCGTCGCCAAGGTGCCATCGACCCCCGCGGACCAGTCGGTCGGCTTCATTGCCGGGCTCTCCGCGCTCGAAACCGATCTCGCCGCGGTAGCCGCGCTGGTGCACGGCACCACGGTCGCCACCAACGCCGTGCTCGAACGCAAGGGAGCGCGCTGCGGGCTGATCACCACGGCCGGGTTTCGCGACGTTCTCGAGCTCGGCCGCCGCACCCGCCCCAATCCGTACGGCATGACCGGCAGCTTCGAGGCGCTGATCCCGCGCGATCTGCGGGCCGAGGTGTCCGAGCGCATCGATGCCGCCGGCCGGATCCTGACGCCGCTCGACGAGGCGGCGGTGCGGCAGGAAGTGCATCGCTTGCGCGAGCGCGGCGCCGAAGCATTGGTCATTCATTTCATCCATTCCTACGCCAACCCGTCGCATGAGCAGCGCTGCGCGGAAATTGCGCGGGAGCTCTGGACCAACCGGTTCGTGACCCTGGGCAGCGACATCCTGCGCGAAGTGCGTGAATTCGAACGCGGCAGCACGGCAGCCCTCAACGGCTACGTGCAGCCAATCGTGTCGCGCTATCTCGGCCGCCTCTCACAGAACCTGCGCGGCGCGGGGCTGAACAACGAGCTTCTCGTGATGCAGGGGAATGGCGGCATGATGGCGGTGGGCACGGCCGTCGATCTCGCCGTGCACACGGTCTTGTCCGGTCCGGCCGCCGGAGCCATTGCGGCGGCAAGGATCGGCGCGCAGGCGGGATACCCCAACCTCGTCGCCTGCGACATGGGCGGGACCAGTTTCGACGTGTCGCTGATCGCAGCGGGCGAGCCGGCGCTGAGCGCGGAGAAAGACATCGCCTATGGCGTGCCGTTGCGCGTGCCGCTGGTCGACATACACACCATCGGGGCCGGCGGCGGCAGCATCGCGCGGATCACCCGGGCCGGCCTGTTGCAGGTCGGGCCCGAAAGCGCCGGCGCCCGTCCCGGGCCGATCGCCTATGGAAGAGGCGGCACTGACGTCACCGTCACCGATGCCAATCTGGTGCTCGGCCGTCTCAATCCCGATCGTCTGACCGGCGTCGCCGGAGCTGCGCCAATGGAGAGGATCGCAGCCGCGATCGAGGCGCAGATCGGCGCGCCACTGGGCCTGGACGCGATCGCCGCCGCCGTGGCGGTCGTCGCCGTCACCACCAATCAGCTGGCGCATGCGATCCGGCTGGTGTCGGTCGAGAAAGGGCACGATCCCCGTGACTTCGCGCTGTTTGCGTTTGGCGGCGCCGGTCCGTTGCACGCCGTCGAAATCGCTCGCGAGCTGGGGATACCGACCGTGCTGGTGCCGCGCTTTCCCGGCATCACCTCGGGTCTGGGTTGCGTGCTCGCGCCGGTGCGGCACGATTTTGTCCAGAGCATCGGTCAGCCGCTCGCCAATGCGGAAACCGGCGACATCGACGGCCGCTTCGCCGATCAGGCCGCTTCTGGCCGGCAGCTTCTCGATAGTGAAGGAGTGCCGCTCGCCGAAATCGTGGTACAGCATGAGGCTGATCTCCTGTTCCGCGGTCAAAGCCACGTGTTCCGGGTGCCGGTGACAGCGCCGGGTTTTGACCGCAACGCGGTACTGGCCGATTTTATGGAGAGCTACAAGGCGCGGTTCGACATCGAGCTGCCGGAGATGACGGCGATGCTGGCCAACCTGCGCACCACCGTGATCGGGCGGCGCGCGCCGGTCGATCTGGCGATCTTTGCCCCGGCTGAACGGTCTGCGGCAATGCAGCCGAGCGGCATGCGGCAGGTGCGCTTCGGCGGCGGCTGGTTCGATACCCCGATCTACGACCGGGCTTTTCTCGACAGAGGGGCGAGGCTCGCCGGTCCGGCCATCGTCGAGCAGCCCGATACGACGGTCGTCATCGACCCCGGCGCGACCGCCGTCGTCGACGGCTTGGGCAATCTGGTGATTTCGGTAGGTGAGAGATGACCCTCGATCCGGTGACGCTGGCGGTGATCCAGAATGGGCTGCGGCAGGTGGCCAGCGAAATGGATCTCGTCCACGAGAAAACCTCGTTCTCGCCGGTCATCTCCGAGGGATTTGACCGCTCCAACGGGATCTACGATCGCACCACCGGCGAAGTCGTCGCCCAGGGCGAACTCGGCCTGCCGATTTTTGTCGGGGTGATGCAGTTCACCACCCAGGCCGTCATAGCGCGCCGCCGCGACCTCGAACCGGGCGACGTGATCCTGGTCAACGACCCGTATCTCGGCGGCACCCACCTGATGGACGTCAAGATGGTGCGGCCGTTCTATTACCGCGGCCGGCTGTGGTGCTACCTGTCGAATACCGGCCATTGGCCGGACACCGGGGGCATGGTGCCGGGTGGTTTTTCCGCGACGGCGACCGAGATCGTGCAGGAGGGGCTGCGCCTGCCGCCGGTAAAGCTCGTGCGGCGTGGCGAGATTTGCCAGGACGTCGTCGACATCGTGCTGAACAACATCCGCGTCGCCGAGGAGCGCATCGGCGACATCCGCGCGCAGCTCGGCGCACTCAGCGTCGGCGAGAGAAGGCTGACCCAATTGCTCGACCGCTACGGCGTCGAGACCGTCGACGGCGCAATCGCGGAGCTCAAGGCGGGTTCCGAGCGGCTTATGCGCGCGCATATCGACAGCATCCCGGACGGGACCTATTCCGCGACCGCGATCGTCGACAGCGACGGCATTGTCGATCGGCCGCTCGAAGTAGTGCTGGACATGACGGTTTCCGGCTCCGACATCCATTTCGACCTGTCGCGGTCGAGCCCGCCGTGCCGCGGCCCGATGAACTCGGTCTGGGCGACGACGCAATCGGCCGTCTATGTCGCGATGAAGCACATTTTCCCCGATGTGCCGATCAATGCCGGCTGTTTCGCGCCGATCCACATTGCCCCGCCCGACGGCACCTTTCTTTATGCCCGCTATCCGCGTCCGGTTGCCGGCTGCGCTGCCGAGGTGGCGCAGCGCATCATGGAGGCGGTGTTCGGGGCGATGGGCCAGGCCGTCCCGGAGTGTCTCTTCGCGGCGCCGGCCGGTACCAGCGGCAATTTCGGTCTCGGCGGCTACGACCCCGAAGAGAACCGGCATTACATCATGTACCTGTTCAGCGGCGGCGGGTACGGCGGGTGGTGGCAGACGGACGGGCTCACCAACGGCTGCTCGAGCGTCGGGATCTCGAAGACCCAGCCGGTCGAGATTCTCGAACAGCATTACCCGATCCTGTTCGACCGCTTTGCCCTGCGCGAAGGCTCGGGAGGCGCGGGACGGCATCGCGGCGGCTTCGGGATCGACTACCAGATCCGGCTGTTGCGCGGCGAGGCGAAAGCCTCGTTCCTGATGGATCACGGGCGCGCCGGACCGCCGGGCCTGCTCGGCGGCGGCCCCGGCGCGGTCAACGAGATTACCGTCAGCCAGGGCGGAACCGTCGCATCTCCCCCGCATCTCTCGAAGGGCGAAGGTTACGTACTGACTCCTGGAGATTGGATCGCGGTTAAGACGCCGGGCGGCGGCGGTTACGGGCCCGCTGCGGAGCGTGACCCCGCGATGGTGCAACGTGACATTGCCCGCGGCTACTACACCGCCGGCGAAGCCGTCAGGCTGTTTACCCGTCCCGCTGCCGCGGAATAACCCATTGGTGATCGACGCCGACCGCATCCATCGCCGCTACCATCCCCTCCCCGGTCGCCGATGATGAGCCTAATACGGGCGGTTAGCAATGCCGAGCGGTTCTGGTACGGTGACCGCCATTATGCGGTGGTTCTGGAAATGATCTATCTACGATGACCGCCTTCTCCGACACTGTCGCCTGGCGAAACGCGTGTGCTGTCGATGCGGTCCTCGGTACCTGGGCGGGACCGTGGGCCGTTTGCTTTGCGGTCGCGTCGGGAAACGACACGACGGTTTTCAATTTCGTCGAAGGGCAGGTCGCCGCCGATCCAGGGACTCCCGCCTTTGTCCTGGCGGCGCCCGAGGCGACATGGGCTCGGTTTCTCGAACCCATTCCGCCGCGTCACCATCACGGCATCTTCGCGATGATGTACCGGCTGCCGGAATTTTCGATTCAAGGCGACGAGCTCGCCTTCATGCAGCACGCCCATGTCGCGCGGCGCGTGCTCGAGGTCGGCAAGTGGCTGGCCTTGGGTCGGTCGCCGCCGGTGCCGGTGTCGCTGCATCCGCGCGAAGGGGCCCGAGCGGTGCCGGCGGTCACCGGCCGCTACGTGCCCATGACCGTCGGCGGCGTGACCTATCGGATCTACAGCGAGTCGGCGGGATCGGGGCAGGACGTGCTGTGCATGCACACCGCCGGCGCTGATGGGCGGCAATTCCATGGCTTGATGGCCGATCCGCGCATCGTCGAACATCACCGGCTGGTATCGTTCGACCTGCCCTGGCACGGCAAATCGCCGCCACCGGAGGGCGCGATCCACGGCTCCTGGCGGCTGAATACAGACCTCTACGTTGATCTCATCATGGGGTTCGTCGCCGCGGCGGGACTGCACAAACCGGTGGCCCTCGGGGCGTCGATGTCAGGCGAGATTTGTCTGGAATTGGCCTACCGACACCCCGAGGCCTTCGCCGGCATCATCGCCTGCGAGGCTTGCGACAAGATCAACCAGCGCCAAACCATTTGGGCGGCGCACCCGCACGTCAACCAGGCGCAATTCGTGCCGGAGTGGATACGCGCCCTCAGCGCCCCGCAAAGCCCTGCGGAATACGTGGAACAGATCGCGTGGCATTATGGCCAGGGCGGCCCGCAGGTTTTCTTCGGCGACATCGCCTTCTATTCCGGCGAGTGGGACGCCCGGGAACGGGTCGGGCGCATCGATACGAATAAGTGCCGGCTGTTCATGCTGACGGGTGAGTACGACTACTCCTGCACCGTGGAATTGTCCGAGGCCACGGCGGCCAAAATTCCCGGCGTCCGGTTCCAGGCGATGCAAGGCATCGGACACTTCCCGTTCGCGGAGAACCCCAAACGCTTCGCCGAGTACTTGCTGCCGATCCTGGCTGAGCTAAAAGGCTGACCCGCGCTCAGTGCCGATTTTTCGGCAACGCCAACCCAAGGAAGAGAGGCCTGCGATGCCAAACGATCCCTTTGTCGATGTCGGCAACCTGAGTTCGCTCGGCGCGCTGCGATATCTCGATGTGCGGGATCAAATGGCGTTTGATGCCGCTCATGCTCCCGGCGCGGTGCGTGTGCCGCTCGATGAATGGGACGCCGCCGCCAAGGCCGCCGATACCGGCTTCGCCAAGACTACTTACTGGGACAACGCGCTGAGCGCGCTCGGACTCGACCCGACGGTGACCGCTGTCGCTTATGACAGCGGCGGCATGACAAACGCCGCGCGGGTCTGGTTCATCCTGCAATATTACGGCCTGAACGCCGTCATCCTGAATGGCGGCTGGCCTGCCCTTGCAGCGGCGACCGGGCTGCCGCCGGCAGCCGCGCCATCCGCGGGCGGCTTCCGGGCGGTGCCGGGATCAGGGTCGGTCGGGCTGGTCGACCGCCAGACTTTGAGGGATCAGCTCGATGGTCGCGCGCATGTGTTCGATACGCGGACGCGCGCGGAGTTCACCGGCGAGGATGCGCGTAATCGTCCCCGTAGCGGCCACCTGCCTGGGGCGCGCCACCTGTCGCATGTGGACCTGATCGAGAATGGCGTGGTTCGGCCGGCGCCGGCGCTGCGCGCGATGCTGGAGCGGGTCGGATTTGGCCCGGGCGACCATATCGTGACTCATTGCGAAGGCGGCGGAAGGGCTGCGTTAGGCGCCGCGGCGGCGGTGCGCGCCGGGTTTGACGACGTGCGGGTCTATTATCTGAGCTTCGGCGATTGGGTCCGCGACGAGAATTGCCCGGTCATCCGGGGTTGACGAGCGGAATTCGAAGCCGCAAGCGCTGGCGCAAGCAGAGCCCTAACAAACCGAGTTGTAGACGTCGCGCCAGCGCTTGATGGCTTCGATATGGCCATCCACCGTAGTGAGGTTCGCGCCCATCGTCACGACAGATATGTGGCTGCCCTCAGCTTCGCGCCACGCCGCGATGTCGCCAGGCCATCGGTTCTCGCCGCGGCTGTATTGCTGGATCGATTCGAAACCGAATGCAGCGGCATCCCTTCCAAGGCCGACAAGCTTGGCTTCGATCCTTGCCTTGATCTGGACTGCCTCGGTTTGGGTCCGGCCCGAAAACAGGAAGCCGTCCCCGATCCGGGCCGCGCGGTCGAACGCAGCCTCGCTGAAGCCGCCCAGCCAGATCGGGATCCGCCGTTTTGGGCGCGGCAAGATCCCGGCCCGATCGATCCGGTGGTCGGAGTCCTTGTAATCGACCACGGGCTCTTCCCACAACTTGCGGATCAAGGCGATCTGCTGCTCCTGCCGCTTGCCGCGGCGACGAAAATGCCCCGACATTTCGAGACCGTCGTACTCCACCCAGTTCCAGCCGACGCCGACGCCAAGACGAAGCCGGCCATCCGAAAACAGGTCGACATCCGCGGCCTGTTTGGCGAACAGAGCCGTCTGTCGCTGCGGCAGGATGATCACACCCGTTACCAATTCGAGTTTCCTGGTGACGCCGGCGAGGTAAGCGTAGGTGACCAGCGGCTCGTGGAAGGGATCGTTTTCCTTGTAAGGGCCGGTCAATTTCGGTTCTCTGCCGGCGTGAACGGCGCCCAGCACGTGATCGTAGATCACGATATGGTCGTACCCCAAATCCTCTGCCGCTTGCGCGAACGCCTTGACTGCCCCTGTATCGCCGCCAAGTTCGATCTGCGGGTAAATCACACCAGCCTTCATCGTCCACTTCCTCTTTCAAGATTGAGGTCTTGCGTCAGACTATTCGCGTCCGTCCAGCAGCAGCAGCCTGATCGCCGGCATCAAGCTCCGAGCGCGACAGCGCGGGCAGAGTACCCGGCCTATTCTCATCCTGAACCCCGAGAAATGACCGTGCGCTCCACCTGTAACTCCTCGACCGCCAGGCGTTTGATGTGCAACTCGTCGACGGTGCCGCTCCGGGAAGGATCGCCAATCAGCGCGGCCCTGTCGCTTCGCCTTTGCCCAGGCGAGCAGGTCGACTTCACGGCCAAAACTCTCGAACGTAAGCGGTTGCCTGAAGAGGCGCGATTAGACAACCCCGGCACAGACGTAGAGGAGCATCAGGCGCGCGAATGTCTCGTTAGCGTCTAGACCTTTTTACCCTATCGTATCACAATGTCTATTTCAGCCCAAATGAGACGCAATTTGCCGTCTCATGGATCCGTGTCGCGGGGGTATCCCTGACAGAGACAGAGACACGGCTCTCGGCTGCATCACGCGCGCCGCTGGCCACGGTTTCGGGCTTCCGCCTTACCCGATCCCAGGCGGCCAGCGGGAAGCGTCGATTTGTCGGGCAGTGGGTCGCCGTGGCTGCCCAATCCAGCGAGCAGGCGCCGGGTCGCCGCTCTGGCGAGCAGAAGGCGCTGGCCGCCGCTCAAGAGCCCAGGCTTCGCGGCCTGCCGGACCTCCGGTCCAGCCAATGATTACAGGTTTCCGGTTCCGCTGTCATAATGACCGCCACCCATCCGGAGCGGCTTGTCGATAGGTCAGCCATGCCGCTCCTGATCGGGACCCGGTCGTACGGAGAAGGTCATGCCGACGCTGGATTCCCAGGTTCACGCCTATGAACGCAACCACCCGGGCCGCCCCTGGGTCGGCACCCTCACCGGGCCGGCCGAGGTCACCGGCGATCAGATGGTGGCCGCCATGGACGAAGCGGGCGTCGACGGCGCGATCCTGGTCTCGCCGTTCAGCATGTATCGCTACGACGCCAGCTACGCCCTCGAGGTTTACGCGGCGCACCCCGGCCGGTTCAGGCTCGTCAAGCCGGTCGATCCGACAGATCCCGCCGTGGTCGACACAATTGCCGGCTGGGCTACCACCGAAGGCACGGTCGGCATCCGGATTTTCTTAAGGGACAGCGCCTCGACCGATCCCGCCGACCCGGCCATCAACCGTGTCCTCGCGACGGCCGCGCTGCATTCGCTGCCGGTCAACGTGGCCTGCACGGGGCGCCTCGAGCAGGCGGGACAGCTCGCGGCACGAAATCCGAATACGCGGATGGTCATCGACCATCTCGGGTTGTCGCAACCGCACGAGCCGCCGCCGCCCGCGGAGCCGTTCGCCGACCTGCCGAAGCTGCTCGCCCTGGCGGCCCGCGATAATGTCGCGGTGAAAATCAGTGGGGCCTGCACGCTGTCGCGCGAGCCCTTCCCTTACAATGACATCTGGGATCCGCTCGGCCGCGTCTTCGACGCCTTCGGCCTCGACCGCTGCATGTGGGGCACCGACTGGACCCGGGCGGTCAAACTGTTGACCTATGAGCAAGGAGTCGAGGCGTTTCGCATCACCGACCGCCTGTCCGACACTGAGCGGACGGCGCTTATGGGCGGCACTCTGCAGCAAATCTACAACTGGCATTGGCCGGCGTCGTAACGGGGCGATAATCTGATCGCCTGGCCGCTGACCGACCCCTGGACGAGTCTTTTCTCCTAAGGGCACCGTCAACTTGGCTGCTGGCCGGCTTGCGGATCGGGAGCAGGGCGGGTAACCGGAGGGGATGACGACACCCGTTTGCCCCAGCTATGCCGGGTACCGCTTCCCAGCCGAGGTCATCAGCCACACCGTCTGGCTGTATTTCCGCTTCCCGCTCAGCTTGCGCAGGGTCGAGGAGATGCCGGCCGCGCGCGGCATCCTCGTCAGCCATGAGAGCGTGCGGCAATGGGCGCGCAAGTTCGGTCATGCATTCGCCAACCGGATCCGGCGGCGGCTGCCTGCGGCCGGAGACAAGTGGCACCTCGACGAGGTCGTCATCAAGATTGCCGGGGTGACGCATTGGCTCTGGCGTGCGGTGGACCAGGACGGCCTCGTGCTCGACATCCTCGTGCAGAGCCGGCGTGATAAGAGCGCCGCCAAGCGTTTGCTCTGCAAGCTGCTGAAGCGGCAATCCCGGGCGCCGCGCATCATGATCACCGACAAGCTGGCCAGCTACAGCACGGCAAAGCAGGAGCTGATGCCCGGTGTCGAGCATCGCCGGCACAAGGGTCTCAACAACCGAGCCGAGAACTCGCACCAGCCGACGCGACGGCGAGAACGGCAGATGAAGCGCTTCAAGTCGGCGCGGCAGGCACAGCGGTTCCTCTCCTCCCACGATCAGATCAGCAACCTCTTCCCTCTCCGCCGCGACCACATCACCGCCGATCAGTATCGAGCTGCCCGGACCCGGGCCTTTCAAACCTGGGCCGAGGTCACCGGCGCGGCCGCTTTGGCATAACTGTCAGAGCACCCAGCCCAGGTTGCGCGTATCGCCTCGACCACAGCTGCACAAGTTGACGGTGCCACCGGGAGACTTGCTCAAGGTAAGCGCGCTGGGTATGCGGCGCGAGGTTGCGGATCCGCATATCCTCGATCATGCGGCGGCGAAGCGGGGTCATGGGCAGCTCCTGTGCGGGATGATGCGCGCGCGGGCGCGACCCATCGTCCCGCAACTGGAGCGGTCAGAAGAACCTCGTGAATATCAGAAAGTCGTGCTGCCCAACGTTCTGTGCGCCAGCTACAGATACTTGCATGCCTGGCCAGGACTCAGGCAGTGATTGCTGATTCCGGGCGAAGTCGCCCACGAATCCGGAATGATGTCGCCCCCCGATCCGATTTGATGTCGCCCAGCGTTCCGAGATGATTTCGCCCGCCATTCCGGGATGATGTCGCCCCGATAGGCGGCCTCCGGACGGCGCC
>DATFCQ010000396.1:0-4576 GCA_035252905.1 Allostellaceae bacterium | reverse complement strand
GGCTGACCGCCGCCGACGGGATCCTGCCGGGGGCTCCGGTCGCGGTCCTCGCGGCGGCGCATGAGCAGGCGCAGGCCGAGCCGCTGCTCGCGTCCCTGCCGGCGCCGCGCCGGATCGATCTCGTCGGCCGGGTCGATCTATTGACCGCCGCGGCGGTGCTCGCGCGCACCGCCCTGTTCGTCGGCAACGACACAGGGCTGATGCACATGGCTGCGGCATGCGGCACGCCGACCCTTGGATTGTTCGGGCCGAGCCCGGTCGGCCGCTATGCCCCGTGGGGGAGCCACACCGCAACCGCCTGCACCATCGATCCGCCCGAAAAATTGTTCGGTCCCGGTTTTGACCACCGTACCACGGACACGTTGATGGACGGGCTTTCGGTTGACGCCGCCGAGGCGGCGGCGCGGCGGTTGTGGCATCGAGTCGCGAGCGCCGCGGCGTGAGCGCCGAAGCGCCCCTTCTGTCCGCGCTCGTCGTCGCCCGCAACGAGGAGCGCCAGCTCGGCGAATGTCTCGCCACGCTCGCCTTTGCCGACGAGATCGTCGTCGTGCTCGACCGCTGCGATGACGGCTCGCGCGCAATCGCCCTCGGCCACGCCGCCCGGCTCGTCGAGGGCGCGTGGGAGCGCGAGGGTCCGCGCCGCCATGCCGGCATCGCCGCCTGCCGCGGCCGCTGGATCCTCGAAGTCGACGCGGACGAGCGGGTGACGCCGCGCCTCGCGGCGGAAATCCGCCGCCTCGCCGCCGCTTCCGCGGCCGACTGGCATCTCGTCCCGATCGACAATTACATCGGCGGCCATCTGGTGCGCCGGGGCTGGGGCGCCTCTTTCGGCCGCTCGGCCCATGCCGCGCTTTACCGCAACGGCGCGAAACTGTGGGGCGGGGAGCGCGTCCACCCCACAGTGAAACTGTCGGGACGACAGGGGCCGACGCTCGAAGCGCGTCTCGTCCACTACGTTGCCCGCGACGTCTCCGACCTGCTGTTGCGGCTCGACCGCTACACCGGCGCGCGGGCGCAGGACCTGCGCGAGAGCGGCGACATTGGAAGTCTCGCGCACAATCTGCGGCGCATCGCCTCGCGCTTCTGGAAGTGCTATGTCGGCCGGCGCGGCTATCGTGAAGGTCTGTGGGGCTTTCTGATCGCATTGCTGGCCGGGCTCTATCCGATCCTCTCTTATCTGAAGGCGCGCCTCGATCCCGAACCCGACCCAGCCCCTCACCCCGGCCCTCTCCCCGTAATACGGGGAGAGGGGAGGACCCGCGCCGACGGCGCGGGAGGGTAAGGGCGATGGCTGCGATCGTGATGGCCGATGACGGCATCGCTTTCGACGGGGCGATGGCCGAGCGGGAGCCGCT
This sequence comes from Allostellaceae bacterium, assembly GCA_035252905.1. GTDB lineage: Bacteria > Pseudomonadota > Alphaproteobacteria > ATCC43930 > CGMCC-115725 > AP-15. The sequence goes on along the minus strand of DATFCQ010000396.1, from coordinate 3,221 downwards.
GGGCGGCGCCGAGATCGCCTTTGTCGCGCTCGCCGAAGCATTGGCGCAGCGCCGGCACAAGGTCGAGGTGCGCAACCGCTGCCGGACGCCGGTCACCCATAACGGGGTGTCCTGGGCTCCGCTCGCGGGCGGCGTCCCGGAACGTTGCGATCTCTATATCGGCAACCGCGGCCATCGCACGATCGGCCTCGTGCGCCGTGCCGGCGTCCGAATATTCTGGCTGCATAATCCGGCCTTCTATCTGAGAAAACCGCGCAACCTGTGGCGGCTCGCCCGCTGGCGCCCAACCCTGGTCGTGACCGGCGCCTATCACCGTGCGACGGTGCCGCGCTTTCTGCCGGGTCCTGAGCCGCTGATCATCCCCTACGGCATTCTCGACCCGTTCCGCGCAGTCCCGCCGCGCGAGCCGCCGCCGCCGCGCGCAATCTTTACGTCGAACCCGTTGCGCGGCCTCGACTGGCTGCTGGATCTGTGGGAGACCCATATCGCCCCGGCGGTGCCGCAGGCAGAGCTGCACATCTATGCCGGCGCCGCCGTCTACGGCCTCGCCGGCTCGCCGGCGGCTCGCCGGATCGAGGCGATCCTCGACCGCGCCGGCCGGCTCGCCGCGCTCGGCGTCATCTGCCATCCGCCGGTCGGACATGCCGATCTGGCCGAGAGGCTGAGAGGCGCGCGGGTCATGCTCTATCGCGGCGATCCCGGCGAAACCTTCTGTCTCGCCGTTGCCGAGGCCCAGGCGGCCGGCGTTCCGGCAGTGGTGACGCCGCTGGGCGCGCTCGCCGAGCGGGTCGTCGATGACGCGACCGGCCGGGTCGCCCCGGACGACAAGGCGTTTGCCGCGGCCGCGATTTCGGCTCTGCGCGACGACGCTCTGTGGCGGCGTTGGCACCGCGCCGCGCTCGCCTCTCAACGCGGCTGCAGTTGGGACGAAGCCGCTGTACGCTTCGAAAGCTTGATGCGATGAGACCGCGGCTGCTGCAGGCGATAGCCGGGGCGCGCCACGGCGGCGCGGAAACCTTTTTCCTGCGCCTCGCGGCGGCGTTCGAGCGCCGCGGCGCGGCCGCGCAGCGGGTACTGATTCGGCGCGACGCCGAGCGGACGCGGAGATTGCGCGAGGCCGGGGTTGCGGTCGGCGAGCTTTCCTTTGCCGGGCGCTTCGACGTCTTGACCCGTCTCGCCTTCCGGCGCGAGATCGGGGAGTGGCGGCCGGACATCGTGTTGACCTGGATGAACCGGGCAACCTCTCTGTGCCCGCGCGGCGATTTCGTCCATGTCGGCCGCCTCGGAGGGTATTACGATTTGAAATATTACCGTCGTTGCGATTACCTGATCGGCAATACCGCGGCGCTGGTCGATTGGGCCGTACGCCGGGGATGGCCGCGCGAGCGCGTCTATCACCTGCCGAATTTCGCGCCCGATCCGGCCGCCGCGGCACCTCTCGACCGTGCCCTCTTAGGCACGCCCGAGGAGGCGCCGCTGGCCCTGGCCCTCGGCCGATTGCATCCGAACAAGGGGTTCGACCTGTTATTGGCGGCGCTTGCCGCCGTGCCGCAGGTTCATCTGTGGATCGCCGGCACGGGGGCACTCTCCGCCTCGCTCGAACGGCTCGCCTTGCGCCTCGGCCTCAGCCGCCGGGTCCGGTTTCTCGGCTGGCGCGAGGACGTGCCGGAATTGCTCGCAAGCGCCGATTTTCTCGTCTGTCCGTCGCGCCACGAGCCTCTCGGCAATGTCGTGCTCGAAGCCTGGGCTGCCCGCGTGCCGGTTGTCGCCTTGGCGAGCGAGGGGCCGCGGGAGCTGATCGCGCATGATCAAAGCGGGCTTCTGGTGCCGCCGGAGGAGGCTCCCGGCGCGCTTGCCCGGGCGATCGCGCGCCTCTCTGAAGATCCCTCATTGCGCGCCCGTCTCGCCGCCGGCGGGCGCCGCGCCTTCGAGACCGGCTTTACCGAAGCGGCCGTTGTCGGCCGCTATCGCGACTTTTTCGAGCGGGTCGCCGGGCAATGTGCGGCATAGGCGGGCTGATGACCCGCAGCGGCGCCGGGCCGCCGTCGGCGCCGCTCGCGGCAATCGCGCGGGCACTCGACCATCGCGGTCCGGACGGCGAGGGCCGTTACCGCTCGGGCGATGTGGGAATGGCGCAGACCCGGCTCGCGATCATCGATCTCGAAACCGGCGATCAGCCGCTGTACGAGCCGGGCGGCGCGGCGCTGATCGCCAATGGCGAGATCTATAATTATATCGAACTGCGCGAGGAATTGCGCACCGGGCCGCGCCCGCCGGCCTTTGCGACCCGTTCGGATTGCGAATTGCCGCTCCATCTCTACCGCCGCCACGGTCTCGACTTCGCCCGGCACCTGCGCGGCATGTACGCGCTCGCCTTGCACGATCCGGCCGCCGGAACCCTGGTTCTCGCGCGCGACCCGTTTGGCATCAAGCCGCTCTATTACGCCGAACTGGCGGAAGGTTTCGCCTTCGCCTCGGAGCCGCGGGCCCTGTTCGCCGCCGGGCTCCTCGCGCCGCGCGCCGACTTGCCGGCGCGCAACGAACTGATACAGATGCAGTTCACGACCGGGCGGCGGACGATCTTCGCGGGGGTCGACCGGGTCCTGCCGGGCGAGACGATCATCGTGCGGCAGGGGCGGATCGTCGAGCGCCGCCGCCGCGAGGCCTTGCCGGCAGGAGGGCCGCTGCCGCTCGCCGAGGCCGATGCGCTGGCCCGGCTCGATACGGTGCTCGCCGACAGCGTGCGCGTGCACCAGCGCGCCGACGTGCCGTTCGGCCTATTCCTGTCCGGCGGGGTCGATTCGAACGCGCTCCTGGTCATGATGGCGCGGCTCGCCGAGCGTCCGGTCAAGGCGTTCACGGTCGGCTTTGCCGAGCCCCATGTCGCCGACGAGCGCGCCGCCGCCCGCGCCGCCGCCCGCCGCCTCGGCGCCGAGCATGTCGAGGTGTCGTTTGACGAAAGCGACTTCTGGCGGCTCTTGCCTGCAATCGCCGCGGCGCTCGACGACCCGACCGCCGATTACGCGATCCTGCCCACCTACAAGCTCGCCGAGAGAGCGCGGCAGGAAGGGCTCAAGCTCATATTGACCGGCGAGGGCGGGGACGAATTGTTCGCCGGCTACGGCCGCTACCGCAGCGCGATGCGGCCGTGGTGGGCGGGCGGCCGCATGCCGCGCGCCCGCGGGCTGTTGGATGGGCTCGGCGTGTTGCGCAGCGAGATC
>DATFCQ010000395.1:0-2286 GCA_035252905.1 Allostellaceae bacterium | reverse complement strand
GGTCGGCGCCGGTTGCGGTGACGGCGAGGACGCGGCCGCCGTCGGCGAGGAGGCGCCCGCTCTCGCGCCGCGTGCCGGCGTGAAAGATCTTGACCGCGGAGTCCTGCACCCGGTCGAGGCCGCGGATCTCGCCGCCTCTTTTGGGCTCGCCGGGATAGCCCTTGGCGGCCAGGACGACGCAGACCGCGGATTCGGCGCGCCAGCGCAGGTCGAAATCCTTCAACACCCCGTCATGCGCGGCAACCAGCGCCGGCAACAGGTCGCTCATCAGGCGTGGCATCAACACCTGCGCCTCGGGGTCGCCGAAGCGGGTGTTGAATTCGAGGAGCTTCGGTCCCTCCGGGGTCAGCATCAGCCCGGCGTAGAGGACGCCCTTGAACGGCCGCCCGCTGTCCTGCATCGCCTTGACGGTCGGCCGGATGATGCGCGCCATGACCTCGTCCTCGCCGGCGGGGTCGAGGCTCGGCGCCGGCGAGACGGCGCCCATCCCGCCGGTGTTGGGTCCCTCGTCGCCGTCGCCCGCCCGCTTGTAGTCCTGCGCGGCGGCGAGCGGCAGGGCGTAGGCGCCGTCGACCAGGGCGAAAAAGCTCGCTTCGGTGCCGGCGAGAAACTCCTCGACGACGATCTCGGCGCCGGCGGCGCCAAAGCGGCGCTCAGTGAGCGCCGCGTCGACCGCGGCACAGGCGGCTTCATGATCGGCGGCGATCGTGACGCCCTTGCCGGCGGCGAGCCCGTCGGCCTTGACCACGATCGGCGGCTCGCGCGCGGCGATAAAGGCCTTGGCCGCGGCGGCGTCGGTGAAGCGGCCATAAGAAGCGGTCGGCACCCCGGCGCGGGCGCACAGATCCTTGGCAAAGCCCTTCGAGCCTTCGAGCGCGGCGGCCGCCGCGCTGGGCCCGAAGGCGGCGATGCCGGCGGCTTCGAGCGCATCGACGAGCCCCATGACGAGCGGCGTCTCGGGGCCGACGACGACAAAATCGATGCGCTCCTTCCGACAGAACTGCACGAGGCCGGCGACGTCGTCGGCGCGGATTGCGACGCATCGGGCCTCCTCGGCGATCCCGGCGTTGCCGGGGGCGCAATAAAGCGCCTCGACCAATGGCGAGGCCGCGATCGCCCAGGCGAGGGCGTGCTCGCGCCCGCCCGCGCCCACCACCAGCACCCGCATCGCTCTCCCTCCTGTCCTCGTCTATGATCGCGCCATGAACGATCTGATGCTGCAACACCCGAACCTGCCGGAATACAGCGTCTCCGAACTGTCGGCCGCGCTCAAGCGCTCGATCGAGGAGAATTTCGGCCATGTCCGCGTGCGCGGCGAAGTGTCGGGGCTGAAGCGCCCCGGCTCGGGCCACTGCTATTTCGCGTTGAAGGACGCCGAGGCGGTGCTCGACGCGGTGTGCTGGCGCGGCACCGCGATTCGCCTGCCGGTGCAGCCCGAGGACGGGATGGAGGTCGTGTGCACCGGGCGCGTCTCGACCTTTCCCGGCCGCTCGAAATACCAATTGATCGTCGAAGCGATCGAACTGGCCGGCATCGGCGCCCTGTTGAAACTGCTCGAAGAGCGCCGCCTGCGCCTCGCCGCCGAGGGGCTGTTTGCGCTCGAACGCAAGAAAAGGCTGCCGTTTCTGCCGGCGGTGATCGGGGTCGTCACCTCGCCCTCGGGGGCGGTCATCCGCGACATCCTGCACCGCCTTGCCGACCGCTTTCCGCGCCCGGTCCTGTTGTGGCCGGTGGCGGTGCAGGGCGAGGGGGCGGCGGCGCAGATTGCCGCGGCGATCGCCGGCTTCAACCGGCTCGGCCCCGATGATGCAGTGCCGCGGCCCGAAATCATTATCGTCGCCCGCGGCGGCGGCAGCCTCGAAGACCTGATGGCGTTCAACGAGGAGATCGTCGTGCGCGCCGCCGCCCTGTCGGCGATCCCGCTGATCTCGGCGGTCGGGCACGAGACCGACACGACCCTGATCGACCACGCCGCCGACCGCCGCGCTCCGACCCCGACCGCCGCCGCCGAACTGGCGGTGCCGGTGCGGCTCGACCTGATCGCGACGGTCGACAGCCTGTCCGGGCGATTGTCGGGGAGCCTCGCGCGGCTGCTGTCCGAGCGGCGGCTTCATCTCACCGGCCTCGGCCGCGGCCTCCCCGACCCGCAGGATCTGATCGGCGCGGCGACGCAGCGCCTCGACGACCGCGCCGAGCGCTTGCGCCTGTCGGCCCGGCATCGCCTCGCCCGCGAGCGCGACCGGCTTATCCACATCGCAGCGCGGTTGCGGCCGGAAGCGGCCGCGG
>DATFCQ010000394.1:0-15862 GCA_035252905.1 Allostellaceae bacterium | reverse complement strand
CGCGACGGCGGCGCTCGGCGCGCTCGGCGGCGGGAAGCCGAAAGCGGCGCTGTTCTTCGACTGCGTCGCGACCCGGCTGCGGCTCGGCGAGAGCTTCGGCTTTGAACTCGGCGCCCTCGCCGACCGGCTTGGCCGGATCGACCTTGCCGGCTGCAACACGCACGGTCAGATTGCGCGAGCCGAAGGCCAGTTCGGCGGCTTTCACAATTGCACCGCGGTGGTCTGCATTCTGCCGGAATAGGAGAGCGGATTAGGAGCGCCTGGGACATTGACCACGATCGCGCTGTTCAACCGCCTTGCCGACCGCCGGCAGCGCGAGGCGGCTGCGGCCGAGCTTGCGCGGCATTGGCGAGCCGAGGCGCTGATCGTCTTTATTCCCGATCGCGAATTGGGGACCCTGCGCCCGGCCCCGGGCTTTCGCCAGACGCTCCCGGGCGGCCCGGAGTGGCGGCATTTCCTCGCCGCCTGCCGGCAGCCGGGCGAACACCGCGGCGCGGTTCCGTTTCCCGAGCGCGGGCATAACCGCGCGATCTGCGCTCATGTCGGCGCCGACGGCGCGGTTCTGGCCCTGCTGGGAGGCACCCCGACCCTGTCCCGGGACGAGTTTGCGCGCTTGCCGTTTCCGCTGCTCTCGGCGCTGTTTTGCGCCGAAGCCGCGGAGACCGCGGCTGCGGGGCTCGCCGCCGCGTCGCGCGAAGCGACCCGGCGCGCCACGGCGCTTACCGCGGCGCTCGATTGCGCCCGCTCCGAGACCGATGCCAAGGCGGCCGAGCTCGAAGCCGCGGTGGCGGAAATGGTCCGCCTCAATCGGCGGCTGCAGGATCTCAACGACACCCTGGAAGAGCGCGTGCGGGAGCGCGGCCGGGCGCTCGAACGGCAGACCGAGGAACGCCTGAAAGCCGAAACCGCCCTGCATCAGATGCAGAAAATGGACGCCCTCGGCCAGATCACCGGCGGGGTCGCGCATGATTTCAATAATGTCCTGGCGATCATCATCGGCAGCCTCGACCTGGTCGAGACCCTGGCCGGCCGCAATCCGCGCCTGCTGCGCGCCGTCGCGATGGCACAGGGGGCGGCAAAGCGCGCGGCGCGGCTGATCGAGCAGCTCCTCGCCTTTGGCCGCCGCCAGATGCTGCGGCCCCAGACGATCGATGTGAACGAGGCGATCCGCGACTATCACACCCTGCTGCGCCGGGCGGTCGGCGAGGCGGTCGAGATCAGGACCGCCTTGAGCCCGATCCCGTGCCGCGTTCACATCGACCCGGTCCAGTTCGAGACGGCGATCCTGAACCTTGCGATCAATGCCCGCGACGCGATGCCCTCCGGCGGCATTCTCGAAATCGAGACCGCTGTGTGCCGGGGAGAGCCTCCGGGGCTCGCGCCGGGCGACCATGTCCGCGTCACGGTCAGGGATCATGGCCAGGGCATGCCCGCCGAACTCGTCGGGCGCGCGTTCGAGCCGTTCTTCACGACCAAGCCGATGGGCAAGGGAACCGGCCTCGGCCTCAGCCAGGTTTACGGCTTTGTGCGGCAATCGGACGGCCGCGTCGAGCTTGAAAGCGGCCTCGGCAAGGGAACCGCGGTGCGGATCTATCTGCCGCTGCACTCCGCGCCGCCCCGGCCCACGCCAGGGCGGGAAGCGGCCGAGCCGGCGCCGCGCAGCGCTGCCGCGGAGACGATCCTCGTCGTCGAGGACGACCCGGACGTTCGCGACATCGCCTTGTCGAACCTCGAAGGCCTCGGCTATCGCACGCTCGTCGCGCAGAACGGCGCCGAAGCCCTGGCGATGCTGAACCGCAACCCGGAGGTGGATCTCCTGTTCACCGATCTGGTCATGCCGGGCGGGGTCAGCGGCCGGGAGTTGGCACGTGCCGCCTGCCGCTTGCGCCCCGGCCTCAAGATCCTGCTGACCTCCGGCTATGCCGCCCCCAGCGAGGATGACGGCGCGCATGAGGACTTCCCGCTGATCCCCAAACCCTATCGCCAGCGCGATCTCGCGGCGAAGATCCGCGACGTGCTCGACGGCGCGGCCGAGGCAAAGCGCGCCCGCAGCTGATCCTATGACCCGTCGCTCTTCGCTTTCGCTCCTCACCCTCCCACGCCTTACGACGCCGCTCTCTTCCCCCCCGCAACGCGGGGAGAGGGCTGAGGTGAGGGGCCTTTTGCCGATTCTACAATCTCTGGCGGGCAGAGTAGGGATAGGATAGCGGCGGGACCAGGAGCCAATACCGAGAATCATGGAAGAGATCTACTGCTTTGCCGGAAATCCGCTCGATCGGGCGAGTCAGCGCCGGCAGGACCCCCGTTGGATCGCCGCACTGCTCGACGATCCGCAAAGCCTCGTTCTGCCGCTCATCGATCTGAAGCCGCTGGTCCGCGAGGGGACACCCGCTGCGCTCGACTGGCGGCCGATGGCGGAGTGGCGGGGACTGATCGATGCCGGCGCCGATCCGATCCTCTTGGGGCTCGACGAGCGGCGCGCCTATTTCGCGCTCGATGCGGGCACAGGCGACAAGACCGCGGCAACCGCCGATGCGCGCGCTCTCGCCGCCCAGATCGCGGGCGGCGAGGCGGCGATCCTCGGCGAAGCGCGCGCGCTCATTGACTGGCACAACCGGCACCGCTTCTGCGCCCGCTGCGGCACTCCGAGCCTCGTCGCCTCGGGCGGGTGGCTGCGGCGCTGTCCCAATTGCGAGGCGCACCACTTTCCGCGCGTCGACCCGGTCGTGATCATGCTGGCGATCGACGGCGACCGTTGCCTGCTGGGGCGCAACAAGCGGCGCGCCGGCGCCCGCTTCTCCTGTCTCGCCGGCTTTATGGAGCCGGGCGAGACCCCGGAGGAGGCGGTGCGCCGCGAGATCCTCGAAGAGAGCGGCATCCGCACCGGCCGCGTGCGCTATCTGGGGGCGCAGCCCTGGCCGTTTCCGTCAAGCCTGATGATGGGCTTTCTCGCCGAGGCGCAGAGCACGGAGATTGTGGTCGACCCCGATGAACTCGCCGAGGCGCGCTGGTTTGATCGCGACGAGGTGCGCGCCATGGTCGCGCGCTCGCTGAGCGACGACCCGGCGCCGGCCTTGCCGAGCCTGCCGCCGCCGCTCGCGATCGGTCACCAGATCTGCCGCCGCTGGGCGGTCGTCGGCGAGAGCGTGTGATGGCCGAGACGGTGGCGATCGTCACCGGGGCCAGCGCAGGGATCGGGCGCGCCACCGCGCTCGGCCTCGCTCGCGCCGGCATGCGGGTGGTGATGACCGGGCGCAACGCCGCCCGCACCGAGGCGGCGCGCCGCTTTGTCGCCGAGAACTCGGGCAGCCAGCAGGTCACGACGGCGCTCGCCGATTTTACCAGCCTCGCCCAGATCCGCCGTCTCGCCGGCGAACTGCTGGAGGCGCATCCGCGGATCGACGTATTGGTCAACAATGCCGGGCTGATTGCGCCGAAACACCAGTCCTCGGCCGACGGCTACGAACTGACCATGGCCGTCAATCACCTGGCGTCGTTCCTGCTGACCGGTCTGCTGCTCGACCGTCTCAAGGCCTCGGCGGAGCCCTCGTCCCCGGGGCGGATCGTCACCGTCGCCTCGGAGGCGCATCGCGGCGCCCGGATCGACCCGGCGCAGCTCGCCCATCCGCAGGATTGGAGCACGTACAAGGCCTACGGGCGCTCCAAATTGTGCAACATCCTGTTCACCCGCGAACTGGCCGCGCGCCTGGGCCAGAACAGCGGCGTCGTTGCGACCTGTCTCCATCCCGGCGTCGTCGCCACCGAGCTTGGCGACCGCAGCGGCGGGCTGATCGGCCTCGGCTGGCGGCTCGGCAAGATGTTTATGATCAGTCCCGAACGGGGCGCCGAGACCTCGATCTTCCTCGCCACCGTGCCCGATCCGGAGCGGTTTCACGGCGCCTATGTGGTGCGCAAGGAGGTGGCGCAGCCCTCTCCGGAGGCGCGCAACGACGATCTCGCCCGCCGCCTGTGGGAGGAGAGCGCGCGGCTCGTCGGGTCGTGAGCTAGCGCCGCGCGGCCCCCTGCGGCGGTTCGCCCTCCAGATAGGTCGTCCGCGCCGCCGCTCCCTGTTTCGGCAGAAACACGAGAATGCGCGCCGGGGCAGGGCCGAGCACGACAAAGGAATGCGGCACGCCGGCCGGAACCGCGATCGTGTGATCGGCGCCGACGACGCGGCGCTCGCCGTCGATGTCCACCGCCAAGGCGCCGTCGAGCACGACGATAATCTCGTCGACCTCCTCGTGGCGGTGCAGCGGCGCACCGGCGCCGGGCTCGATGACGCTGATGCTCGCGGAGCATGATACCCCGTGCTCGACACCGGCCAGGGTGAAGCGACGATAACCGGGACGCCAGGGGACCTCGGCGGCTTCGCGATGGGCGATGATCGGCATTCCTTTCTCCCCTTTGCCGGCGGGAACGCGATTACGGTAAACCGGGGCGTCGGTTTCGCGCAACCGGCCGCATCACCTCGGCGATGCGATCGCTCAGCTCTCGCAGATCGCGGCCGAGCTGTTCGAGCACAAAGGCCAGCCCGAAGACCTGCTCGGCGGCCTCGCCGGGCAGCGCGCGCGTCAGCCCCTCCCGCCGCACCGTGACCATTGCCGCATCGTATTGCTGCACGGCCTCGCGCACCGCATCGGCCGACGGAGGTTCGCCTGTTCCCGCGAGGGCGGCGTCCATCTCGGCGATGAGCCCCTGCACCGCGGCCGATACGCCCGCGGCGGGCGGCGCGAGGACGGTGCAGACCGGCCCGGAAAGCGCCGCCCCGCGGACCCGCGCGATCATCACGAGATCGTGGCTGACGCGCCGCAATGTCCGTACCAGGGGGTCCGGGTCGGGAGCGCTGGTCATGCGGCTGGCGCGCTCCCGCACAGCCTCGCGGGCGATGCCGTCGGCCCGTTCGATCGCGCCGCGGATGCGGCCGTTCAATCGATGCACGGCCTCGTCCTCCGGCAGCGCGGCCAGATCGTCGAGCAGCGCCGCAACCTGCCGGGCCATCGCAGCCAGGGCCTCGCGCGCCGCCCCCCGCAACAGCTCATGAGCGTGCGACGGCAGAAATAATAGGGCCACGGCGAGGGCGATGACGGCGCCAAAGCCGATCTCGAACGTCCGCACGAGCCCGGACCAGACCGCCGAATTCGCCGACCCGAGCACGACGATCACCACCGTGACCGGCGCGACGCGGTAGGCCGGCCTGAACGCGAACAGGACGGAGACGGGAGCGAGGGCGAGCAACAAGGCAAGACCGGTCGTCACCGGTCCGCTCGGCGCAACGATCAGGGCGGCGGCGATGCCGGACGCGGCTCCGCCGATCGTGCCGAGCAGCCGCTCGAAGATCGCCTTTAACGAACCCCCGAGGCTCGCCTGGGTGACGATGATGGCGGTCAGGACCGCCCAGAAGCCGTGCTCCAGCCCGAGCCATTCGGCGGCGATAAAAGTCAGCAGCGCGGCCGCCAGAATGTGCAGGACGAGCCTCGATTCGAGCCGGTGTCGGGCGAGCCGGGCCGCGAGCCCCTCGCCGCATTTTCCGTCCTCTCGCATGCTGCGCCCGGCCACCGGCAAACCCAGATTAAGGGGATCTGTCCGTCTATAGCACGACCCGAGCCCCTTTCCGGACCATGATCCTGACCCCGATCCCCCGCGCGGCGCTTCCCGCCGCTCTTGACCGCTTTGCCGTGCAGCTTCAGGACCGCGCGGCTTCGGCCGCCTTCGCACGCATTCGCGCCACCTCGGCGGACCGCGCTGCGGGAGAGGAAGCGGAACGGCACCGCCAGCTCGCCCTGGCGTTTGCGCAAAGGTGCGGCATGGCGGTGCATCCCGCGGGTCATCCCTGCCGTTTCAACTGGGACGGAGCGGCGCTCGACGGATCGACCGAGGCCTATGTGATCCTGCACGAAATCGCACATTTCGTATTGGCGCCGCCCGCGCGGCGCGTCCTCGCCGATTTCGGGCTTGGCCCCGGCCCCGACACGCGCGACCGCGACGCCGCCCGGCGCGCCGCAACCCTGCCGTTCCTGGCGCGCGAGGAGGACGAGGCCCTGGCCTCATTGCTCGGGATCTTGTGGGAAGCCGAACTCGGCCAGCCGGCGCTGGCCTCGTTTCTCGATCAGAACTGGCTTGAAGGGCTCGACCGCTCGGCCGCCCCGCATTTTGCCGCCACGCTCGACGGGCTCGGGCACCGCGGCCTCGTCGACCGGCGCGCCCGGCCGGTCATCCGAGCGCGCGACCCCGGTTCATCGGCGCGATCCGGTACGGTGAAGGCCGATTGCGGTCGGAGAGGCGATCGAGCCAGCGCGACAGGATGCGGCTCTTAACCGGGTCCCGTCGGGCGCGGGACGGAGCCGACGGGGTCGGGACGCCGAGCCGGGTGACCCGCCAACATTCGGGCTCAGGCCGCAGGCTGCGAAAGCCGATCTCGGAAAGGCGGTTTTCAAGCTCTTTCATGTCCCCGGCTCCCGGCAATCCTCGCAGGCGAACGCCGGTTCGGCGGAGGCGTTCCCGCGGCCTCGGCAGGGGGCTGGACGCGAGAGGCCGGGGCGCCCTAGCCTTTCCCGTCCGAACCGAGAGGAGCGAAGCATGAACGAGGCCGGCCGCTTGCGCGAATTACTGCGCCGCGACGGGATGTTGACGGCGCCCGGAGCCTATGACTGCATCACCGCCAAACTGATCGAAAAGGCCGGTTTCGCCGCCGTCTACATGACCGGCGCCGGCACGGCCGCGACCCTCGGCTATCCCGATTTCGGCCTCGTCACAATGTCGGAGATGGTGGCGAACGCCCGCCGCATCGCCGCCGCGGTGACGGTGCCGGTCATCGCCGACGCCGACACCGGCTACGGCAACGAATTGAATGTCGTGCGCACCGTGCGTGAATACGAACAGAGCGGGGTCGCCGGCATCCATATCGAGGATCAGGGCTTCCCGAAAAAATGCGGCCATCTCGACGACAAGGAGATCGTCGCGCGCGAGGACTGGCTGGCCAAGATCCGCGCCGCGGCGGCGGCGCGCAAGAATGCCGACTTCCTGATCATCGCGCGCACCGACGCGCGCGCCGTCGCCGGCTTCGACGAGGCGATTGCGCGCGCCAATGCGGCGCTCGCCGCCGGCGCCGAGATGGTCTTTGTCGAAGCGCCGCAAACCCTCGAAGAGGTCGCGGAGGTGCCGCGCCTTGTCAACGGTCCCTGTCTGCTGAACGTCGTCTATGGCGGCAAGACGCCGGAGGTCGGTCTCGATGAGGCCGAGCGGATGGGCTACAAACTGGCGATCCTGCCGGGGCTGTTGACCAAGAGCGTCGTCGGCGTCTGCGAGCAGGCGCTCGGCGAGTTGCAGCGCCTGCGGCGCCACCCGCCTCCGGTCCGGGAGATGACCGTGCGCGAGATGTTCCAACGCTTCGGCGCCGACGAATGGGATGCGCTGCGCCGCCGCTTCCGCACCGCGCCGATGGCGGACGCAGCGAAGTAAGGGCATGGATCGCTCATTGCGCTCGGCGAGCCCCCACCCTCCCGCGCCTTCAGCGCGGGTCCCTCCCTCTCCCGCATGCGGGGGAGGGCCGGGGTGGGGGCTTGCCGAGCGCGTCCTCTATCGCGACGGGCTGATCCTGATCATCGACAAGCCGGCCGGGATCGCGGTGCATCCGGGACCGGGCGGCGGGCCCAATCTCGAAGCCCAATTCGCGGAGCTGCGTTTCGGCCTGCCGCATCCGCCGGCGCTCGCTCATCGTCTCGACCGCGACACCAGCGGCTGCCTCGTGCTCGGCCGCCATGCCAAGGCCTTGCGCCGCCTCGGCCTGCTGTTCGCGGCAGGCAAGGTCGAAAAACTCTATTGGGCGGTCGCCGCCGGCCGCCCGGCCGAAGAGGCGGGTCGTATCGAGACCGGGCTCAAAAAGCTGACCCGGCGCACCGGCTGGAAGATGGTCGTCGATCCCGACGGGCAGCGTGCCGTCACCGATTACCGCGTGCTCGGCAGCGAGGGCGGGCGCAGTTGGCTCGAACTCCGCCCGCGCACCGGCCGCACTCATCAGATCCGCGTCCATTGCGCCGCCCTCGGCTGCCCCGTCATCGGCGACCGGGTTTATGGCGAGGCCGGCCAAGGCCCGCTGCTGTTGCACGCCCGTCGGATCACGCTGCCGCTCTACCCTGCCCGGCCGCCGATCGCGGCCGCGGCGCCGGTGCCGCGACACATGCTTGCCGCTCTCGAACGGCTTGGCTACGACGAGACCCGAACCGAGGCGAACCCGCAATGATCCCCCGTTACAGCCGGCCGCAGATGGCGGCGATCTGGGAACCCGAGAACCGGTTCCGCATCTGGTTCGAGATCGAGGCGTTGGCCTGCGAGGCGCAGGCCGCGCTCGGCATCATCCCCGCGAGCGCGGCCCGGGCGGTGCGCGAGAAGGGGAGCTTTGACATCGCCCGCATCGACGCGATCGAGCGCGAGACGCATCACGACGTGATCGCGTTTCTGACCAATCTCGCCGAGCATGTCGGGCCCGATTCGCGCTTTGTCCATCAGGGCATGACCTCGAGCGACGTGCTCGACACCTGCTTCGCCGTGCAATTGAAAGAGGCCGCCGATCTTCTGCTCGCCGATCTCGACGCGCTGTTGGCGGTCCTGAAGCGCCGCGCCCTCGAACACAAATACACGCCGACGATCGGACGCAGCCACGGCATCCACGCCGAGCCGACGACCTTTGGGCTGAAGCTCGCCGGCCATTGGGCCGAATTCGCCCGCGACCGCGAGCGCCTGCAGGCGGCGCGCAAGGACGTCGCGACCTGCGCGATCTCGGGCGCGGTCGGCACCTTCGCCAATATCGACCCGCGCGTCGAGGCGCATGTCGCCAAAGCGCTCGGTCTCGAACCCGAGCCGATCTCGACCCAGGTCATCCCGCGCGACCGTCACGCCCAATTCTTCATGACCCTGGCGCTCGTCGCCGCCGGCGTCGAGCGATTGGCGACCGAGATCCGCCATCTGCAGCGCACCGAATTGCGCGAGGCCGAGGAGTATTTCGCGCCGGGGCAGAAGGGCTCCTCGGCGATGCCGCACAAGCGCAATCCGGTCCTGGCGGAGAATCTGACCGGGCTCGCCCGGATTGTGCGCGCCGCCGTCGTTCCGGCGCTCGAAAACGTCGCGCTGTGGCACGAGCGCGACATCTCGCATTCCTCGGTCGAGCGGGTCATCGCGCCCGATGCGACGATCGCGCTCGATTTCGCATTGGCGCGGCTGACCGGGCTCGTGGACCGGCTCGTCGTCTATCCCGAGCAGATGCGCCGGAACCTCGATTCGCTCGGCGGGCTCGTCGATTCGCAGCGCGTCTTGTTGGCGCTGACCCAGGCCGGAATGAGCCGGGAGGACGCCTATCGCGCAGTGCAGCGCCACGCCATGAGGGCCTGGCACGGCGAGGACCGCTTTGCCGATCTGTTGAAGGGCGACCCGGAGATCATGCGCCATCTCGACGCGCGCACGATCGACGGGCTGTTCGACCCGGCCTATCACCTGAAGCACGTCGATACGATCTTCCGCCGCGTCTTCGGCGAGTAGCCGAGCCGGCCCCACTGAAGCCGCAATCGATCGTAAGGAGACGCCGATGAAGATCGTCAAAGTCGAAGACCTGCACTGCGATGCCGGCTGGCGCGTCAACTCCTTTCTGAAGATCACCACCGACGAAGGCATCGTCGGCTGGTCGGAATACATGGAGGGCTATGGCGCGCAGGGCTTGACCGCGGTCATCCTGAAGCTTGCCGAGCGGCTCATAGGCCAGGACCCGCGGCCGGTCGAGCGCCACAGCGCCACTCTCTACGCCGCGACGCGGCAGGCCGCCGGCGGGATCAATCAGATGGCGATCGCCGCGATCGAGAACGCGCTTGTCGACATCAAGGCGAAGGCGCTCGGCATTCCGGTCTACGAGATGCTCGGCGGCCCGGTGCGCGACCGGCTGCAGCTTTACTGGTCGCATTGCGGCACCTATCGCGCCCGCCATGCCGACCGCATCAAGGAATGGGCCGGGGTCGAGCCGGTGCGTTCGCTCGACGACATCGTCGCGCTCGGCGAGGAGGTCAGGAAGAAGGGCTTCAAGGGGCTCAAGACCAATCTGATCCGCTTCGACCGCGACAAGCCCTACATGTACGGCCCCGGCACCGGCAATCCGCCGGGCTTTCCCGAACTCAATGTCGATCACCGCATCGTCGAGGCCGCGGTCGCGCAACTGGAGGCGTTCCGCCGCGGCGCCGGCCGCGACGTCGGGCTCCATCTCGACACCAACTTCAATTACAAGATCGACGGCTACATCAGATTGGCGCGCGCCCTGGAGCCGCTCGATCTGGTGTGGCTCGAGATCGACCTCTACGATCCGGCCGGCCTCTCGTTGATCCGCCGCTCCGCCCGCACGCCGATCGCGTCCCTGGAATCAATCTATGGCAGACGCAACTTCCGGCCCTACTTCGAGAACCAATCGGTCGATTACGCGATCATCGACGTGGCCTGGAACGGCATCCTCGAATCCGTGAAGATCGCGGCGATGGCCGACGCTTACGAGGTCAATGTCGCGCCGCATAATTTCAACGGCCATCTCGGCTCCCTGATCAGCGCGCATATGTGCGCCGTAGTGCCGAACTTCAAAGTCATGGAGATCGATATCGACGACGTCACATGGAAAGACGAGATCGTCACCGTGCCGCCGGTCATCGAGAACGGCGATCTCGTATTGCCGACCGGCCCGGGCTGGGGCGCCGACGTCAACGAGGAATTCGTGCGCGCCCACCCGCCGCGGCGATAGATTTCCCTCGCGGCTCCGCTTGCGTTAAGCTCGTCTCAAGGAAACGCCCGAGAGGAGAACAACAATGGCCGTCACCCCCCGCGATCTCGATCTGCTCAAAGGCATTCGCGTCGTCGACTTCACCCAGTTCGAGGCCGGCACCTCGTGCACCGAGACGCTCGCCTGGATGGGCGCCGAGGTGGTCAAGATCGAAAATCCGAAGACCGGCGATCCCGGGCGCCGGCTGCGGCCCGGAAAGCCCGACGACGACCCCTATTACTTCCATATGTTCAATGTGAACAAGAAATCCCTGGCGATCAATCTGAAGTCGCCGAAGGGGCTCGAACTCGTCAAGGAGATGCTGAAAAAGGCCGATGTCACGGCCGAGAACATGGCGCCCGGGACGATCGAGCGGCTGGGCCTCGGCTACGACGTCGTCAAGGCTCTCAACCCCGGCATCATCTATTGCCAGATCAAGGGCTTTGGCGAAGGCAGCCCCTATCAGAACGGGCTCGCCTTCGACATGATCGCGCAGGCCGCCGGCGGTCCGATCAGCGTGACCGGCGAACCCGACCGGCCGCCGGTCAAGCCGGGGCCGTCCTTTGGCGACACCGGCACCGGCATGCTGATGGCGGTGACGATCCTGGGCGCGCTCTACAATCGCCAGCAGACCGGCAAGGGCCGGCGATTGCAGGTCGCGATGCAGGACGCCATGGTGCATTACATGCGCACCTGCCTCGCCATGCAGGCGCGCACCGGCCGGCCGGCGCAGCGCCGCGGCGGCAAGAGCGTCGGCGGCAACAATTCGCCCTCCGGGCTCTATCCGTGCAAGCCCGGCGGTCTCAACGACTATGTCTACATCACGACGAGCCGCGCCAATCCCGAGCACTGGGCGCGGTTGATGAAACTGGTCGGCCGCGAGGAACTGATCGAAGACCCGCGCTATGCGACGATGGACGCCCGCATCGCGCGTTCGGCCGAGGTCGACGAGATCGTCAGCCAGTGGACGCGCCAGCACACCAAGCACGAGGCGTGGCGGCTGGTCAGCGGCGTCGGGGTGCCGGCCGGCGCGGTCCTCGACACCGGGGAGATCCAGAACGACCCGAATTTCGAGGAACGCGGCATCCTGCAGACGATCCACCACCCGGTGCACGGCGACTTCAAGATGCCGTCCTGGCCGGTGCGCGTCGACGGCGCGCCGCCGCGGCTGCAAACCTCGCCGATGCTCGGGCAGCACAATGAAGAGGTGCTCGGCGAATGGCTCGGCCTCGGCGCCGGCGACATCGAGACCCTGCGCCGCGACGGGGTGATCTGAGGAGAGAAGGCGCTGCCTTCTCTCCCTTAACTTAAAAAAACCCTCTCCCCCCAATGGGGGGAGAGGGCAGGGTGAGGGGGGCTGCCGCGGCGCTTACCTTCAATCCCCCTCACCCCAACCCTCTCCCCCACTGGGGAGAGGGAGAAATAAGGGATGCGGCGATGCGGCTGCGGCTTTTCGAGAACTACCGTTTTCTGCTCTATGCGCCGTTTTACGTGGCGCATGCGACCCGTGCCTACGAGGCCGAGGGGCTCGACGTCGAATTGCTGTCCTCGCCCGGTCCGGGGCGGGCCGAGGCGGCGCTCGTCGCCGGCGCCGCCGAAATCATGTGGGCCGGGCCGATGCGGATCATCAAGCGGCATGACGAGGATCCGGCCTCGCCCTTGTTGTGCTTTGCCGAGGTGGTCTGCCGCGACCCGTTCTCGCTTGTCGGCCGGGCGCCGCGGCCCGATTTCCGCCTCGCCGACCTTGCCGGCTTGCGCTTTGCGAGCGTCGCCGAGGTGCCGACCCCCTGGCTCTGCCTGCAGCAGGATCTGCGGCAGGCGGGGATCGACCCCGACCGGCTCGATCGCGTCGCCGATCGTACAATGGCCGAGAATCTCGCGGCTCTGCGCCGCGGCGAGCTTGCCGCCGCGCAATTCTTCGAGCCCTTTGTCGAGGAGGCGCTCGCTTCCGGCGCGGGCCATCTGTGGCACCAGGCGAGCCGGCGCGGCCGCACCAGCTACACCGCCTTTGTCGCGACCCGCGAGCGGCTTGCCGCCGAGCCCGGACCGCTGCTTGCAGTGGTGCGCGCCATTCATCGCGCGCAGCAATGGATCGCCGCGCATGAGCCGGCCGAGATCGCCGCCGCGGTGGCGCCGTTCTTTCCGGATCAGGATCGCGGCGTGATGACGCGGGCGCTGGCCCGCTATGCCAAAGAGGGGGTCTGGGGCCGCGACCCGGTCTTGCCGCAGGACGGTTTCGAGCGCCTGCGCGTCGGGCTCCTGTCGAGCGGCTTCATCCGCCGGCCGGTCGCCTTCGCGGAATGCGTCGACAACCGCCTCGCCCTGCAGGTAATCGCGGGTCAATAATCCGACCCTTCGTGCTCCCCGCAAGTTGCCGACCGGATCGCCTGCCGCCGCGCCTCGTTAAGCCGATAGTGCTCAGAACGACATGGCGTGGGAATGGTCGACGCGACCGTCAGGCCCGGCTCGCTGTCCGAACGGACCCTGTCGGCAGGCCACGAGGCGCTGTTTTGCGGGCGGCGGGGACTGCGCGCCTTTTTGCCCTTTTTCGGGCCGGCGGTGATCGCCTCGGTGGCCTATATGGACCCCGGCAATTTCGCCACCAACATCGAGGCCGGCGGCCGATACGGCTATGAGCTGGTCTGGGTCGTCGTCGTCGCTAATTTGATTGCGATGCTGTTTCAGGCGCTGTCGGCAAAGCTCGGCATCGCCACCGGCCGCAACCTCGCCGAATTGTGCCGCGAGCGCTTCCCGCCTGCGATCGTCTACCCGATGTGGGCGGCGAGCGAGATCGCGGCGATGGCGACCGATCTCGCCGAGATGCTCGGCGCCGCGATCGCTCTGACCCTGATCTTTGGCCTGCCGCAACTGGCGAGCCTCGCCGTCGCCGGCGCCGTCAGCTATGCGATGCTGCTGTCGCAGAATGCCGGGTTCCGGCCGATCGAGATCCTGATCGGCGGCTTTGTCGCGCTGATCGGGGCGAGCTATCTCGCCGAATTGTGCATTGCGCCGCCCGATTGGTCGGCGCTCGCCTATCACGCCGTGGTGCCGCAGCTGAGGGACGGCGGCAGCGTCACCCTGGCCGTCGGCATCGTCGGCGCCACCGTGATGCCGCATGCGATCTATCTGCATTCGGGACTGACCCAGCAACGCATCCCAGTGCAGGGCACGGCCGAACGCCGCCGCCTGGTCGGCTATTCCAACCGCGAGGTCCTGTTCGCGCTGGGCATTGCCGGCCTCGTCAACATCGCGATGGTGGCGATGGCGGCGGTCGTCACGCACCGGCACAGCGGCGCCGGGCTCGACGATATTACCGGCTTTTATCGCACATTGCTGCCATTGTTGGGCGCGGGTGCGGCCGGCATCTTTCTTGCGGCATTGCTCGCCTCAGGTTTGTCGAGCTCGGTGGTCGGCACGATGGCGGGTCAGCTCGTCATGCAGGGCTTTGTCCGTTTCCATATTCCGCTGTGGGCGCGGCGGCTGGCGACGATGCTGCCGGCCTTTGCCGTGGTGGCCGGCGGGATCGGCGGCGCCCAGGCGCTGGTGCTGAGCCAGGTCGTGCTGAGCCTCACTCTGCCGGTGCCGATGCTGGCTCTCCTATGGCTGACCGCAGATCCCGAGGTGATGGGGGGCCTCGTCAATGCCCGCCTGTTAAACCTCGCGGCGACGCTTGCCGCAATCCTCGTGCTCGCCCTCAACCTGTTGCTGCTGCTGATGACGGCCGGCGTCGCGCTGCCCTGAATGGCGGCGGAATACGCGGTGCTATTCCGCTACGGGACGGTGTAGGGCGGAAAAGCCTTTAGCCCCCGCGCAGGCGCCAGGGAGTATGCAAATCTCAAAGACCAGAATTTCCAGCATCTCACCCGTCGTCCCCGCGAACGCGGGGACCCAGGGCGGAAAGCCTTGATAGCGGGCATGACAGGATAGAGGCGTGAAGATTTGTGCGTACCCTAGCGCGAAAGCGGGGGGAAGCGCATTCCGCCGCTTTCCTCTATGCTCGCCTCGCGGAGAAGCGGGAGGAGGCGACGATGGCGGAGTTTGCCGGCAAGGTTGTTCTGGTGACCGGAGCGCAGCAGGGGATCGGGCGTGAGGCGGCATTGGCCTTTGCCGAAGCCGGCGCCGATGTCGCGGTCAATTATCTCGACGACGAGGCGGCCGGCCGGCGCCTGGCCGACGAAATCGGCGGGCACGGCCGGCGCGCCGTCGCGGTCCGCGCCGACGTCGCGCGACTGCCCGAGATCGAAGCGATGGTGGCGGCGGTCGTCCGTCAGCTCGGGCCCGTCGACGTGCTGATCAACAATGCCGGCGTCTTTCCCCGCGTCGCCGCCGCGGCGATGAGCGAAGACGATTGGGATTATGTGCTCGACGTCAATCTCAAGGGCTCGTTCTTCTGCGCGCGCGCCGCTGCGCGAGAGATGATTGCGCACGGCCGGGACGGAGCAATCGTCAATCTCGCCTCGCAGGCGATCCGCGGCAGCTCGCCGCGCGGCGTCCATTACGCCGCAAGCAAGGGCGGGATCGTGTCGATGACGCGTGCGCTGGCGCTCGAACTGGCGCCCCATCGCATTCGCGTCAACGCGATCGCGCCGGGACTGACTGACACGGCGCAGCCGCGCTATGGCATGAGCGAGGCCGAGATTGCCGAACGGGTGCGCGAAATTCCGCTGGGCCGCATCGGCCAGCCGCGCGACATCGCCAACGCCGCGCTGTTTCTCGCCTCTAAAGCCGCTGCCTACATCACCGGCCAGACCCTGCACGTCAACGGCGGCACATACATGCCCTAATCCCGATGCGGTCGCGCCAGAGGACAATTTCACAAGCCTGCTCTTTTTTCGCGATCTCTGTCTTCCATCTATTGTGGAATCCGCCCAGTGGCGGAGCGCCCGCCATTGCGGGCCAATCGAGGGAGAAAAAGGCAGATGCCGACTTTGGACGAAATCGGACAGGAGAGGCAGCGGCTCGCCGAGCGGCTCGCCAAGCTCGATGCCGAACGCGAAAAGCTCGCCGCGCAGCTCAATGACCTCGAAGTCTTCGAACGCGTGCTGGCGCGCTTCGGCGGCGCCGACGAGGCACCTGAGC
>DATFCQ010000393.1:0-14013 GCA_035252905.1 Allostellaceae bacterium | reverse complement strand
GGGCGGAAAAGCGCAGCGCATTCCGCCACTGGGCTATAATCCGATTCTGTCGAGGCCGAGGAGGGCGGCTTCGGCCACGGCTTCGCCGAGCGTCGGATGGACGTGGATCGTATAGGCGACGTCTTCCAACACCGCGCCCGTCGCCAAGGCGTGGGAGAATTCGCCGGCCAGCTCAGCGATGTGCCGGCCGACCGCCTGGATGCCGAGGATCAGGTGGTCGTCGCGCCGCGCGACGACGCGCACAAAGCCGCCTTCCTCCCCCGCTTCGAGGGTCAGGGCGCGTCCGTTGGCAGAGAGCGGGAAGAGCGCGGCAACGGCGTCCTCGCCTGCCGCCGCGGCCTCGTCCGGCGACAGGCCGGCGCTGACGATCTCGGGCTCGGTGAAGCAGATCGCCGCGACCGCGGCGGGATCGAAACGGCGGCGGTGCCCGGCGATGATCTCGGCCACCATCGCGCCTTGCGCCGAGGCCTTGTGCGCCAGCATCGGCTCGCCGACCAGATCGCCGATCGCCCAGACATTGCGCATCGTCGTGCGGCACTGGTCGTCGATTTTGACAAAGGGCCCGGCCCGGTCGACCCCCATTTCTTCGAGGCCCCAGCCCTCGGTCAACGGCCGCCGCCCGACCGTGACCAGGATCCGGTCGGCGGGTAGCGCGACCGGCTCGCCCGCCGCGGTTTGGACGGCGAGGTTGCCGGAAGCGTCGAGCCCGAGAGCCCGGGCGCCAAGATGGAGCGCGACGCTGGCGCCTTCGAGCCAGCGCCGCACCGGCGCGGTCAAGGCCGCATCGTAGCGCGGCAGGATCCGGTCGGCGGCCTCGACGATTGTCACCGCCGCGCCGAGTTTGCGGTACGCGACGCCGAGTTCGAGCCCGATATAGCCGGCGCCGACAACGGCGAGATGCCGCGGCAGGGCGGCGGGCGACAGGGCCTCGGTCGAGGAGATCACCGTGCCGCCGAACGGCAGCGCGGGCAGGGGCACCGGCTCGGAGCCGGTTGCGAGCACGACATGCTCGGTCGTGATCGCGACGGGTTCTGCTTGGGTGTCGACCGTGCAGGTCTTGGCGTCGGAAAATTTCGCCCAGCCCTCGACTACCCGCACCTTGGCGCGCGCCAACAGGCCGGCGACGCCGGTGTTCAGACGGTCGACGATGCCGTCCTTCCACGCCGCCATGCGCTCAAGGTCGAGGCGCGGCGGCCGGTCGAGCCTGATGCCGAGCGCGGAACCGCCGGCCGCCGCCTCGGTCATGCCGGCATAGCGGTCGGCGGCGTGGATGACCGCCTTCGACGGGATGCAGCCGCGCACGAGACAGGTGCCGCCAAGCCGCCCGGCCTCGACCAAGACCGTATCGAGGCCGAGCTGTCCGGCGCGGATCGCGGCGACGTAGCCGCCCGGTCCGCCGCCGACGACCAGCACGCGCGGGCGCAGGGTTTCAGGCATCACTCACCTTTTACCGGGGAGGTCCCCTTCCGGCTTCCCGAGGAGAATGGCGGAATGCGCTGCGCTTTTCCGCCCTACGGGGATTGTGTAGGGCGGAAAAGCGCAGCGCATTCCGCCACTTTCCCCACTCAAGCAACCTCTCAGCCGACGAAGAGCAGCGCCGGCTGTTCGAGGTCGCGCTTCAAGCGCTGGATGAAGGACGCTGCCGCCCAGCCGTCGACGATGCGGTGATCGAAGGAGGAGGACAGGTTCATCATCTTGCGTACGACGATCTGACCGTCGCGCACGACCGGCCGCTCGGCGATCCGATTGACGCCGACGATCGCCACCTCGGGGTGGTTGATCACCGGCGTCGCGGCGAGCCCGCCCAAGGCCCCGAGGCTGGTGATCGTGATCGTCGAGCCGGAGAGTTCGGCGCGCGCCGCCTTGCCGGCGCGCGCCGCGTCGGCGAGCCGGCGCAATTCGGCGGCGCTCTGCCACAAATCGAGCGCCTCGGCGTGACGCACGACCGGCACCAGGAGCCCGTTCCCGGTCTGCGTCGCCACCCCGATATGGACCGCGCGATGGCGGTGCAGGATGCCGGCCTCGTCGTCGAAGCGGGCGTTGAGGTCGGGTTGGTCGGCGACCGCGCGGACGATCGCGCGCATCAGAAAGGGCAGCAGGGTCAGGTGCCCGCGATCATCGTGCCTGGTGTTGAGCGCGCCGCGCAGGTCTTCGAGGGCGCTGACGTCGACCTCCTCGATATAGGAGAAATGCGGGATGTGGCGCTTTGCCCCCTGCATATGCTCGGCGATGGCGCGGCGCAGGCCGGTGATCGGGATCGGCTCTGTCTCGTCGGGCTGCATCCCTGGCGCCGGGCCTCCCGGCCGAGCGGAGGCGGCCGCATAGGCGTCGAGATCCTGCCGGGTGATCCGCCCGCCGGGTCCGGTTCCGGGGACGAATTGCAAGGCGATGCCGAGATCCCAGGCGCGCCGCCGCACCGCCGGCGAGGCCAGCGGCTTTCCCGTGCGATGGGGTGCGGCTGTTACGGCCGCGGGCTGCGATGCGGGCGGCCCTTCGACAAGCTCAGGACCCGCGGTCCGAGCAGCGGCCGCCATGGTCTTCGCCGGCGCCGCTTCAGGGACCGGGGGAACGGTGCTCTCCGCGACATTTCCTTGCCCCGCCACGTCGAGCAAGACCAGCTCCGACCCGACCGGGCGCTTGTCGCCGACGGCGCCGTGCAGGGTGACGACGGTGCCGGCGACCGGCGTCGGGATCTCGACCGTCGCCTTGTCGGTCATCACGTCGACAAGCGGGTCGTCCTCGCGGATCTCCTGGCCGGGGGCGACGTGCCATGCGACGATCTCGGCCTCGGTCGTGCCCTCGCCGACGTCGGGCAGTTTGACGAGATAGCGGCCCATGCGCCCTCCTGCGGCCGAAGCGCCGGGGATCAGTCTTCGAGAGCCCGGCGCAGGCCGTCGGCGACGCGCTCCGGCCCCGGGAAATAGGCCCATTCGAGGGCATGCGGGTAGGGCGTGTCCCAGCCGGCGACCCGCACGATCGGGGCTTCCAGATGATAGAAGCAATGCTCCTCGACGAGCGCCGCCAGTTCGGCGCCGAAGCCGCAGGTGCGCGTCGCCTCGTGCGCAATGACACAGCGGCCGGTCTTGTTGACCGAGGCGACGATCGTGTCGAGGTCGAGCGGCAACAATGTGCGCAAATCGATAATCTCGGCGTCGATCCCGGCCTCGGCGGCGGCGGCCAGGGCGACGTGCACCATTGTCCCGTAGGTCAGGACCGTCACCTTGTCGCCCGGCCGCACCACCGCCGCCCGGCCGAGCGGCACGGTGTAGTAGCCGTCCGGCACCGCGCTCTGCGGATGCGCCGACCATGAGGTCGCGGGGCGATCGGGGTGGCCGTCGAAGGGCCCGTTGTAGAGCCGCTTCGGCTCGAAGAAGATGACCGGGTCGTCGTCCTCGATCGCGCTGATCAACAGCCCCTTGGCGTCGTAGGGGTTGGACGGGATCACCGTCTTCAGCCCGCAGACATGGGTGAAGATCGCCTCGACGCTCTGGCTGTGCGTCTGGCCGCCGAAGATGCCGCCGCCGCACGGCGCGCGCACCGTGATCGGCGCCCAGAACTCGCCGCCCGAGCGGTAGCGCAGCCGCGCCGCCTCGGAGATCAACTGGTCGGTGGCCGGGTAGATGTAGTCGGCAAACTGGATCTCGACGACCGGGCGCAGCCCGTAGGCGCCCATCCCGACCGCCACCGCGAGCATGCCGCCCTCGGCGATCGGCGAATCGAAGACGCGCTCCATGCCGTGCTTTTTCTGCAGGCCCTCGGTGCAGCGAAAGACGCCGCCGTAGAAGCCGACGTCCTCGCCAAAAATCACGACGTCGGGGTTGCGCGCCAGCATCACGTCCATCGCCGAGTTCAGCGCCTGGACCATACTCATCGCCGGCATCGCTCAGACCCCCAGTTCCTGCCGCTGGCGCCGCAGATGCCCGGGCATCTCCTTAAACACGTCCTCGAACATCGTCCTGGCGCTGAAATGCGGGCCGCCTTCCATCGTGCCGTAGCGCTCGGCCTCGCGCCCGGTCTCGCGCACCTGATCGGCCAGTTCGCTTTCGAGCTGCTTGTGCCGCTCGGGCGACCATTCGCCAAGCCGGATCAGATGGCGCGCCAACCGCTCGACCGGGTCGCCGTAGGGCCAGTTCCGCCATTCGTCTTCCGGGCGGTAGCGCGCCGGGTCGTCGCTCGTCGAATGCGGCGCGGCGCGGTAGGTGAACAATTCGATCAGGGTCGCTCCGTGATTGGCGCGGGCGCGCGCCGCCGCCCATGCGGTCGCGGCGTAGACGGCGAGGAAATCGTTGCCGTCGACCCTGAGGCAGGCGAGGCCAAAGCCGATCGCGCGCGAGGCAAAGGTCGCCGCCGCGCCGCCCGCGATCTCCTGATGCGAGGAGATCGCCCATTGATTGTTTACGATGTTGAGCACGACCGGCGCGCGGTAGACCGAGGCAAAGGTCAGGGCATGGTGGAAATCGGGCTCGGCGGTCGAGCCCTCGCCGATCCAGCTCGCGGCGATGCGGCGGTCGCCCTTGATCGCCGAGGCCATCGCCCAGCCGACCGCCTGCGGGAACTGGGTCCCGAGATTGCCCGAGATCGAGAAGAACGAGGCCTCTTTCGACGAATACAGGACCGGCAACTGGCGTCCCTTGAGCCGGTCGCGGGCGTTCGAATAGCACTGGCACATCATGTCGAAGAGCGGCCAGTCGCGGGCGATCAGCAGCCCCTGCTGGCGGTAGGTCGCAAACAGCATGTCGTCGGGCGCGAGGGCGAAGGCTTGGGCGACCCCGATCGCCTCCTCGCCGGTGCATTTCATGTAGAACGAGATCTTGCCCTGGCGCTGCGCCCGGAACATGCGGTCGTCATAGGCGCGGGTCAATATCATCGCGCGCAGGCCGCGGCGCAGCGTTTCGGCGGGAAGCTTCGGATCCCAGGCGCCGGTCGCGGCGCCGTCGTCGTCGAGGACGCGGATCAGTTTGCCGGCGAGCGGGTGGGTCTCCTGCGCCGGCACGGAAATCTCCGGGCGCTCGACCGCGCCGGCGGCAAAGCGCGGCACATAGGCGAAATCGGGGCGCTCTCCCGGCGCCGGATGATGCGACGGAATGTGCAGCCGCAGCCGCGGCGGCGCGGCCTCGTCACCGGCGGCAAGGGGGGAAGACTTCTGTAGGAGAGCTGTCATCGCTATATCCATGACCCGATCCATGACCCGGCGCTGCAACAGTGAGTTGTTGCGGTTGGCCCCCAACCATCAGACCGCTATGATTCAATGGTCTGCGCCGGCCGTTACGCCAGGAGATCATGTAGGAATGGCCACCCTTGACGACATCGTTGCGGCGGCGGCGAAGGTGTTCCGCACCAAAGGCTACCACGCCGCTACGGTGCGCGACATCGCCGACGAGGTCGGCATCCTCAAGGGCAGCCTGTACCATCACCTCGGCAGCAAGGAGGAGTTGCTCTATCTCGTCGTCAAGGAGCCGATCACGCAGATGTACCAGACCATGGGCGCGATCGCTGCCGGCGAGGGGACGGCCGTCGACAAATTGCGGCGGGCGATCGCCGCCCATCTTGAAGCATTCGATCGTCACTTTCCCCACCTTTTTGTCTATCTGCGCGAGCGCGAGGCCGTCAAGCGCCGCTTCCGCGAAATGATCGGGTTTTCCCCGAAAGATTATGAAAAATACTGGCAGCAGATCCTGCGCGAGGGGGTCGAGGCCGGGGAGTTTCGCCCCGATCTTGACATCCAGGTGGTGGCGTATGGTCTGCTGGGTATGCTGAACTGGCTGTATAAATGGTACAATCCGCAGGGCCGCTTGAGCGTCCGGGAGGTCGCCGAACAGTTCACCGCGCTGGCGCTTTGCGGCCTTCTGGCCGAGCGCGAGCGCTCCTCGTGACCGGCCGGGGTTGACACTCCTCGGCGGCGCGCATAGCGTCGGAGCAACCAAACAACCGTTTGGTGCTGGGCCTCGCATCCACCCGAAAGGAGCTTAAATCATGGGTCGGGCTTACAACGTCATCGACGCCGACGGCCACATCCTCGAACCGCTGGATCTGTGGGACAAATACATCGACCCGAAGTTCCGCGATCGGGCGCCCCGGATCGTCAAAGGCGAGAACGGCAAGGAGCGGCTCGTCATCGAGGAGCACGCGGTCGGCGACGGCCGGCTCGGCATTGGCCGGATCGGGGCGGTCGGCGCCCGGCAGGGCGTCGTCGCCGGCGATACGATGGCGTACAAGGAAGGCAAGCCCGGCGGGTTCGACCCGCACAAGCGCATCCCCGACATGGACGCCGACGGCATCGACGCGGCTTTTCTCTATCCGAGCCTCGGCCTGTTCTCCGGCGCGATCCAGGATCCGGCGCTCGCCGCCGCGGTGTGCCGCGCCTATAACCGCTGGCTCGCCGATTATTGCAAGCCCTACCCCGACCGCCTGTTCGGGGTGGCGATGCTGCCCCTGCAATCGATCGACGCCGCGATCGAGGAGATGCGCTTCGCCAAGAGGGAACTCGGCTTCCGCGGCGGCTTCCTGCGGCCCAATCCCTACAACAACAAGATGATCCACCACCCCGATTACGAGCCGTTCTGGGCCGCTGCCGAGGATCTCGATTTTTCAATCGGCTTCCACGAGGGCGCCTCCAGCGGCATGCCGACGGTCGGGGTCGACCGCTTCGAGGGGCGCGGGGCGCGCCACATCATCTCGCACACGATGGAGATGATGCTGGTGTGCATGAGCGTGATCTGGGGCGGCGTCGTCGAGCGGCACCCGAAGATCCGCATCGCCTTTCTCGAGTCGGGCGGCGGCTGGATCGCGCCCTGGCTCGACCGCATGGATCGTCATTTCGACGACCAGGGCTTCAACGATTCCGGGTTGAAGACGCGCCCGAGCGAACTCTTCCAGCGCAATTGCTGGATCTCGTTCGAGCCGGTCGAGGGCAGCATCAAGGTGCTCGCCGACTATATCGGGCCGCACAAGATCCTGTGGGCGACCGATTATCCGCACCCCGACGGCTTCTTCCCGGGCGCGCCGCAGATGATGCTCGATCGCCTCAAAGGCACGTCCGAGGCAACCAAGCATCAGGTCATGGCCGGCGGCGCCATGGGCTTCTACGGCCTGAACTGACAATAAACTTGGCACCGCGGGCAGAGCCCGCGGTGCCGCAAGAAACATCGTGAGGAGGGAGGATCATGGTTGCGCTGCGAGACGACATGTTCACCCCGGACGTCATCGCCGACCCCTATACCTATTACGGCCGGCTGCGGGACGAAGATCCGGTGCACTGGAATGAGACCTATGAATTGTGGGTCATCACGCGCCACGACGATCTGGTGTGGCTGACCCGGCATCACGAGCTGTTTTCGTCGGCTGTCTTCAAAAACGATCCGCGGCCGCCCTATCCGGCGATCGACGAATCGGATCTGGGCCTTTACGAATATGTCAGGAACTACCAGGGCGACCAGTTCATCCAGCACGATCGCCCGGAGCATCTGGAGATGCGCCGGGTCGTGCACGGCTACTTCACGCCGAAGTCGATGGAAGCCTGGCGTCCCTTTGTCCAGAATGCCGTCAAGGAACTCCTCGACGAGGCCGAGGAAAAAGGGCGCATGGACGTCATGCGCGACCTTGCGACCCCTCTGCCGGTCTTGGTGATCGCCCAGATGATGGGCGTTCCCAAGGAGGATCGGCCCTATGTCCGGCAACTGGCCGAAAAGCTCCTCTATATCGGCCGCGGCGAGCACGACCGGATGAAGCCGCTGACCGAAGGCATGCAGGGGATGATCGACTATGTCTCGCCGCTGGTCGACGAACGCATCGTCAACCCGGGCGACGATTTCATCTCGGTCCTGGCGAATGGCGAGAGGCGGGGCGTGTTCACCCGGCACGAGGTCCTGGTCAACACCTCGCTCTTGCTCCTGGCCGGGCACGAGACGACGATCAACCTCCTCTGCAACGGCACATTGGCGTTTCTCCGCCATCCCGAACAATGGGCGCTGTTGAAGCAGGACCCGGGCGGCCATGCCAAATGGGCGACCGAGGAATGCCTGCGCTACGATTCGCCGGTCAAATCGATCCAGCGGATCGCCTCGCAGGATGTCGAGATGCGCGGCAAGGTGTTGCGCAAGGAGGATCGCATCCGCTGGTTCATCTCCTCCGCCAATCGCGATCCCGGGGTGTTTGCGCATCCCGATACGTTCAACATCACAAGGCAGCCGAACCCGCATGTGGCTTTCGGATCGGGCGTGCATCACTGCCTGGGGGCGACGCTGGCGCGCGTCGAGGGCCAGGAGGTGTTCAAGGCTTTGGCCGAGCGCTTCCCCGGTTTGCGGGCGGAGAGCGAGCAACTGGACTATCAGCCGAGCATCACCTTCCGCTCGCTGAAAGCGCTGCCGGTGACCTGGCAATAGGAGGAGCGGGGTGGCTCGAAAATTGCGCGTCCGGGTCGATCACCAGACCTGCGTCGGCAACGCCATGTGCGAGACGATCGCCCCAAAGGTGTTCCGGCTCAACGACAACCGCCAGTCGGAAGCGGTCGACCCCGACGGCGATACCGTCGAGAAGATCCTGGAGGCAGCGGAGAATTGTCCGGTCAGCGCGATCCTCGTCGAGGATGCGGAGACCGGGGAACAATTGTTCCCGTAGGCGGTAGAATGTAGGATGGGTTGAGCAACGCGAAACCCATCCTTTTTCGGCCGTAGCGGTGGGTTTCCCCCGGCTTGCGCCCTAGGGTGTGCACATGTCTCTGAAACGGAAGAGCTTCCAGTAGTTTATCCGTCGTCCCCGCGCAAGCGGAGACCCAGGGGCCAGGGACGGAAAGTCCGATATTTGGCCCCTGGCTTCCCGCTTTCGCGGGAATGACGGTAATTTGCCATTCGCTTCGGGGAGGCAGGATGCCCGATTGCGACTACATCATCATCGGCGCCGGCTCCGCCGGCTGCGTCCTGGCCAACCGGCTGTCCGAAGATCCTCGCACGCAGGTTCTGTTATTGGAAGCGGGGCCCTCCGACGGGTCGATGTGGATCGACATCCCCGTCGGCTTTATGAAGCTCCTCAACAATCCCCGCTACAATTGGCGCTTCGCCACCGAGCCGGAGCCCAATCTCAACGGCCGCACGATCCCGGTTCCGCGCGGCAAGACGCTCGGCGGGTCGAGCTCGATCAACGGCATGGTCTATGTGCGTGGCAATCCGCTCGACTACGACACCTGGGCGCAGTTCGGCAATCGCGGCTGGTCTTATGATGCGGTATTGCCCTATTTCAGGAAATCCGAGCATTACGAGCCGGGCGGCGACGACACGCGCGGCCGCGGCGGCCCGCTCAACGTCGCCGCCTTGCGCGAGCGTCCCGAGATCTGCGACGCCTTTATCGAGGCTGCGGTCGCCGAAGGCTTCCCGCGCAATCCCGACTACAACAACGGCAATCAGGAAGGTTTCGGCTATTTCCAGGCGACGCAGAAGAACGGCCGCCGCTGGTCGACGGCGCGCGCCTTTCTCGATCCGGTGCGCCGCCGCCCCAATCTGCGCATCGAAACCGAGGCGCTCGCGACCCGGCTCCTGTTAGACGGCAGGCGCGCCGTCGGCGTCGCCTACCGGCAGCGCGGCCGGATGCAGGAGGCGCATTGCGGGCGCGAGGTGATCCTCGCCGCCGGCGCGGTCAAGTCGCCGCACCTGCTCGAACTGTCCGGCGTCGGCAATCCCGATCATCTGCAGGCCGCCGGCCTTGCGGTGCGGCACGAGCTGCCCGGCGTCGGCGAGAACTACCGCGACCATTACGCCCCTCGCATGAACTGGCGGGTCAAACTGCCGGTCACGCTCAACGAGCAGACCCGCGGCATCGCACTGGCCAAGGAGATCGCCAGATATTATGCGCAGCGCCGCGGGGTGCTGACCTTCACCGCCGCGATCGCCTACGGCTTTGTCAGGACGCGCCCGGAACTGGCGGCGCCGGACGTCCAATATGTCTTCGCCCATGCGAGCTACGCCAACCCGCAGGTCAGGGTGCTCGACCGCGCCCCCGGGATGACCGTGGCGCTGTACCAGTGCCGCCCGGAATCGCGCGGCTCGATCCACGCCAAATCGCCCGACCCGGACGCGGCCCCGGCAATACGCCCGAACTACCTCGCCGACGAACTCGATCGCCGCACGCTCGTCGCCGGCATGAAGATCGCCCGCCGCATCGTCGACAACCCGGCCCTCGACCGCTATCGCGCGTTCGAGATGAACCCGGGGGAGCGCTGCCGCAGCGACGACGAATTATTGGATTTCGCCCGGCTCTACGGCCAGACCGCGTACCACGTCGTTGGCACGTGCAAGATGGGCCAGGACCCGATGGCGGTCGTCGACGAGGAATTGCGCGTGCGCGGAGTGGCCGGATTGCGCGTCGTCGACGCCTCGATCATGCCGACGATGACGTCCGGCAACACCAACGCCCCGGTCATCATGATCGCCGAAAAAGGCGCGGACATGATCAAGGCGGCCGCACCGTCCTCGTAAGGCCGCCAAATCGCGGCACGACAACTCAAACAGGTGCCGAGAACTCTGCCGTCGGGAGCGCGTTGAAGAGAAGTCGTCGCGGCGACGGCGAGGCAGAGGGTGCGCGCGCCGCCGGGGCGCGCCGGGGATTGCCGCCATGCCGTCGAGGATTGAGGATTACGCGCTGTTGGGAGATTGCGAGACGAGCGCATTGGTCGCGCGCGACGGCTCGGTCGATTGGCTGTGCTGGCCGCGTTTCGACAGCGGCGCCTGCTTTGCCGCCCTCATCGGGAGCGAGCAGAACGGGCATTGGCGGATCGCGCCCGTATCCGCCGAAGCGCGCAAGACGCGCCGCTACCGCGACAATACATTGATCCTCGAAACCGACATCGAGACTGCGGAGGGTGCCGCGACCCTTCTCGAATTCATGCCGTTGCGCGGCAGGGCTTCGGATCTGGTGCGGATCGTCGTCGGCCGGCGCGGCCAACTCATGATGCGCACCGAACTCGTCATCCGCTTCGATTACGGCTCGTTCGTGCCGTGGGTGACGCGGCACGACGAGGAGACGCTGTGCGCGGTGTCGGGGCCGGACATGGCGGTGTTGCGCACGCCGGTCCCGCTGCACGGCGAGGAGCGCAAGACGGTCGGCGAGTTCGCCGTCTCGGCCGGCGACAAGGTGCCGTTCGTATTGACCTATGGACCCTCCTATCAGGCGCCTCCGGCGCCGATCGATCCGTGGGCGGCGCTGGCCGAGACCGAAGCCTTCTGGCGCGACTGGTCGGGCCGGTTCCGCGCCGAAGGGGAGTGGGGCGAGCCGGTATTGCGCTCGTTGATCACATTGAAAGCCCTGACCTATCGGCCGACCGGCGGCATCGTCGCGGCGCCGACGACGTCGCTCCCCGAAGCGCTCGGCGGGCCGCGCAACTGGGATTACCGCTTCTGCTGGCTGCGCGACGCAACGTTCACATTGTTGGCGATGATGAATGGCGGCTATTACGACGAGGCGAAGGCGTGGCGGGAGTGGCTCTTGCGGGCCGTCGCCGGCGATCCGGCGCAGGTCCAGATCATGTACGGACTGGCGGGTGAGCACCGCCTGACCGAATGGGAGGTGCCGTGGCTCGCCGGCTACGAAGGCGCGAAGCCGGTCCGCATCGGCAATGCGGCGTCCGGGCAGATCCAGCTCGACATCTATGGCGAGGTCATGGACGCCCTGTATCACGGGCGCGCCGGCAAGCTTGCGGCCAACGAGGCCGGCTGGGAATTGCAGCAGAAACTGCTGCGGCATCTCGAAACGATCTACGATAAGCCCGACGAGGGCATCTGGGAGGTGCGCGGCGGCCCGCGCCAGTTCACCTATTCCAAGGTCATGGCCTGGGTCGCCTTCGACCGCGCGATCAAGACCGTCGAAGAGTTCGGGCTCGAGGGGCCGGTCGACCATTGGCGGGCGCTGCGCCGCCGGATCCACGAGGAGGTCTGCCGCGAGGCGTTCAATGCCGAGATCGGCGCCTTTGCGCAGAGCTACGGGTCAAAGGAGCTGGATGCGAGCGTATTGCTGATGCCGCTCGTCGGGTTTCTGCCGCCGGGCGATCCGCGGATGCGCAGCACGGTCGCAGTGATCGAGCGCCATTTGTTGATCGACGGTCTGGTGCGGCGCTACGACCCGGGCGCCGGCGCCGACGGTCTGCCGGGGAACGAGGGCGTCTTTCTCGCCTGCAGCTTCTGGCTCGCCGACAATCTTGTGCTGCTCGGGCGCCATGACGAGGCGCGGCGGCTGTTCGAGAGACTGCTCGCCTTGCGCAACGACGTCGGCCTGCTGTCGGAGGAGTACGACCCGAACGCGCGGCGCCTCGTCGGCAATTTCCCGCAGGCGTTCTCCCACATCGCCCTGGTCAACACCGCGCACAATCTGAGCCGGGAGGACAAGCCGGCCGAGCAGCGCTCGGGGCATCGGGCGGGGTAGATATTCTATTCTGTCAAGAGCCTGTCTCAATTATCGGAAGTCGGCGGAATACGCTACGCTTTTCCGCCCTACGTTTCTCGGGAACATCGTAGATCGGAAAAGCGGAGCGCATTCCGCCGCGGTTCTGTTGTCAAGCGTGGGCTTTCGCGGGCTGATCTGCCGGCCCGGGGCGTCGGGCCGCGTTGTCAGCGTCGCAACGAAATCCGAGAATGGAGCGCACCTCCGCGGATTCCGCGCCGCCGGGGCAGGAACGGATTGGAAACGGAATGCAAAGCACCAGCCTCCGCGAAGCCGGGGTCAGCGCCGCGCGCGGCCTCAGCCGGTATCAGTGGACAATCTTTTTCGTCGCCTGGCTCGGCTGGGCGCTCGATGCGACCGATTTCGGCCTCTATTCGATCGTGTTGCGGCCGGCCTTGACCGATCTTCTGGGCGGCCACGCCTCACTGGCCGAGATCGGCCGGATCGGCGGCATCCTCAGCATGGTCGGTCTCTTGGGGTGGGCCTTTGGCGGGTTCATCTTCGGCATCGTCGCCGATTATATCGGCCGCGTGCGCACGTTGGCGCTCAGTATCGTAATTTATAGTGTTTTCACGGCTTTGCAGGGTCTTTCTCACTCGCTGCTCGAACTCGGCATCTACCGCTTTTTCGCCGGGCTCGGCACCGGAGCCGAGATCATCGTCGGCATCCCGCTCGTCGCCGAGGTTTTTGCCGAGACCCACCGCGCCCGCGTGCTCGGCATCATGATGACCGGCGGCGCCTTCGGCAGCCTGATCGGCGGCTGGGTTTACGGTCTCCTCGGCCCCTATGGCTGGCGCTTTGTGTTCTTCGCCGGGATCGCGCCGGCGCTCTTGTTGGCCTTCATCCGCCGCGGCATGGTCGAGCCCGAGCGCTTTGAGGCGGTGCGGGCGCGCCGCCTGGCGGCCAGGGCGAACCGCGCCGCGAGCGCGGAAGACCGCGAGTTCCTGCGCTTTGTGCCGATCCAGCTGTTCACCCGCCGCAACCGCTACAGCACCCTCGTCGGATTGATGTTCTGCCTCGGCACGTTGCTGGCGATCTGGACGACGGTGATCTGGCTGCCGACGATCCAGACCGTGATGCTGCAAAAGGACGGCATCACCGGGAGGGCGGCGATCCCCTATGTCAGCCACGGCATGATGCTGTGGGGATTGGGCGGCATCTTCGGCTACGCCGCCTTCGGCTTTATCGCCGACGCGATCGGCCGGCGGCCGGCGGTCGTCTTCTACAATCTCGGCACGCTCGTCCTCGGCTTCACCCTCTATCTGGGGCTCAGCCATTACACGCTCTACCCCTATCTGCTGCCGATTTACGGGTTTTTCGTGCTCGGCGTGTTTTCCGGGCACGCGGTCTATCTGCCCGAATTGTTCCCGACCCATATGCGGGCGACCGCGGTGTCGTTCTGCAACGGCACCGGGCGGATCATCACCAGCACCGGGCCCTTGGTCGCGGGCCTCCTGGTCGGCTTCTTCGGCGGCTTCAACACGCCGGCGGCGATCATGACCGGCTTTGCCGCGCTCAGCATCTTGGCGATGTTCCTCGGCCGCGAGACCCGGGAGGCGCCGCTGCCGCGGTGAGGGTCGGCCCCTTCTC
>DATFCQ010000392.1:0-11299 GCA_035252905.1 Allostellaceae bacterium | reverse complement strand
TGCGCCGTCGGAGCCGCGGCGGCGCAGGCGGACGGGGCGGAGATCCTCGTCTTTCTCGACGGCGACGGCGGCGATCCGGCGCCGATGATCCCCGCCCTTTTGGCGCCGATCCTTGACGGCGGCGCCGATTTTGCGATCGGCTCGCGCACCCGCGGGGACCGCGAGCGCGGCAGCATGGGGCTGCATCAGGTGATCGCGGGGCGTCTGTTCGGCGCCCTGATCGGGCTCGTCTGCGGAGTGCGCTATACCGACATGAGCGCCTTCCGGGCGATCCGCGCCGAGGCGCTCGCCCGCCTGCCGATGCGCGAGACGAGCTATGGCTGGAACCTCGAAATGCAGATGCGGGCGGCGCGCGCCGGTCTCACGGTCCGCGAACTGCCGATTCCCTACCGCCGCCGACGCGCCGGACAGTCAAAGGTCGCCGGCACGTTCCGCGGCACCGTGAGGGCCGGGTTTGGCCTCTTCAGGACCTTTCTGCGCGTCGCCCGCGAGCCCCCACCCGCCCGCTCCGCGGGCTTCCCTCCCCCGCGTGTGGGGGAGGGATAGGGTGGGGCGGAGCGGCTTACCCGCGCGCCGGCCAAGCCGGCTCGTTGTAGCCGAGCGGCACCGAGGGGCGCGCCCAATAGGGCGGGGTCTCGGACAGGCGCACGGTCGGCCCCAGATGGCGCAGCCGGCCGACCGGCGTCTCGCTGTCGATCGACCAGCGCTCGATCTCCTCGGGCGACAGATCGCTCGCAGCCTCTGCAAGGCTCTGCTGCGGCACCTCGCCGCGCGCGACGAGCCAGCGCCCGGTCTGCGCCAGGGACAGGCGGACGAGCCAGCTGCCCCCTTCGCGGGCGCGCCGCGCCAGCGCCGTCATCGCGCCGAACGCCATTAGGTAGCCGGTCAGATAGTCGATCGCCGAGACCGGATAGAATTGCGGGCCGGGCTCGGGCCCGGGGAAAAGCTCGCCCTGACGCGTCGTGATCCCGCTGACGTTCTGCACCACCGTATCAAAGCCGCGGCGCGACGCCCACGGTCCCTGATGGCTGAACGCGCACATCGAGATGTAGATGAGGCCGGGTCGCAACCGGCCGAGTTCCTCTGGCGACAGCCCGCGATTGGCGAGCGTTCCCGGCCGGTAGCCTTGCGAAAACACATCAGCCTCGCGCACCAGACCCTTCAGAGTTTCGAGGTCGCGCGGTTGGCGCAGATCGAGCCGGGCCGACAATTTGCCATGGCCGGTGTCGTATTCCTGATCGTCGCGCGCGGCGATGTGCGGCGCCGTGATTTTCAGCACGTCGGCGCCGTGCTCGGCGAGCGTGCGCGCGCAGGTCGGGCCGGCGAGCACTCGGGTCAGATCAAGCACCCGAATGCCCGACAGCGGCCGGCTGCCTTCGGGCAGCTTTTCGGGCGGGCTGTCAACGATCTTGACGATATCTAAGAGCGGCAACGAGGCGATCGCGGCGGCCTGCGGATGCTGCGCCCACTCGGCCATGCTGCGCACCATGCCGCCAGCGCCGCCGGCGGCGATGATGGCCTCCTCCAGTTCGAGCGCATCCCAATTCGCCACCGCGCGGCGCACCGCCTCGTGCCTCTCCTCGCAGCCGAGCACGCGCAGCGCGGCGGCGCGATGGTTCGGGAAATTGGCGTGGATGTAGCTCCAGCGGCCGTTCCTGGCCGGGTACATACCCATCACCG
The DNA here is from genome assembly GCA_035252905.1 of Allostellaceae bacterium. Lineage (GTDB taxonomy): Bacteria > Pseudomonadota > Alphaproteobacteria > ATCC43930 > CGMCC-115725 > AP-15. The sequence continues at coordinate 9,619 of DATFCQ010000392.1, read as the reverse complement.
GATTGCGCTCGTTTCTGACCTTGGCGCCGTTGACTTTCAGGTAATGGCCGCTGCGCAGCGAGGCGACGGCCTGGCGCAGATCGACCGCGACCTGCTGGCGCCGGCCGGTGCGGATCTCCCACAGTTCGGCGGCGGCGAGCCCGGTCGCGGCGAGCGCCGCGGCGCCGGCGGCGCCGATGCGGAACGGGGTTTGCAGGACCGGATCGGAGCCGCCGGTAAACTCGACCGCGTCCGCCCGCTCCGCGGGCCAGCCGGCGGTCGGCAGGATCGTGCGCAGGGCGTCGTATGGCATTGTCGGATCTCCCGTGATTTGTCCCGGCGCGGGGGTCCGCTCGTGCCGGTGGGACCGCGATCATGCCGCGCAGAGCAGGCCGAGGAAATGCCGATGCGCCGGATCGCGCGAGAAGGCGAGGCGCGCCGGTATGACGAGCCGCGAAAAACCCTCCCCCGCGACGGGAGAGGGTTTGCCTGCGGTACCGGAAAACCTAGCGACCGGCGCCGCTCGCCCCGCCAGTACCGCCCATGCTGCCGGTGCTGCCCGGAGCACCCATGCCAGCGCTTCCGGCCGTGCCGCCGGTCGTGCCGCGGTAGGGGGTTCGGGCCGCTTTCTTGCCGCCGACCGTGATGCCGGCACCGCCGGCCTCGGTGCCTCTGGTGCCGACGGTCGTGTTGTTACCGGCGGACAGGGTGCCCAGACTCGAAGGCGAACTCGTCTGCGCAAAGGCGATCCCGGCCGTGCCAGCCAGGAAGGCTGCCATGATCGCTGTCGTCCGGACTTGCTTCCGCATCGCGTCATCTCCTTGTTGGCGATGCCGTCCCGGGCCGCACAGCCCGAGACCACATTCGGTGAACACTGCGATACCGACACGATCCTGCGGAAGCCCTGGCGAGACCGGGGGCGGCGAGCGAGGAGTTCGGGGGACGTTTGATGCCGGGATCGCGTTCTCTCGTCGAGATTGCCACAGCAGGAGTCGTCAATAATGAGGATCAAAGGACTTGTGGTCGGCGTTGCGGCCATGGCTCTCCTCGCCGGCACCGCCAGCGGCGCCTTGGCGTTTGACCAGCGCACCACGAACGCGCCGTCGCACAATGCTTTCGGCTCTCCGTCGGCGGCGCGGCTCGGCACCGGCGGCGGCGCGATCGTTCCCGACACTGCGGGCGGCACGATCGGTCCGGGCGGAGTAGTGATCTACAAGCATGGCGAGCCGCCCGCAGTGTCGACGAGCCGGGCCAAAACCAACCCCGGAGCGATGTCCATCCCGGGGCGTTGACCGACGCTCTTTTGCTTCGCGCGCTCCGCGATTGTCTATGCTATAATCCCACCGAATACGGTGGGGGAGCGCGATGGTCAACGAGCCGCGGCGCGACACTGGCGGAGTTCCCCAGGGAAGCCATCTGTTTTCCTGCCTTGACGGGCACACCTGCGGCAATCCGGTGCGCCTCGTGATCGGCGGCGCGCCGCCGCTGGCCGGCGCCTCGATGAGCGCGCTGCGGCAGGATTTTCTGGCGCGCTTTGACTGGATCCGACGCGCCCTGATGTTCGAGCCGCGCGGGCACGACCTGATGTCGGGCGCCATTCTCTACCCGCCGACCCGCGCCGATTGCGACGTAGCGCTGCTGTTTATCGAGGTGACCGGCTGCCTGCCGATGTGCGGCCACGGCACGATCGGCGCGGTGACGATGGCGCTCGAACAGGGTCTCGTCACCCCGGCCGAGGAGGGGCGGATCGCGATCGACACCCCGGCCGGCGTGGTCGGCGCACGCTACCGCTGGAGCGGGCGCCATGTCGACAATGTGCGCCTGTCCAACATCGCGAGCTTTCTCGCCGAGGAGAAGGTGACGGCCGACCTTCCGGGGCTCGGCGAACTCGTCGTCGACATCGCCTATGGCGGCAATTTCTACGCAATTGTCGAGCCGCAGCGGCGTTTTCCCGGGCTCGATCAGGTTTCGCTCGACTGGCTCTTGCGCTGGAGCCCGGTTCTGCGCCGCGCCTTGAACGAACGAGGGACCACCGCCCATCCCGAGGATGCGACGGTCGCCGGCGTCACCCATGTCCTGTGGGCGGGCGAGCCCAGAACCCGGGGCGCGCACGCCCGCAATGCGGTGTTTTACGGCGCCCGGGCGATCGACCGCTCACCGTGCGGCACCGGGACCTCGGCGCGCATGGCTCAGCTTGCCGCCCAGGGACGGCTCAAGCCGGGCGACGATTTCGTCCACGAGAGCATCATCGGAACCCTGTTCAAGGGCCGGGTCGAGAGCGCAGCTCAGGTCGGGTCCTACCCTGCGATCATCCCGAGCATCGCCGGCTGGGCCCGCCTTTACGGGCTCAATACGATCCTCGTCGACACGCGAGACCCGCTCTGCGCCGGGTTTCAGGTCGTCTGAGATCGGCCGATCGCCTGTCCTCAATGCCTGGGCTGCGCGACGATGACGCAGCCGGAGCCGCCCGCGCCGCTGCCGATCGCGACCCCCGAGCTGCCCTGCGGCGCGATCCCGGCAGCGGCGCCGCCCGGTCCGGCGCGTGCCGGGGCCGACGGCAAGCCGCCCTCGCGGATGATGCGGCAGCGCTGGTTGCCGATGATCACGGTATGGCTTCCCTCCGACCCGATGACGGCATGCCGTTGCGCGGCCGAGCCGGCAGCCGGGAGCGCGAGGAGTCCGGCGCCGAGCGCCAGCGCAGCGAGCGCGGCATGGCGAGGCACCATCCCTTGCTCCTTATTTATGGCCGGCGGGGTTGATCACGATCAGGCATTGCCGGCCGCCAGTGCCGCTGGAGCTCGGGGCGCTGCCGGCGGCGGCCGACGAGCCGCTGCCGCCGGCATAGACCGGGAAGGACGGGCCGCTGCCGGCGATCGCGGCCGAGCCGCCGTGGCCGCCCGGGCCGATCGCATTCAGGCCGGTTGCTCCGGCGCCCCCGATCACGCGGCACGGCCGGCCGCCATTGTCGACAAAGACAGTGCTGCCATCGGCTCCGGACGATACGGTCACGCGCGGCCCGTTGTCGCCGGCGGTGACGGTCATGGCGCTGGCTACGGCAAGGCCCGGCAGGAGGAGGGTCGCCAATACGGTTCCCGCAATCGCCAATGCGCGTAATTGCATCCGCCCCTCCTCACCCGGCCCCTCTTCGCCCGGATTGACGCCTTCGGCCGCTTCTGTCGGGGAACGCGGCTGTGTGGAGGAGGGATCAATTTTCAATCAAAGGACGTTCGGCCCCTGCCGCCTCTGACCGATCAGGCGAGGGGGGTTACCGAATTCAGCGATGGGCCGCGTTGAACTGGGCGAGGGCGGCGGGGCCGGGGCACAATTCCTCTTCGCCGAGCCGGTTGAGCGGCGCCTCGACCGTGTCGAGATAATCGTGCAGGTCGCTCGATTCGGGCTCGACGTAGAGAAGGCCGGTGACGACCTCGCCGGCGGCGTGGCGCTGCTGCAGATAGGCGAGCGCCGAGATCCGGTCGTGCGGGTCGTAATCGACGGCGAGCTTGCGCAAACGCAGCACCGAACCGTCGTGCTGGACCACGGTTTCGACCGTGCCCGGGGCGTAATCGGCGGTGATCTCCTCGCGCCCCAGGATCACGTCGAGCCGGTTGACCGCCTCGTTATGGGCGCGCACGTAGTCAAAGCTCTTGGTCGAGCCCGGGTGGTTGTTGAAGGCGACGCACGGCGAGACCACATCGATAAAGGCCGCGCCCTTGTGCTCGATCGCCGCCTTAATGAGCGGCACGAGCTGCGCCTTGTCGCCGGAAAAGCTGCGCGCGACAAAGCTGGCGCCGAGCTGCAAGGCGAGCGCGACGAGGTCGATCGGCGAATCGGTGTTGATCTGGCCGCGCTTGGCTTTCGAGCCCTTGTCGGCGGTGGCCGAGAACTGGCCCTTGGTCAGACCGTAGACGCCGTTGTTCTCGACGACATAGACCATGTTGACGCCGCGCCGCAGCGCATGGGCGAACTGGCCGAGACCGATCGAGGCGCTGTCGCCGTCGCCCGAGATGCCGAGATAAAGAAGCTCGCGATTGGCCAGATTGGCCCCGGTCAGGACCGACGGCATGCGGCCGTGGACGCTGTTGAACCCGTGCGACTTGCCGAGAAAATAGGTCGGCGTCTTCGACGAGCAGCCGATGCCGGAGATCTTGGCGATCTTGTGCGGCGGCAGGCTCAGTTCAAAGCAGGCCTGGATGATTGCGGCGCTGATCGAATCATGGCCGCAGCCGGCGCACAGGGTCGAGATCGCGCCCTCGTAATCGCGCCGGGTATAGCCGAGCGCGTTCACCGGCAGTTTCGGGTGATGCAGACGGGGCTTGGCGATGTAGGTCATGCGGATCTCGCGTGAAATAAAATAGAAACGCTTTAACGCAAAGGACGCGGAGGATGCGCAAAGGACGCAGAGAAGGATTTCACCGCATAGCGTCCTTCGCGCTTCCTTTGTGCCCTTTGCGTCGAAGCGTTACTATTTTTGTTGATCTTCACGGCAACGCCTTTTTCAGCGGGGCGAGGGTGACGACGGCGAGCATGTCGGCGATCGCCTTGACGATGAAGCGCGCGGTGATCGGGGTGCCGTCGTAATGCAGGATCGGCACGAGCTTGGCCGGATCGACCTCGCCCTCGTTGACGAGCAGCATGCGCAACTGCCCGTCGCGGTTCTGCTCGACGACAAAGACGCGCTCGTGGCCGGCGATGAAGTCGAACACGTCGTCATGGAACGGGAAGCCGCGGACCCGCAACGTGTCGAGGTGGATGCCGCGCGCCTCGAACGCTTCGAGCGCCTCGGTCATCGCCAGGGTCGTCGCCCCGAAGAAGATCGCGCCGAAGCGGCTCGGCTCTTTTGCCTCCTGCCGGATGGGGCGCGGCACCAGCTGCTTTGCGGTCTCGAACTTGCGCAGCAGCCGCTGCATGTTGTCGACGTAATCGACGCCCTTTTCCGAATAGCGGGCGTAGCGGTCCTTGGTCGTGCCGCGGGTGAAAAAGGCGCCGCGGGTCGGGTGCGCGCCAGGCAGGGTGCGGTAGGGGATGCCGTCGCCGTCGACGTCGAGATAGCGGCCGAATTCCTTGCCGGCCTCGAGATCGTCGAAATCCATGACCTTGCCGCGGTCGTAGTGCCGCGCCGGGTCCCATTCCAAGGGCCGCACCAGCCAGTCGTTCATGCCGATGTCGAGGTCGAGCATGACAAAGATCGGGGTCTGCAGGCGGTCGGCAAGATCGAAGGCGAGGGCGGCAAACTCGAACGCCTCGCGCGGATCTTCGGGGAGCAGCATCACATGCTTGGTGTCGCCGTGCGAGGCATAGGCGCAGGACAACAGATCGGCCTGCTGCGTGCGCGTCGGCATCCCGGTCGACGGGCTGCCGCGCTGGATGTCGAAGACGACCGCCGGGATCTCGGCGAAATAGGCGAGCCCGAGAAATTCCTGCATCAACGAGATGCCGGGGCCCGAGGTCGCGGTAAAGGCGCGGGCGCCGTTCCAGGCGGCGCCGATGACGACGCCGATCGCCGCCAGTTCGTCCTCGGCCTGGAGGATTGCATAGCGCCGTTTCTTGGTTTCCGGGTCGCGGCGGTAGCGGTGGCAATGGGCGATGAAGGCTTCCGCCAATGACGAGGACGGGGTGATCGGATACCAGGCGGCGACCGTGGCGCCGCCATAGACCGCGCCGAGCGCGGCGGCCTCGTTGCCGTTGATGAAGATGCGGTCGCCGACCTTGTCGGCGGGCCTGAGGCGCAGGCCGATCGGGCAGGCCATCGCGCCCTGCGCCCATCGGCGCCCGAGATTAAGGGCATGCAGATTGGGCCGGATCAACGCGTCCTTGCCGCGAAACTGCTCGCCGATCAGTTTCTCGATCGCCGTCGTGTCCATGTCGAGGAGCGCCGACAGGGCGCCCAGATAGATGATGTTCTTGAACAACTGGCGTTGCCGCGCATCCTCGTATTCGCGATTGCAGATCGCGGTCAACGGCGCCCCGATCACGCTGATGTCGTCGCGGAATTTCGAGGCGGGCAAGGGCTTTGTCGCATCGTAGAACAGATAGCCGCCGGGCTCGATCTCGGCGACGTCCTCGTCCCAGGTCTGCGGGTTCATCGCCACCATCATGTCGACGCCGCCGCGGCGCCCCAGATGGCCGTCCTCGCTGATCCGCACCTCGAACCAAGTCGGCAGACCCTGGATGTTCGAGGGAAAGATGTTGCGCGAACTGGCGGGGATGCCCATGCGCAGGATCGATTTGGCGAACAGCGAGTTGGCGCTCGCCGAACCCGACCCGTTGACGTTGGCGAATTTGACGACGAAGTCGTTGACGCTTTCTAATGGCTTCGGCATGCCGGCCCGGCGTGTGTCATGTCGAGAAGGAATTTGCGCATGTCCCACGCTCCGGTGGGGCAGCGCTCGGCGCACAGGCCGCAATGCAGGCAGACATCCTCGTCCTTGACCATGATGCGGCCGGTTTTCAGCGAATTGCCGATATAGAGATCCTGCGCGAGGTTGAGAGCCGGGGCGCTGAGGCGGCCGCGCAATTCCTCTTCCTCGCCGTTCTCGGTAAAGGTGATGCAGTCCATCGGGCAGATGTCGACGCAGGCGTCGCACTCGATGCACAGGGAGCCGGTGAACACGGTCTCGACGTCGCAGTTGAGGCAGCGCTGCGCCTCGGCATAGGCGAGCTTTTCGTCAAACCCCAGCTCGACCTCGGCCTTGATGTCCTTGAGCGCGACCGCGAGGTCCTTGAGCGGCACCTTGTAGCGCAGATCGTTCGAGACGTCGTTGTCGTAGCTCCACTCGTGGATGCCCATCTTCTGGCTGGCGAGCGTGACCAGGGACGGCGGCCGCACGGCGACGTCCTCGCCGTGGCACAGCCGGTCGATCGAGATCGCAGCATCGTGGCCGTGGGCGACCGCCCAGATGATGTTCTTGGGCCCGAACGCGGCGTCGCCGCCGAAAAACACGTGCGGCAGGGTCGAGCGCATCGTCTTCGGATCGACCTTGGGCATGTCCCAGCGGTCAAACTCGATGCCGATGTCGCGCTCGATCCACGGAAAGGCGTTCTCCTGCCCGATCGCCACCAACACGTCGTCGCACGGGATGTGGACAAGGGGCTCGCCGGTCGGCACCAGTTTGCGGCGGCCGCGCGCATCGTATTCGGCCTTGACCTTCTCGAACACGACCCCGTCGAGGCGCCCGTCCTTGTGGGTGAATTCCTTCGGCACCAGCCAGTTGAGGATCGGGATGCCCTCGTGCATCGCGTCCTCCTTCTCCCACGGCGAGGCTTTCATCTCGTCAAAGCCGCTGCGCACGACGACCGTGACCTCCTCGCCGCCGAGGCGGCGCGAGGAGCGGCAGCAATCCATCGCCGTGTTGCCGCCGCCGAGGACGACAACGCGCCGGCCGATCCGGTCGATATGGCCAAAGGAGACGCTCGACAGCCAGTCGATGCCGATATGGATGTTGGCCGCCGCCTCATGCCGTCCGGGGATGTCGAGATCGCGCCCGCGCGGCGCGCCGCAGCCGACAAAGACCGCGTCCCAGCCTTCGGCGAGAAGCGCTTTGAGGCTCTCGACGGGCTGGCCGAAGCGGCATTCGGCGCCCATTTCGAGAATGAGCCCGACCTCCTCGTCGATGACGCTCTCGGGCAGCCGGAAGCGCGGGATCTGCGTCCAGATCATGCCGCCGGCGCGGTGCTCGCCGTCGAACAGCACGCAATCATAGCCGAGCGGCAACAGGTCGCGCGCCACCGTCAAAGAGGCCGGGCCGGCGCCGACGAGGGCGATGCGCTTGCCGTTCTTCTCGCGCGGGATCTGGGGCAGATAGGGACGGATGTCGCCCTTGTGGTCGGCGGCGACGCGCTTCAGGCGGCAGATCGCCACCGGCTCGGCCTCGACCCGGCCGCGCCGGCAGGCCGGCTCGCACGGGCGATCGCAGGTCCGGCCGAGAATGCCCGGAAAGACGTTCGAGTACCAGTTGACCATGTAGGCGTCGGTATAGCGGCGCGCGGCGATCAGCCGGATGTATTCCGGCACCGGCGTATGAGCCGGGCAGGCCCACTGGCAATCGACGACTTTGTGGAAATAGTCCGGGTTTGCGATATCGGTCGGCTGCAACAGGCTTCTCCTCCGGGCGGCCGGGTCGCCTAGTCCTGTTCCGCGGCGCCCTGTGCCGGCGGCAAGGCGCCAGCCTGGCCCCGTCGTGGCCGCCTTATACCCGCACGCGCGGCGATCGTCATCTGCTCTCTCGCCGGGCCTCCTATGCCCGAACCGCTGCCGCGGCCCGGGACCCTCAGCTTGCCGCATCCCCGCACCCGGCGCAACCGGGGCGCCGAGTCCCAGAAGGCGTAGATCGGAAGAGAGAGGCGAACTCCGCTATCGCCGGCCGCGACCATGACTCGAAAGCGGCGGAATGCCCTGCCTCCAGCTTTCGCCGGGGCTAAAGGCTTTTCCGCCCTGCTGTAATCCTTTTAGATCAGCGGTTTCGGGGTCGGTTTGGATTCGTGGGTTGAGCACAGCGAAACCTATCATGCGGCGCGAAATCGATGGGTTTCCTCCGGCTTTCGCCCTAGGGTGTGCACATGTCTCCAAGAGGCAGGAAGTCTCAGAAACTTATCCGTCGTCCCCGCGAAAGCGCTAGGGAGTGTACAAATCTCTAAAAGATCAGAATTTTCAGTACCTTACCCGTCGTCCCCGCGAACGCAGGGACCCAGGGGTCACGGGGCAGAAAGCCTTGATATGCGGCCCCTGGATGCCCGCTTTCGCGGGCATGACGGGATAGAGGCATGAGGATTTGTATGTACCCTAGCGCGAAAGCGGGGACCTAGGGGCCAGTGACGGAAAATCCAATATTTGGCCCTGGATTCCCGCTTTCGTGGGAATGACGGGACAAGGCGTGGAGATGTGTGCATCCCCAGAGCTTTCGCCGGGGTCAACCCATCCTACGCCTTTAGGCTTCGATGCTGCGGACGAGGCAGCGGGCGAGCAGTTCGGCCGGTGCGGCGCGGTCGAGGTCGAATGTGCCGGAATCGCGGCAGCGCGCGACGGTCGTCTCGAGCCTGGCCATGAAATCCTCGGCCGCCCCGGCTACGTCGCCTGTATCAAGAATCTTCTGGTCGGCGCGGCGCATTCTTGCGGTGTCCGGGACATGGGCGAGTTCGGCTGCGGCGGCTGCGCCCCGTTCCTGCACCCGCGCGAAAGCCGCGCCGCGATCGGCGGGGGCGAGGCGCCGGCGCAGCAGGGCGGCGAGCGCAACCCATGCCCGCAGCCGCTGGCGATGTTCGGCCGCCTCGTACCGCCGCGCCCGTTCGGCGGCGGTTTTCTCCTTCGCGAATCGTGCCAGACGCGCCTCAAGACTGCGCCGCACGACCCTCTTCCAGCATCCGCAAACGCCGCTCGAAATCGCTGGCCTCGATCATCCGCAGAAAGGTCTCGGCGAGGCGGCCGATCTCGCCCGCCTCGCCCGGGGTGATCGCGCCCTCGGCGAGAGCGGCGGTGATCGCCGCCATCGTGTCCTCGAGATGAGCCGCCTTGCGGACCCGCGGCAAAGAGAGGCGCACCGCGCGGTCGCGGCGCGGCGGCACCAGGCGTTCGAGGCAGAGCCGCAAGGCCGCGGCGTCGCCGGCGAGGGCGAGCGCGATCGCCTTGCGGGTCAGCGCCTCGGCC
>DATFCQ010000391.1:0-10485 GCA_035252905.1 Allostellaceae bacterium | reverse complement strand
GGGCTACTGCATCGGCGGCTGCTTTGCCGGCAAGCTGTTGCAGCGCGCGCCCGACCGCGTGGTCGCGGCGGTCTTCTGCCAAACTGTTGGGCACCGGCCGGAAGACCCGGGCGTCATGATCCGGCACAGCGCCGATAATTGGCTTCCCGATTTCAAGAAGCGCCGGCCCGACGTGACCCAGGACAATCTCGACAAGTACTCCCACAGCCTGTGGGAAGCGCAGGCCGATTTTCTCTACAGCGTGCCGCGCAGCTTTATCGCCGCTTGCCAGACCCCGATCCTCGTGCTGCCCGACGACACCCCGTCGCATCCGTTGCAGACCTCGATCGACGTCGCCTCGCTGGCGCCGAACTCCGACACCGTCGTCTTCCCCTGGCGGGCGCCGGAAGAGCTGCGCCAGCGCATCATCGGCAAGGTGCGCAAGTTCCTGAAATCCCACGTCCCCGCGTAGGCGCAGGAGAACCAACATGCCTTTTTATGAACGCGGCAATGTCCGCATCCGTTACGAGGAATGCGGGTCCGGCTTTCCGCTTCTGGTGACGCCGGGCGGCGGGCTCAATTCGCGGGTCAGCAACTGGCCGACCGCCGTCTTCAACGCGCCGGAAGAGTTCAAGACCGACTTCCGCTGCATCACGATGGACCAGCGCAACGCCAATGGCGGCGAATCCAGCGGCCCGATCCCGGTCGACGATCCGTGGGGCGCCTTCGCCGACGACCAGTTGGGGTTGATGGACCATCTCGGCATCCGCGAATTCTTCTTCATGGGCTACTGCATCGGCGGCCCGTTCGGCTTGAAATTGATCGAGCGGGCGCCCAATCGCGTCGTCGCCTGCGTGTGCGTTCAGCCGGTCGGGCACCGGCCTGACGATCCGGACGTCATGTACAGATCCGGCAAGGATGTCTGGGCCCCCGAGCTTCTCCCCCGCCGGCCCGACCTGACGATGCAGCAGGTCGAGGCGTATCTGCACAACCTCTACCGCGTCCGTCCCGACTTCGTATACAGCGTGTCGCGCGATTTCGCGCGCTCGATCCGGACGCCGATCCTGGTCCTGCCGGACGATACCCCGGCGCATCCGCACCAGACCTCCGTCGACATCGCCTCGCTATGCCCGAACGCCGAGATCACGGTGTTCCCGTGGAAGGATCCGCCGGAGCTGAAGGAACGCACGATCAGCCGGGTGCGCAGCTTCCTGAAGGCGCATCTGCCGATGCGCGCCGCGGCGCAATAAAGGGAGACAGGGCCATGCCGTTCTATGAAAAAGGCAATGTCCGCATCCACTACGAAGAGGTCGGCTCCGGCTTCCCGCTCATGGTGATCCCCGGCGGCGGGCTGAACTCGACGGTCGCGGGCCTCGCCAACCACCCCTTCAACCCGATGGAAGAGTTCGAGGGCGAGTACCGCGTCATCGCGGCGGACCTGCGCAACGCCAATGGCGGGCAGTCCTCGGGGCCCCTCGAGATCGACCGGCCCTGGGACGCGTACGCCGACGACCAGCTCGGTCTGATGGATCATCTCGGCATCCGGGAGTTCCTGGTGCTGGGCTTCTGCATCGGCGGCCCGTTCATCTGGAACCTGCTGCGCCGGGCTCCCGACCGCATCGCCGCCGCCGTATTGGCGCAGCCCAGCGGGTTCCGTCCGGAGATGCCCGATCTCTTCTACAACAACAACATCAAGGGCTGGGGCCCGCCGCTGTGCGACCGCCGGCCCGACGTCACGATGACGACGGTCGACGCCTTTCTGAACAAGATGTACCGCACCAACGCGGACTTCGTGTTCACCGTGACGCGCGATTTCGTGCGCAACTGCCAGACGCCGATCCTGGTCCTGCCGGACGACGTCCCGGCCCACCCCTATGCCGTCGCGATGGAGACCGTGCGCCTCGCGCCGAAGGCCGAAGCGAGCCTTTATCCCTGGAAGGACTCCGAGGACCACCTTCGACAGGCGGTGCGCCACGTGCGCCGCTTCCTGCGGGCGCATCAGCCGGTCAGAGCGGCTGCCCAGTAACATCGGCGGAATACGCTGCGCTCTTCCGTCCTACGAGGACCGTGTAGGGCGGAAAAGCGCAAGCGCATTCCGCCGCATTTGAACTATGCGGCGAATTCCGCGGGCGGCTCGAAGCGCCGGTCCTGCGGGCGCGGCGGCGGCGGTCTGCCGGCCGCGCGGGCGATGCGCAGGCTGTGAACGTAGGCGAGCACCTCGGCGACCGGGGGATAAAGGCCGGCGGGGATTTCGTCGCCGAGTTCGACCCAGCGGCAGATCGCGCGCGCCAGCGGCGGCGCCGCGACGATTGCCACCCCGTGCGCACCGGCGATCTCGCCGATCCGCAAGGCGACGAGCCCGGTTCCCTTGGCGACCAGACGCGGCGCCCGCATGCCGCCCTCGCGATAGGACAGCGCCGCCGCATAATGGTCCGGGTTGGTGACGACGACGTCCGCCTTCTCGACCTCCGCCATCATCCGCATGCGCGCGAGCCGCCGCCGCAAGGCGCGGATGCGGCGCTTGGTTTGCGGGCTGCCGTCGAGTTCGCGCAATTCGTCCTTGACCTCCTGCCGGGTCATCTTGAGCCGATTGCGATGTTCCCACAGCTGATAGGGCGCTTCGAGCGCCGCCACAGCGCACAGCGCCACCGCCAGAGCGATGAACATCCCGCTCCACAACCGGGCCGCGTCGTGCAGGGAATACGGCCAGGAAGCGGCGGCGAGCTGCAGGAAACGGTCGGCCCAGCCGCGCAACAGCAAGACCGCGACGGCGCCGACTACGCCGAATTTGACCAGCGCCTTGACGATCTCGGCAAGGGCGGCGCGCGAGAACAACCGACCCAGACCGGCGATGGGGTTGATGCGCGACGGGTCCGGGACGAGCGGCCGGGCGGAAACGATCCAACCGCCCACCAGGATGTCGGCGACAAACCCGACCGCCGCCAGCAAGATCACAACGGAAGCGACGACCTCAAGGCCGGGCGCGATCACCCGGCCCGCGGCGGCAAGAAGCCCATCCGGGCTGCGCAATTCGCGCGGATCGGCGAGGAGGCCGAGCCGCACCGTCAGAGCGAGCTGCTCGGCGAAATGCGCCCCGAAGAAACTCAAGACGGCGGCGCCGGCGAGGAGGACCGCGGCCGCGGCCGCCCCGTGGGCGCGCGCCACCATACCGTCCTCGCGCGCTTTTTCGAGGCGCCGCGGGGTCGGCTGCTCGGTCCTGCCGGCGCTGTCCTCCCGACCCTCGGCCATGGCGACACTCCTTTCCGGCTGCCGTCACGGCAGCCAGGCTTGCTGCCATTCGTCGAGATGATCTTCGAGCAGCCAATCCGCGAGGATCGCCCGGCGCAGGCTCTCTCCGGCCGCATGGCAGGCGTCGCGGTCGGCCGCCATGTCGCGGATCGCGCGGGTCCAGTCCCGCACCCGATTGGCGACGCGATGGACCGGCAGATCGCCCTGATAGGGCAGGATGTCGGTGCACACCACCGGATAGCCGAGGACGCCGTATTCGAGCAGCCGAAGGTTGCTCTTGGCCTCGTTGAACGGGTGGTGTTCGAGCGGCGCGACGGCGAGGTCGAGGTCGAGCGAGGCGAGCTTTCGGGCGTAATCGTGCAACGGCACCCAGGGATGAAATTCCGCGACGTGCCGGCGCAAAGCGTCCGGGCACATGCCGAAAAAGACCCAGTCCACTTCCTTTGCCGTTGCTTCGACGACGCCGGCAATGAGGGCCAGATCGCCGGAATGGCCGATCGCGCCGGCCCAGCCGACGCGCGGCTTGCCGCCCTCGCGTCGGTCCGGCGCGAGCCCCAGCCAGCGGCTCTTTTCCAGGCGGTTCGGCAGAACCACGACCTCCTCGCACCATCTGCCGTAAGCGCGCGCCAGCGGCGCGGTGCTGACGACGAGGCGCTGGCACAGTGCCAGCGCCTTTTTGAGGCGGTTGCCGATGTCGGACGCGATGGTCCGGCGGTGAGCGCTGCGGAGCGGCAGATTGGTGATCAGATCGTCCAATTCGAATATGCGCAATGCCGGGCTGAGATGCTTCAACTGCTCGATAAAGGCAATCTGATGCTGTTCGAGCTGGCGCTGCAAGACGACGCTATCCGGCGCGATGCGCGCCAGTTCGGGCGGGGTCGCCAGCCGCATCGTCTCATAGCAATGCGCCGCGCCGGCTTTGAACAGCGCCCGCGCCGGCGCGATGACGCGGTATTCGCCGCAGCCTTCGCGATCAGCCGGATAGACGAGGGCGCGCCGCCGCGGCCGCCATTCCGGGTCCCAGCTCGGCGCCCCCTCGCTCTCGACGGCAAAGCCGAAGCCGAGCGAGGACAGGTTGCGGTTATAGGCGGGATCGAAGGCGATGCGCGGCATCCAGCGCTGATACATCGCGAGCCTTTCGCGTGAAAAGCGAGCCACGATGTCGGCGGTCGAGCGGCGTTCGACATTGGTGCGCAGGCTGGCGCTGCCGTCGTGCAACAACCGGGCAAAGGGCGTCCACACAACCAGATACCCGGCGGCGCCGACCCGCAGACAGTAATCGATGTCGTTGTAGGCGACCGCAAACGCCTCCTCGTCGAGACCCTCGACCTGCTCGTAGACCGCGCGGCGCGTGACCAGGCAAGCTGCCGTCACCGCCGAAAAATTCTGCACGATTTGCAGACGGCCCCAATAGCCGAAGGCGTCGCCCGGATCACCGTTATAGGGGTGATCGGCGGGCGCTCCGTCTCCGACCCCGAGGATCACGCCGCCGTGCTGGATGCGCCCGTCGGCGTAGAACAGCTTGGCCCCGACGATTCCGATTTCGGGTCGGCGGGCGAGCATCATCATCTCGCCGAGCCAGCCCGCCTCCAGCGGCGCCGCGTCATTATTGAAAAGGCAGAGATATTCGCCGCGCGCCGCCGCGCGCACCGCGCGATTGTTCATTGCCGAGAAGTTGAACGCTCCCGGATGGCGCAGCACGCGCACCCGGTCGCCGATTTCGCCAAAGCGGTCCTCGATGTTCTGCAGATAGGCGCAGGCTTCGGCGTCGGTGCTGCCGTTGTCGACGACGATCAGTTCATAGTTCCGGTATTCGGTCAGTTTGAGGATCGTTTCCAGACAGCGCTTCAGCAGGGCCGGCTGATCGCGCGTCGGCACGATGATCGAGACCAGCGGCTCCGGCCCCTCGTGGCGATACTGCACGCGGCAGAAATAGGGCATCGCCCCGGCCCCGGCCTCGGCGGCAATCCCCGAGCGGTCGAGATGCGCCTGCACGATCTTCGGCATGTCGGTGCAGATTGTCGCGGCCGGTCGCCGCGAGCGGCCCGATCCGGCGAGGCGGTGATAGAGGATGTCGGCGATGTGCCCGACGCCGGCCAGCCCCAGGCGCTCGTACAGGCGCAGGGCGAGATCGTATTCCTCTGCCCCGTCCCAGCGCCGGTCAAAGCCGCCGCTCTCTGTGAACACCTCGCGCCGGACCGCCAACAGCCCTCCGACATAGGGCAGGCTGCGCAGCAGGTCGAGGTTGAAATCCGGCTTGAAATGCGGCCGCGAGCGCCCGCCCTGCGGATCGATGCTGTCCTCGTCGCTGTACAGCGCGCCCCATTCGGGGTGGTGGAACAGTGCGTCGGCGACGCTGAACAAGGCCTGTGGGGCGAGCTGATCGCCGGCGTCGATCAGGGCCACAAAATGCGCCGCCGATTGCGAGAGCGGGCGGTTCAGCGCGGCCGCGGCGGGGTCGCTGTCGCGATGCCAGACGAGCCGCCTCTCGCCGGCCAGGGACGCCGGCGGGTCGGCGGCGGCGACAACATGCAATTCCCAGTCGCCGACATTCTGCACAGCGAGCGAGCGCAGGGTTGCGGCAAGCTGCGTCTCGGTTCCGGGCAACAGGACTATGCCCAAGGCCAGAAGCGGCGGATAAGGCCATTCCGCGACGCGTTCGGCGATCCAATCCGCTCGCGCGAGCGCCGTCGAGGCGCGGCTTTCGATCCAGCGCGCATAAGCCTCCTCAGCCGTCAGCGGTCCAAGGAGCGGCGCCCTGCCGGCCGCCGCGGCGGAACGCTTCCAAAGGTTCAGCTCCAGATCCTTGCGGGAGACGAGCGCGCGCAGTTCGGCGGTTTCGTGCTCGGCGCGTGCGAGGCGGGGATCGTCGGCCTGCGATTGCTCGATCGCACCGATGATCGGCAGAAACAGCCGATCGGCGGTCTCGATCTCGCGGCCGACCACGTCGCACACCGCGCGCAGACGCGCCTCCTCGCGCGGGGCGGCAAACGCCGTATGGACCGCCTCGACCCAGCCCTGCATCGCGGCCCCGCCGTCGCCGGGCGCTTCCGCCCGATGATGCCGCAATTCGGGCGCCAGATAGGAATCGATCGCCGCCTCGACCTCGGGTCCGCAGGCGGGCCAGACGACGCCGATCTCCCGGGCCATCCGCGCCGCAACCGGGCGCCAGCCGCAGTGTCCGACGAGATCCTCGTAATGCACGACGGTCCGCACGCGGCCGCGCGTCGCCCGCTCGGCTTCGAGCACATGGCGCAGCCACAACAGCAGGGCGCGCTCGGCGCCGATCCCGTCGCGGCCGGCGAGCGAGGCGGCGACTTCGAGCGGATGGCGCAAGACCAGGACAAAGCGCGGCGCGACGGCAAGCGCATCGCAGAGCGGACCCCAAAGCGCCGCCAACCGGCACAGCCGCGGGTCCTTCACCCCCCACAGCGCGGTCCCGGCGAAATCGCGCGCGAGGATCTCCGACAGTAGGCGGCGCGTCTCGTGCCCGGCCGCGCTCTCGTCATAGCCGGGCGGCAGCGGCCGAATATCGTCCCAGGCGCGGCCGAACCGGGCCATCAGATCCTGATGGGCGGCGACGATGTCGAGATGCTCCCAATAGCCGCGCGGATTGTCCGGGGAAGCCGCCATCAGACGGTCGCCGAGCGCGACGCCGAGGTGACGCAATAGGCCGGCGAGCGCCGAGGTGCCGCTGCGATGCATGCCCAGCACGATCACCGCGGTCGAGCCTGCGAGCCCGCCGCGCCGCGCCGTGTGATGCGCAGCTTCGGGCAGCGTCGCGTCGTTCATCGCAATCCCCCTGCGGCCCCCTCTGCCGCGCTCACGAATGAATGACCGAGAACAGCGACAGGTTCTGGATCCGGGCAAAGGCCAGTTCCGCCGCCTGCAAGGCGGTCACCCCGGCGCTGTAATTGGCGAGGATTTGGGGCAGATTGGCCGATTGCAGGGTGGCGAGCGCGGTCCCTGCGTCGCTGCTCGATGTCTGGTCCTGCCCCGCGACCGCCCGGATCTGGGCCAGGGTCGATCCGAGCGAGGCCTCGGCCGACAATACCGAATTTTGCGCCCCGTCGAGATTGGCGATGACGTTCTCGATCTGCTGCTGGGCCTGCGGACTGGCCGGCTGGCCCGCAGGCGTCGGCGCCAGCGCGGCAATCAGTTGCTGCGCGGTCGCGAACAGGCTTGCGGTCGCGTCGGTGGCCACGACGAAGGTGTCGCCCGCTGCCGGGGTCCCGTTGATCGCGATGTCGAGCCCGGCGAACCGCAGATCCGCGCCGGGCGAGAAACTGCCCGAGGCGATCGTGCCGCTGGTCGCGGCAAAACCGGACGTGCCGGGGCTGCCGGTGCCGCTCGCAACGGCATAGCCGAGAGTGCCGCCAGCGGCGGCGGTGAAGGTGATCTCGTATTGGGTGCCGGCGAGGCGTTCCGCGCTCAATGCGGCAAGGCTGGTGACGCCCTGCGCCAGGGCAAAGGCGCTCCCGGTGTTGGTCGGTTCGGCGGTGACCGCGACGCCGTCCTTGCCGGCCGGGATATCGACAAAGATACCCTGCCCGGAGGCCGTCACCGGAACCGAGAGCCCCGGCGCGATCTCGACCGTGTTGGCGGCGCCGTCGCCGGCGAAGGCAATCTGCCCGTCGGCGGCGGTGACGAACGGAGCCGCCTTTGCCTGCGAGCCGGCAAAGACATAAGTGCCGTCCGCCCCGCGCGTATTGGCGAGCGCGACGAGCTGCTGTAATGCGTTCTGGGCGGTCGCGGCCAGTCCCTGGCGCGCCGCCGCCGTCGTCGCCGCATTGGCGCCCGCGACCGCGGCCTGGCGCAACTGGGTGATGATACCGCCGACTTGCTGCAAGGCCCCGAGGGTCGTCTCGATCGTCTGCGCGGCCCCCTGCGCGCCCGCGGCGTCATAGGCGAAATGCTGCGCCTCTGCGGCGGTCTGCACGGCCTGGCCGGCGCCGGCCGGATCGGCGGTGGCGTCGAGCAGGGTCTGGCCGGTGGCGATCTCCCGGTTGAGCTGATTGACGTTGCTCTGCTGGGCCAAGAGATCCGGCAACGACCCGAGCAGAAACTCCTGGGTGCTGATGCGCATCGCGCTCTCCCTCGGCGGGGTTGGCGGAATGCGCTGCGCTTTTCCGCCCTACGATTCGGTGTAGGGCGGAAAAGCGCAGCGCAGCGGAGCGCATTCCGCCGTTTTCCGCTGCCCGCATAGTCACTGATCCCTCACCCTGCCTGAACCGCGCCCAAGAGGCTCTGAAACAGAGTCTGGGCGGTGGCGATGACATGCGCCGCCGCCTGATAGGCCTCCTGGTAGGCGACGAGGTGGGCGGCCTCCTCGTCGAGATTGACCCCGGAAATCGATTGCTGGGTCTGCTGCGCCCGCGTCAATACGCCCTGCGCCGCCGTCGCCGCGATCTGGGCATTCTGACCGTTGCTGCCGACGGTGCTGACGAGGGCGGCATAGGCGTCGCCGATTCTCTGCCCCGAGACGAGCGGCGCCGTCGCCAGACCGGCCAGGGCGGCGATATTGCCGTTACTGCCGACGCCGCCGGAGGAAAGGGTGAAGCTGTCCCCCGCCGCGGCGGTGCCGGGCGACAACGAGACGGTCTCCACTTCGCCCGAGGGCGCCGGCGGCGCCGGATAGGCGATCGCGATCTCGGCTCCGGCGGTCGGGCTGACCGCACCGGAGGCGAGCACCGTGCCGGCGCTCGTCTTCACCTGGAAATCGGCGGCGGAGGTGAAGGCGATCGTCAAACTCTGGCCAAAGGCGCTCGCCGGCACCGAGACCGTCCCCGGCGGCAACGTGCCGCTCGCGGCCGGGCCGCCGACCGTCGCCGTGACGGTGCCGCGATTGGTGTCGGTGACGGCGCCGCTGCCGTCCGCTGCCCCGGGGGTGACGACATAGGCGGAAGCGGCGGCGATCGCCGCCGGGTCGGTCGTGGCGACTGCGAGCGTCTGCGCCGCCGTCGCGGTCGGTTCGAGCTTGAACGAATCGCCGGTCGCAATCGACCCCGAAACCGTGATCGTTATCCCGTCGAGGCTCAGGGTCGGGCCGCTGCCAAGCGCGGTCGTCTGTCCCGTGTCGGTTTCGGTCGCCTCGAACCCGCTGGCGGTCTTGGTCAGGATGAAATCGCCGGGGACGAACTGGGCGGGATCGGTGATCGCCGCGGACAGGGTGCCGCTGCCGAGATTGGCGGCGGCGGCGTAAACATTGGGGCCGGCCAGAGAAAACAGCGACTGGCCGAGCGCGCCGTTCTGATCGAGCCCCAGCGATTGCTGCGTGTTGACGGCGGCGGCCAGACCCGCGGCGAGGGCGCCGACCGCGTTGCGGGCATCGGTGAGTTGCGCGCGGGAGGCCACGAGACCGCCGAGCGCCCCGCCCGAAAGGCCGTCGGTCAGATCCTGACCGGTCGGCCCGTAGAGGATTGCGGCGGTGCCGTCGTCATAAGGGCCGGCGGTCACGGACAGCTGAAAGGCATCGACTCCGTTCACCAGGGCGGCGCCGCTTGTGGTGTAGACCTCGAGCGCCCCGTTGGCGCCCGACAATACGGTCACGCCGAGCTGCTGGCTCAATTGCTGTACGAGCTGATCGCGCTGGTCGAGCAAGGCGTTCGGCGACGCGCCCGACCCCGCTGCGGCAATCGACTGGTTGAGCGCGGCGATCTGCTGCGACAGGCTGTTGATCTGCTGCACGGCGTCGCCGAGCTGGCCGCCAAGCCCGGCGAGATGGTCCGCCACCGCGCCGGCGAGCGAATGAAATGTCCCGGCCAGGGATTGCGCCTCGCCCAGCAACGCCTCGCGATCGGGGGTGCTCGCCGGAGCCCCGGCCAAGGTGTTCGCCGCGGCGAAAAAGCTGCTGAACGCGGCCCCGAGACCGCCGCTGCCGCCCGAGGCGACCGGAAACAGCGCGGCGAGCGCCGCGCTGTTCTGCTGCAGAACCTGCGAGGCCTGGGCGGCCGAGGACGACGCGACGACCTGTTGAAACGCGAACGGGTCGAAGGCGCGCCCGATCGCGGTCACTTGCGTGCCGCGCCCTACGGAATCGCCGCTTTGCGCCAACGCGGTCTGCGACACCGCTTCGGTATTGTAGCCGGGGGTATTGACGTTGGCGGTGTTGTTGGAGACGGTTTCCGCCCCGGCGGTTGCGGCCGAGAGGCCGCTGGCGGCAATATCGAGCAGCTGGGTCAAACCGGCCATGTCATCCTCGCCCAATAACGCGCCCGCTGGCGCGGCCGCGCAAACCGCCCGGCGAGGCCGCGCCCC
>DATFCQ010000390.1:0-2487 GCA_035252905.1 Allostellaceae bacterium | reverse complement strand
CTCGCCGCGCGCGGTCTCGACGCCCGGGCCGAAGGCCGCGTGTCCGGGCTCGATTATGCGACCGGCCATGCCATCGCACTGACGCTCTATCGGGTCGCGCCGCACTGACATGAGCGGGCGGCTCTACGGGCTCGGCGTTGGACCGGGCGATCCCGAACTCGTCACCGTGAAGGCGCTGCGGCTGTTGCGGGCGGCGCCGGTTCTCGCCTATCCGGCGCCCGAGACCGGAGAGAGCTTCGCCCGCAGCATCGTCGCAGGCTGGCTCGACGGCCGTCAGCGCGAGATCGCCCTGCGCTTCCCGATGCGCCCGGGCCCGCCGCCCGCCGCCGTCTACGACGCGGCCGCGGAGACGCTCGCCGCCGAACTCGACCGCGGCGCCGACGTCGCATTGTTGTGCCAGGGCGACCCGCTGTTCTACGGCAGCTTTATCGGGATCTACGAGCGCCTAGCCGGACACTGCCCGATCGAGATCGTCCCCGGCGTCTCCTCGCTCGTCGCCTGCGCCGCCGTCGCCGGCGCCCCGCTCGTCTCCGGCGACGGCAGCCTCGCCGTGATTCCGGCAACGCTCGACGAGACGGCGCTCCGGACCCGCCTTGCCGCTGCAGAGAGCGCCGCGGTCGTCAAGCTGGGCCGGCATTTCGCCAAGCTGCGCCAGGTATTGCAGAGCCTCGGCCGGCTCGACCGCGCACTCTATGTCGAGCGCGCGAGCCTGCCGAACCAGCGCATCCTGCCTCTGGCCGCGGTCGATCCGGCGCGCGTGCCGTATTTCGCGATGGCTCTCGTGCGGCGCTTTTAACCCTGCGCGTGCAGGACCTTGCCGCCGGCGGTGGCCGGCTTGGCGGCGATCAGGATGAAGGCGATCCGGCACGGCGCGGTGCCGCGGTTGACCCAGTTGTGGATCGTGCCGCGCTGCACCAGGACGTCGCCTTCCTTCAGGTGGACGCTGCCGCCGTCCAATTCCATGTCGATCTCGCCCGACAGTACGATTGCGTAGTCGATCGAATCGGTGCGGTGGTTGCGCGGCGCGGCGCCCGGGGCGATTTCGAGCAGGCGGAAGACGGTGCCGTTTTCGAGCGTCGTGCCGGTGCGGCGCGTTCCGGCATCGTCGTGCCCGTCATTGTCGACCGGGAAGCCCTGCGTCGTCCACACATTGGAGACGTTGACGCCGGGGCGTCCCTCGGTGACGTTCTTCGCGGTCTCGTCGATCAGCACAATCGCGCGTCCCTGTTCGTCGTGGCCGGTGACGACGCGGCGGAAATTGAGAGCCATGGTTTTCTCCTTGCCTCGAAGGGGCGCCGGGGAGGGGATCTTGGCGCGAAAAATCCGTTGCGCGCCAATGGGCCGAGGAAAGCCTTTGTGTCGGGCGGCAAAACCGTCAAGATCCGGGTCATGCGGCTCTTCGTCCGGTCGATCACCTATCTCGCCCGCGCGATCAACGGCTACGAGCTGGTCGATCCGCGCGGCCGCGACCTGCCGCCCTTCACCGCGGGCGCGCATGTCGCCCTGCGCCGGGAGGGCGAGGCGTGGCGCGACTATTCGCTGTGGAACGACCCGGCCGAGCGCCGGCGCTATTGCATCGCGGTGCTGTGCGAGCGCGCGCGGGACGGGCTGTCGCGCCGCCTGCACGAAGAGGCGCGGGTCGGCGACACGGTCGAGGTCGGGATGCCGCGCAACGACTTCCCGCTCGCCGAGGGCGCCGAGCGCCACCTGCTGCTGGCCGGCGGCATCGGCATCACCCCGCTGTTCGCGATGCTGGCGGTATTGCGGCGACGCCGCGCCGCCTTTGAACTGCATTATTGCACGCGCACGCCCGAGGACACCGCCTTCCGCGAGGAACTGGCGATCCTCGCCGCCCAGGGCCGCGCCCATTTCCACCACGACGGCGGCGATCCGGCGCGCGGTCTCGATATCCGCGCCCTGTTGCGCACACCGGCGCCGGGGACCCATCTCTATTGTTGCGGGCCGTCCGGATTGATGGCGGCGGCGGCCGAGGCCTCCGCCCACTGGCCCGCCGGCACCGTGCATCGCGAGGATTTCGGCGGCGCGGTCTTGGGCGCGCCGGAGGACGATCGCCCGTTCCGCGTGCGCCTCACAAAGAGCGGCGGCGAATACGAGGTCGCCGCCGGCGAGACCATCGTCGAGGCCTTGCGCCGCCACGACGTCGCGGTCAGGACCTCGTGCGAACTCGGCTATTGCGGCGCCTGCGTCACGCCCTATCGCGGCGGCGAGCCCGAGCACCGCGACCAGTACCTCGACGCTGCGGGCCGGCGCCGCTACGTGATGATCTGCTGCGCCCGCGCCAAAACGCCGGTATTGGAATTGGATCTGTAGCCATCACCTCCCTCACCCCCGCGGAACGCCGGCCCGGGCGAGCCCGTCGCCCAGCCGCTCCATGAAGTCCGGCCGGAACGGCCAGGCCGCGCGCGCCGCGGCGACGGTCAGGTTCGCTTCCTTGCGCAAGAGCCTGCGCGCGGCGCGGCAGGCCTC
>DATFCQ010000389.1:0-14799 GCA_035252905.1 Allostellaceae bacterium | reverse complement strand
CGTCGGAGGACGCCGCCCTGCGCGCGGCGCTCGCCGAGACGGGGCGGGCCCTTGACGCGCTCGACCGGGAGATCGCCGCCCGTTTCCCGGACTATGCCGAATTGGCAAATCCGGGCCCGGCGCCGGCGGCGGCCGTACAATCCTTGTTGGCTCCCGACGAGGCGCTGCTGGTCTATTTGACGACCCCGGGGGAGACGTGGTTCTGGGCCGTGCGTCCGGACGGGATCGCCCTGTTTCGCGCCGATCTCGGCGCCCGCGCCCTGACGGGCGAGATCGAGGCCCTGCGCGCGGTGATGACGGCGAGCCTCGACCCCTATCCGGCAATGCGCGCCTTTGCGCTCTATCGCAGGATCCTGGCTCCCGCCTTGCCGCTGTTGGCGGGTGTGCACCACCTGATCGTCGTGCCGGACGGCGCGCTGCAGAGCCTGCCCTTCACTCTGTTGGTGACACGGCGGCCCGAGCACGATCCGAAGAGCCTCGCCGATCACCGCGCCGTCGCCTGGCTTGCGCGCGATTACGCGGTGAGCGTAGTGCCGGCGGTGTCCTCGTTGCGCGCCCTGCGCCGGACCCGTTCCGTGCCGCCCCTCGATACCTCAGGAGCCCGCGCGCCGTTTCTCGGCGTCGGCGATCCGGTTCTGACCGGCGCTGTGAGCGGGGAGCTGCGGCAATTGCCGGCCTTGCCCGAGACCGCCGGCGAATTGCGCGCGATCGCCCGGACGCTCGGCGCCGCGCCGGACGCTCTGCTGCTCGGCGCGCAGGCGCGCGAGCCGACCTTGGAGCGCATGCCGCTCGACCATTACCGCGTGATCGCCTTCGCGACGCACGCTCTGCTCTCGGGCGATCTCGCCGGACTGAGCGAGCCGGCCCTGGTGCTGACCCCGCCGCAGCAAGCCTCGCCCGAAGATGACGGCCTGTTGACGGCGTCGGAGATCGCCGCGCTGAAGCTCAACGCCGAGTGGGTCGTGCTGTCGGCCTGCAATACCGCCGCCGGCGACGGCACCCCCGACGCCGGCGGTCTCTCCGGCCTCGCCCGGGCGTTCTTCTATGCCGGGGCGCGCTCCTTATTGGTCTCGAACTGGCCGGTGTGGAGCAAGGCGGCCGCAGCCCTGACCACCGGCGCCTTCGCCGCCCTCGCCAAGGACCCGCAGATCGGCCGCGCCGAGGCCCTGCGCCGCGCCGAGATGGCGATGCTCGATCCCAAAAACCCGCCCGAATTCGCCCACCCCTTCGCCTGGGCGCCGTTTGCACTGGCCGGCGAGGGCGGGGCGGGGCGGTGAGGGGTGCCGCCGCACCCCCTCCCAACCCTCCCCCATCAAGCTGACAGGGATAGGTATCGAACCATAATGGCGCGTGGAAAGGTGGTCATTCCGGGGCGCGGGCGTAGCCCGCGAGCCCGGAATCAATGCACACGGGCCTTCGCCTGTTCTGTCAAGCCGGTGTTCATAGCTTCCGGGCCCGGCCCTTCGGGCCGTCCCGGAATGACGAGTTCTGCTGTAATATCAGACTGATAATCGCTCTTCACCCGACCATACCTACCCTTGTCAGCCCCCATCAAGGGGGAGGGCTCGGGGAGGCTCCGCCGTGCCTCCCTCCCCATTGATGGGGGAGGGCCGGGGTGGGGGTGATCCGGTGCCGCTTCTGAGGGATGATCTCTATGGAAATTCAAGCAGATACATTCTCCAAGCTGGGCATACCTACCCTTGTCAGCCGTGGCGCAAGATCGGCTATGCAGCCCCCGAGACCGCCGTATCGGGGAATTCCTCCTTGAGGCGCGGATAGACCTCGCGCGCGAAATGGCGGATGCCGCGCACCGTGTCCTCGTGTTCGAGGAAACCGGCCTGGCCCATGATCAACAGGTGCCCGAACCCGCCGACATGATCATAGACCTTCTTCAATTGGCGATAGACCTGGTCGGGAGTGCCGGCGAACAGGATCCCGGCCCCGATCGCGCCCTCGACCGTGGCCTTGTTGCGAAACGCCGAGAGCGGGTGGACGCCGCCGCGCGCCATGCGCAGACCGGCCTCGACCGGCACATAGCCGGGCGGGTTGGCGAAATGCGGCGGCACCTTGTTTGAGGTGATGTACCACAGGAGCTTCTCGGCTCCGGCATGGGCCTCAGCCTCGCTCGGCGCGGCATAGACCAGCGCCGCATAGGCGAGGCGGTGGATCGGGACATCGGCGCCGCGCCCGGCCTCGCGCCAGCCGCGGCGATAGGCATCGAACACCGCGCGCGTGCCTTCGAACCCGGTCAGAAACGTCGCCTGGACAAAGCCGCGCGCGCCGACCCGGGCGGCGCCCGAGGGGCTCGTCGTGCTGATCCAGATCGGCGGGTGCGGCTGCTGGTAGGGGCGCGGCCAGATGTTGATCATGCGGTGGTGGAAGAACCGGCCCTCATGGCTGAACGGCCCGTCATGGTGGGTCCACGCCTTGATGATCAGATCGAGCGCCTCCCATTCGCGCTCGTGCGAGCGCACCGGGTTGCTGTTGGCGGCCGAGATCTCATAGGGAACGCCGCGCACAAAACCGGCTTCGAGACGCCCGCGCGACAACACGTCGACAAGCGCCATCTCCTCGGCGACGCGCACCGGCTGGCGCCGGTTGGCGATCGGGTTGCCGAGGATCAGGAGGCGCGCCCGCCGGGTCAGCCGCGCCAGGGCGGCAAGCATCAGCGGCGCCGCCGGATCGACGCAGGTCGCCGTCTGATGATGCTCATTGAGCATGATCTCGACGCCTTCCTCCTCGGCGATCAGCCACTCCTCGATAAAGCGGTCGTAGAGGGCGGCGCCCTTTTCCGGATCGTAGATCCGGTTCGGCAGGGTGACCCGGATCGATTCGTACTCTTCGGCCGGGGGCAGATAGGGATAGGCGTTCTCGCTGAAATGCCAGGCCTTCACGGCTCACCCCTCGAGAAAGGACAGGACCTTCGCGGCGAAGGCCTCGGGCTGCTCCAACTGCGGCAGGTGTCCCGCCGATGCGATCGTCTCGACCCGCGCGGCCGGGAACAGCCGAGCGTAGCCCGCGACGTAATCGGCCGAGACGAGACCGTCGCCGGCGCCGCGCAACAACAGGGTCGGGACGCGCACGCGATGCAGCCGGTGCGGGAGCTTGGGGTTGTGCATGTAGGGTTCCCAACAGAGCAGCGCGAGGGTTTCCCAATTGCGGATCATGATCCGCAAGTCCGCGTCGGACATCTGCGACGGCTCCTCGCGCATCGCCTCCGGGTCGTGGTGGAGGAGCCGATGCAATTCCTCCTGCGGCATCGCGAAGATGTCGGGAATGTCGAGCCGGTCGGGCGGGCCGAGCTTGACGCCGACCGGGGCGACCAGAACGAGCTTGTTGAGCCAGGCCGGCGTCTTCGCTGCGATCTCGGCGGCGATCCACCCACCGAGCGAGGAGCCGACGAGGCCGACCCGGTCGAGGCCGAGCCGCTCGACCAGTTCGAGAGTGAGATAGGCGACGTCGTCGACGGCATCGAGCCAGTCGGGCAGGCTCGACCCGCCAAAGCCGGGATGCGACGGCGCGACGAGGCGATGCCGCTCGGCGAGCAATCCGACATAGCGTCGGTCCGGACGGAACCCGCGCCCGGCATGCAGATAGAGGATCGGGTCTGCCGCCGCCGGCCCGCCGCTGTCGAACACCTCGATTTCGGCCCCGGCGATCGTGATCGTTGTTCTGTCCATTACAGGACGCCCTCCCGCTGCACCGGAGAGCTTAGAACCTGTCTCGGTCCTCGTCACGGCCGTAACATCGGCGGAATACGCTGCGCTATTCCGCCCTACGGGAGTGGGGTAGGGCAGAATAGCGCAGCGCATTCCGCCACCTTCCTCAGGTCGGTCGCTCTGGCCCGAGGGCGGCACGGCAGGCTAGAATTTCCCGGCAGCGAGGGAGGAAGAGCGATGGCAGCGACGGAAACTGCGCTCGAAGCCGATTTCATCGTGGTCGGCGCCGGGTCGGCGGGCTGCGCGGTGGCGGCGCGGCTCAGCGAGGACAGCGCCACCCGCGTCATCCTGATCGAGGCGGGAGGCGAGGACAACCACCGCTGGATTCACATCCCGCTCGGCTTTGGCAAGACCTTTGCCGATCCGCGCGTCAACTGGTGCTACGAGACCGAGCCCGACGCCAGCGGCCGCCGCGTGTTCTGGCCGCGCGGCAAGGTGTTGGGCGGCTCCTCGTCGATCAACGGCATGGTCTATATCCGCGGCCAGGCCGAGGATTTCGACCATTGGCGTCAGCTCGGCAATGCCGGCTGGTCGTTCGAGGACGTATTGCCCTATTTCCGGCGCGCCGAGCACCAGACGCGCGGCACCGACGCTTTTCACGCGACCGGCGGCCCGCTCTGCGTCTCCGACGTCGCCAACAAGCACTCGATCTGCGAGGCCTTTATCGACAGCGCCGTCGCGCTCGGCTTCGGGCGCAACGACGATTTCAACGGCGCGACGCAGGAGGGGGTCGGTTGGCACCAGACGACGACCCGCGCCGGGCGGCGCTGCTCGACCGCGGTCGGCTATCTGCGCCCGGCGATGGAGCGCGCCAATCTGCGCGTATTGACCCATGCCCTGACCGAAAAGATCCTGTTTGACGGGCGCCGCGCCGTCGGCGTCGCCTTTCGCCAGGACGGGCAACAGAAAACCGCCCGCGCCGCGCGCGAGGTCATCCTGTGCGGCGGGGCGATCAACTCGCCGCAACTCCTGATGCTGTCGGGGGTGGGTCCGGCGGATCATCTGAAGGCGCTCAGCCTCCCGGTCGTCCACGCCTTGCCCGGGGTCGGGCAGTGCCTGCAGGACCATTATTCGGCGCCGATCAAGCTCAAATGCACATTGCCGCTGACCGTCAACGACGTGATGCTGAGCCCTATGCGCAAACTGGAGGCGGGAATCCGTTATTACCTGTTCCATGACGGGCCGCTGGCGATGGGGACTTCGCCCGCCGCCCTGTTTGCGCGCACCCGGCCCGAACTGGCCTCGCCCGACATCAAATGCTCGATCTCGCCGTTCAGCGCCGAGCGCCCGCAGGACGGCCTGCACCGGTGGTCGGGCTTCACATTGATCGCCTATCAATTGCGCCCGGAGAGCCGCGGCGAGATCAAATTGAAGACCGCCCGCCCCGAGGACCCGCCCGCGGTCACGCCGAATTATCTGGCGAGCGAGATCGACCAGCAGACGATCGTCGCCGGATTGCAGCTCTGCCGCCAGATCCTCGCGCAGCCGCCCTTGGCCCGCTTTGTCGCCGAGGAATTCCAGCCCGGCCCCGCCATTGCCAGCGAGGCGGCGCTTCTCGCCTATGCGCGCGAGCGCGGCGGCACGGTGTTCCATCCGACCAGCACCTGCCGCATGGGCAATGATCCGCTGGCGGTCGTCGACGCCGAACTTGCGGTGCACGGGCTCCAGGGTCTGCGCGTCGCCGACGCCTCGATCATGCCGACCGTCATCTCCGGCAACACCAACGCCGCAGCAATCATGATCGGCGAAAAGGCCGCCGATCTGGTGCGCAAGGAGGCCCGGCTGGCCGCGTGAACGGAGGAGAGAGCCCTGGATGCCGGTTGTGGGGGCGTGCCGCCGCCTTTCGCGCTGCAACGCGCGGATGATCCACTTCGGACGGCTCTTCCAGTGTGCGGCGCCCAGCGCTATTTTGATAGCATTTGATATCAAAAAGAGGTGTTGATGGCACAGCTTCTTGTGCGCGACGTCCCTCAAGACGTCGTCGAAGCCCTGAAGCGGCGGGCTGCCGAGCACGGCCGCAGCGCCGAAGCCGAGCACCGCCTCATCCTCGAACAAGCTTTGCGTCCCGGGCGCGCCGGGTTCTGGGAGCGTGCGGCCGCCTTACGGGAGGAAATGCGCGGCCGCATTTTGACAAATTCGACGGATCTTATTCGCCAAGACCGAGACGAGCGGTGAGCATCGTCATCGACGCCTCGGTCGCGCTCAAATGGGTCTTCGATGAACCCGGAACCGAGGCCGCGCTGGCACTTCAGGGCGAGCAATTGATCGCGCCGGAGCTGTGGTTGGCGGAAGCCGCAAATGCGCTATGGCGGCATGTGAGGCTTGGCGAGATCACCGCGGTCGAGGCGCGCGCCCGAATGGAGGAGCTGGCAAACGCACCGGTGGCCTCGCTTGCAATCGCGCCGCATGTTGCCCGCGCGTTGCAGTTCGCGATGGAGCTGCTTCATCCGGTCTACGATTGCTTCTATCTGACGCTCGCCGACCATTATGACACGTTCGTCATCACCGATGACCGGCGGTTCGCCGCCGCCGTGGCGGCCCGACCGGATCTCGCCGGCCGCATAAGGCTGCTCGTCAACTGACGCGGCCTCACGCGACCGCAAACGCCTGAGCCGCTTCGGAGCTGATCCGTCGTATCCGTTCTGCCTGAACGAATAGACCGCCACCGCAGCCGCTTAATTGAAAGAGCTGAACGCGTATCCGGTCTGTCGAGCCAGCATCGATTCCAGGATATCCCCGCGCCCCGTCAGGCCGTGGAACAGCCTGTATTCCTGCGACAGACTGAACGCGTGGACACCGGGATTGTCGGTGCACAGCACGAAGGGCACGTCGCGTTCAATGAAGGTCAGAATCGGATGCTCTTCCAAGGACGCAACGGCGCTCGTCAGGATGTTGCTGCGCAGACAGACTTCCAAACAGATGCCGCGCTTTTTAAGGCATTCAAGCAGAGGGAGCGATTGCGCCGCAGCCAATCCATGGCCGATTCTCGTGGCGCCGCATTCTTCAATGGCGAACCAGATATTCTCCGGCGGTCCGACCTCGCCGGCGTGAACCGTCACGCCCAAGCCCAGCCGCTCCGTCGCCTCCCGCAGCAGCCTGGCAAGCTCATCGGTGATCGGAAAGCTTTCGTCTCCCGATACGTCGAGCCCGACGAACGGCTTCGGTCGGCCGAGGGCCGCCAAGGCGCCCAAAACCTCCTCAACATTCCCAATATCAACATTGGCTCTGTCGATGCCGATGATCAGGCGAGGCTCGATGCCGCGAACCGCTGATCTGGCGGCATCGAGCGCTTCGATCGCCCATTCGAGCGCCGTCCGGAAGGACACGTCGCCGAGTCTCGCCACCTTGAACGGGGAATGCCGGAGTTCGGCATAAACGACCCCATCCAATGCAAGGGCGGCCAATGCGGAACGGAACATCTGCTCGAGGCACGGTTTCCCTCGCGGAAGCTGATCCAATGCTCGCCGTGACCTGAGGTATTCAGCCAACGAGGAAACCGGCTCCACAATCGACAAACCGTGCTCCAGGTCGGCATCGCCGGGCACCTGGACCTGAAACTCTCGCAGCATAGTTTTCGCTGCGGTCGTCGGTATGCAGCCGCCAAGATGGGCGTGCAGCTCGGCCTTCGGCAGCGCGCGGATTGCGTCCAGGGAATTCCAGTCCACGATGCGGCCCCCGACCGTGTCTTTTCAGCAAATCGGCGGAATGCGCTCGCGGGTCAAGCGCACGCCGCGACGGCGCGGCGGGCCATCACATTGACGAGATGGGCGCGGTATTCGGCGCTGGCGTGGATGTCGGAGTTGAGGTCGGCGTCGGGGATCGCGATGTCCTTGATCGCGTCCGGCGTAAAGGATCGGGCGAGCGCCTGTTCCATTTCGGGAACGCGAAAGACGGAGGCGCCGGCGCCGGTCACGGCGACGCGCACGCCGCCTCCGGTGCGGGCGACAAAGACGCCGACGATCGCATAGCGTGAAGCCGGGTTGCGGAATTTCTGATAGGCCGCGGCCTGAGGCTTCGGGAAACGCACCGCAGTAATGATTTCATCGGGTTCGAGCACGGTCTCGAACATTCCTGTGAAGAAGTCGTCGGCGGCGATCTCGCGCTTGTTCGTCCGCACGGTGCCGGCGAGGCCAACGACGGCGGCCGGGTAATCCGCGGCCGGGTCGTTGTTGGCGATCGAGCCGCCGATCGTGCCGCGGTTGCGCACCGCCGGATCGCCGATCATGCCGGCGAGCGCGGCGAGGGCCGGGATCGCGCGCTGAACGACCGGCGAGCGCTGCACGTCGGCATGGCGGGTCATCGCCCCGATGACCAAGGCGTCGCCCTCCTCGCGGATGCCTCTCAGAGAGTCGATCTTCGCCAGATCAATCAGATCCGACGGTTTGGCGAGACGCTGCTTCAAAGTCGGGATCAAGGTCATGCCGCCGGCGACGAGCTTCGCCTCCTCGTTGGCGCCTAGGAGCCGGGTAATTTCGTCGAGGCTTGCCGGCTGGTGGTAGTTGAATTCATACATCGGCCTCTCCCTCATCCTGTCGGCCAAAGCCTTTTCGGTTGCCGCCCCTCACCCTCCCGCTTCGCGGGTCCCTCCCTCTCCCCGCCTCGCGGGGAGAGGGCTGGGGTGAGGGGCCTTTGTTACTCCGCGGCGAGCGGAGTGCGGTGCTCGGCGATCACGCGCCACAATCTTTCAGACGTCACCGGCATGTCGACATGTTTGATCCCGAACGGCTTCAGCGCGTCGACGACGGCGTTGATCAGCGCCGCCGGCGCGCCGATCGCCCCGGCCTCGCCGCAGCCTTTGACGCCCAATGGGTTGTGCGTGCACAGGGTCGTGTTGGTCGACAACACGAAGGACGGCAGGTCGTCGGCGCGCGGCAGCGCGTAATCATTGTAGGAGCCGGTCAGGAGCTGACCGGTCTCCTTGTCGTAGACGCAGCCTTCGAGGAGCGCCTGGCCGATCCCCTGGGCAAGCCCGCCATGGACTTGGCCGGCGACGATCATCGGGTTGATGATGCGTCCGAAATCGTCGCTCGCGGTGAAGTTGACGATGGCGAGCCGCCCGGTGTCGGGGTCGATCTCGATTTCGGCGATGTGCGCGCCCGAGGGATAGGTGAAGTTCTTCGGGTCGTAGAACGCGGTCTCGTCGAGCCCGGGTTCGAGCCCCTCGGGGTAGTTGTGCGGCACATAGGCGGTCAGGGCCACCTCGGCGAGGCTCTTCGTGCGGTCGGTGCCGGCGACTGCGAAATTGCCGTCCTTGAACTCGATGTCGGCTTCGGCCGCTTCGAGCAGGTGGGCGGCGATCTTCTTGCCCTTGGCGACGATTTTGTCCATCGCCTGAACGATCGCGCTGCCGCCGACGGCGAGCGAGCGCGAGCCGTAGGTGCCCATGCCGAACGGGATTCTGGCGGTGTCGCCGTGCACGATCTCGACGTTTTCGAGCGGCACGCCGAGCCCGTCGGCGACGAGCTGGGCGAAACTCGTCTCATGTCCCTGGCCGTGGCTGTGCGACCCGGTCAGGACCGTGACGCTGCCGGTCGGATGGACGCGGATTGCGGCGCTTTCATAGAGCCCGGCGCGGGCGCCCAACGACCCGACGACCGAGGAGGGGGCGATGCCGCAGGCCTCGATGTAGGTGGCGATGCCGAGGCCGCGCAATTTGCCGCGCCCGGCGGCCTCCCGCCGGCGCCCCTCAAAGCCGGCGTAATCGGCCGCCTTCAAGGCAAGGTCGAGCGTCGTTGCGTAATCGCCGCTGTCGTATTGCAATGCCACCGGCGTCTGATAGGGAAAGGCGTCCCCCGGGATGAAGTTGCGGCGGCGCAACTCGGCCGGGTCGAGCCCCAGTTCGTCGGCCGCGACGTCGACAATGCGCTCCAACAGAAAGGTCGCCTCGGGCCGGCCGGCGCCGCGATAGGCGTCGACCGGGACGGTGTGGGTGAATACCGCCTTGGTCTCGACCGCGATCGCCGGGGTCGTATAGACGCCGGCGAGCAATGTGCCGTAGAGATAGGTCGGGATGCACGGCGCGAAGGTCGACAGATAAGCGCCCATATTGGCGATCGTCGAAACCTTCAGGGCGAGGAACTTGCCGTCGCGGTCGAGGGCCAGTTCGACATGGGTCACGTGGTCGCGCCCATGCGCGTCGGAGATGAAGCTCTCCGAACGGTCGGCCCGCCATTTGACCGGGCGCTTCAATTTGCCGGCGGCCCAGGTGACGATCGCCTCCTCGGCATAATGATAGATCTTCGAGCCGAACCCGCCGCCGACATCGGGGGCGACGACGCGCAAGCGCGCCTCCGGGATGTGCAAGACAAAGGCGCCCATCAGCAGCCGGATCACATGCGGGTTCTGGCTCGTCGTGTAGAGCGTGTACTCATTGACGGCGCGGTCGAACTCGCCGATTGCGGCGCGCGGCTCCATCGCGTTCGGCACCAGCCGGTTGTTGACGAGATCGAGGCGGGCGACGTGGTGGGCGCGGGCGAACCCCGCCTCGACCGCGGCCGTGTCGCCCAGTTGCCAATCGAAGCAGAGATTGTTCGCGGCGTTGTCCCAGACGAGCGGGCGGCCGGGCTGCAAGGCCTCGGCGGCGTCGACGACCGCCGGCAGAATTTCGTAATCGACCGCAATCGCTTCGGCCGCGTCGCGCGCCAGAGCCAGGCTCTCGGCGACGACGACGGCGACCTGGTCGCCGACATAGCGCACCCGGTCGACCGCGATCGGCGGGTGCGGCGGCTCGACCATCGGCGTGCCGTCCTTGGAATGGACGAGCCAGCCGCACGGCAATCCGCTGACCCCATCGGCTTCCATGTCCTTGCCGGTGAACACGGCGACAACCCCCGGCGCCGCCTTGGCCGCCGCAGCGTCGAGACTGCGGATGCGGGCATGCGCGTGCGGGCTGCGCAGGATATAGGCGTAGAGCTGGCCGGGTCGGTTCAGATCGTCGGTATAGGTGCCCTGGCCGGTGACGAAGCGAAAATCCTCGCGCCGCCGGACCGGCGTGCCGATCGTCGCCATCTCCCTAATCCGCCGCCGCGGCCGGGCTCGCTCCGCGCATCACCGCCGCCCCCTCTTTGATCGCCAATACGATGTTGTGATAGCCGGTGCAGCGGCACAGATTGCCTTCGAGCCACTCGCGGATCTCGTGCTCGGACGGATCGGGGTTGTTTTTGACGAGGTCGAGCGCGCTCATGACCATGCCGGGCGTGCAGAAGCCGCATTGCAGGGCGTGGTTGTTGCGGAAGGCTTCCTGCATCGGGTGCAACTGGTCGCCCTGCGCCACCCCTTCGATCGTCAGCACGGTGCGGCCCTCGGCCTGGACCGCGAGCAGGGTGCACGACTTGACCGCCTCGCCGTCGACATGGACGAGGCAGGCGCCGCATTGGCTGGTGTCGCAGCCGACATGGGTGCCGGTCAGGCCGAGCTGCTCGCGCAGCAATTGCACCAATAGGGTGCGGCCCTCGACCGTCGCCGTCACTTGTCTGCCGTTTACGGTGAGGCTCACCGCCTTCTGCATCACAACCTCCCTGTCTCTAGGGCGACGGCCGTCGGCGGACGGCCGGTTCCCGTTAATTGTCCCGCCCGACCTCGCTGCGTCAAGCCGCTCGCGCGACGGACGCCGCCTCAGCGCAGCGCGCTGCGGGCAAAGACATAGAGCGTCACGGCGACGAGCGCGGTAAGCCCGCCGACCCACAGCGCCGGGGACAGGCGCGCCGCCTGTGCCGTCGCATTTCCCTCCGGCTGCGGCTCGTCGGCCGCGCGCGCCAGCGGCGCCGCCTCGCCGGGATCGGAGGCCGGCGACGTGGCGCCGCCGGAGCCGACAAGCGTGGCGAAACGGCCGAAGAAGTCGTCGGCCATCTTGCGCGCCGTGGCGCCGATCAGGCGCGAGCCGATCTGCGCGAGCTTGCCCCCGGCATGCGCCTGGGCGGCGTATTTGAGCAGGGTTTCATCCCCCTCTTCGACAAGATCGACGCGGGCGCTGCCCTTGGCAAAGCCGGCGACGCCCCCGGTCCCCTCGCCGGCGATCGTATAGCTGTTCGGCGGGTCGAGGTCGGACAACGTCACCTTGCCGCCGAACGCGGCCTTCACCGGCCCGACCTTGGCGAGAACCTTGGCGGCGAATTCGGTGTCGGACACCTTGTCGATCGACTGGCAGCCGGGGATGCATTCCTTCAACAGGTCGGGATCGTTGAGCCCTTCCCAGACGCGCTGACGCGGCGCGGGGATGCGGTATTCGCCGGTTATATCCATTCGGCATCGGTCCTTTGTTGCGCGCCGCGAGTGTGGTCCGCGGCGACGGGTTTTGCAACGATGGGGTCCCCGCGCGATCGTGATCACGCGGGGGCGAGACAGCAGGCCGCGCGGATCAGCGCGGTTCGGGAATGACCGCGATCGCATTGATCTCGATCAGGAAGTCGGGCGAGGTCATCTTGACCACCTCGACCATCGTCGAGGCCGGCAGCGGCTCCTGAAAATATTCGCCTCGCACTTTGTGGATGACGTCGAAGTGCTCCATATTGCGGATAAAGACGTCGACGCGGCAGATGTCGGCCATGCTCCCGCCGGCGGCCTCGACCGCGGCTTTGAGATTTTCGCAGACTTGGCGGGTCTGGGCCTCGATATCGCCCTTGCCGGCAACCGAGCCGTCGGCCCGGCGCGCCGTCATCCCCGAGATGAAGACGAGCCGCCCCCGCGCCTCGATTGCCGTTGCATGCGAAAACCGGCCGCTCGGCCGGCTGAGCCGCTCCGAGGTGATCTGCCGCTTTGCCATTCGCCTCCTCCCCTGCAGGGCGTCTCTGTCATAATAGCACTTGCCGCCCGCCTGTCGGGCGGAGCATAGGGGGCCATAACCGTCCAACCCCACAATGACGGAACCCGCGCCCGATGCCCGACCGGGACCTTCCTCCCCGCATCGAAGACCGCCTGATCGTCGCCCTCGACGTGCCGGACGTCGGCGAGGCCCGCGCCCTCGTCGACCGGCTCGACGGCGTCGTCTCATTCTTCAAGCTCGGTCTGTGGCTGGCCTTCGCCGCCGGGTTCGACGGGCTGGTCGAGGAATTGCGGAGGCGCGGCAAGCGGATCTTTCTCGACGCCAAATTGTACGACATCGGCGAGACCGTCAGAGAAGGGGCGGCGCGGGCGGCCGAGCGCGGCGTCACCTTCCTGACCGTGCACGGCGACGCCGAGATCATGCGCGCCGCGGTCGCCGGGCGGGCCGGCGCGCCGCTGAAGATCTTCGCCATCACGGTCCTGACCAGCCTCGACGAGAGGGGCCTCGCCGATCTCGGCGCGACCCGTCCGGTCGAGGAACTGGTGCGGCGGCGCGCCCGGCTCGCGGTCGAATGCGGCGTCGACGGGATCATCGCGGCGCCCCGCGACAACCCCGACGAGATCCG
Source organism: Allostellaceae bacterium (assembly GCA_035252905.1). Taxonomy (GTDB): domain Bacteria; phylum Pseudomonadota; class Alphaproteobacteria; order ATCC43930; family CGMCC-115725; genus AP-15. The sequence goes on along the minus strand of DATFCQ010000389.1, from coordinate 1,694 downwards.
CCGGCTCGCCGGATCCGACCGCCTCCTCGTCGCGACCCCGGGGGTGCGGCTCGCCGGCCACGCCTCCGACGACCACAAGCGCGCCGGCACGCCGCGGCAGGCAATCGCCGCCGGGGCGGATTATCTGGTCGTCGGCCGGCCGATCATCCGCAGCCCCGACCCGGCCGAGGCCGCGCGCCTTATCATCGAAGACATGCGCAGCGCGGCATAGCGCCAAAACGGCGGCAGATGGCCGAACGGTCCGGATCTCGCCAACCCGCGCGCGCGTGGATCCTCGCGGCGGCGATGATGGCGATCTTCATGGCCGCGGTCGAAAGCACGATCGTCGCCACCGCGATGCCGACCATCGTCGCCGATCTCGACGGCTTCGAGCTGTTCGGCTGGGTCTTCTCGGCCTATCTGCTGACCCAGGCGGTGACGATCCCGATCTACGGCCGCCTCGCCGACCTTTATGGCAGGAAGCGCGTGTTTTTCGCCGGGGCGAGTCTGTTTCTCGCGGCTTCGGTATTGTGCGGCCTCGCCTGGGGGATGGTGCCGCTCATCCTGTTCCGGGCCTTGCAGGGGGCCGGCGCCGGCGCGATCCAGCCGATCGCGACGACGATCGTCGGCGACATCTACACCCCGGCCGAGCGGGCGCGGGTGCAGGGGTATCTGTCCGGGGTGTTCGGCGTCGCCGCCTTGATCGGCCCGCCGCTCGGCGGAGTTCTGGTCGAACGGGTGAGCTGGTCCTTTGTGTTCTGGGTCAATTTGCCGATCGGCGCCGCCGCCTTCGCGATGCTGGGCCTGTGCTTTCGCGAGCGGGTCGAGCGCCGCCCGCATCGCATCGATTACCTCGGCGCGGCGCTTTTGACCTTGGGCGCCGGCACGGTGATGCTGGCCCTGATCGAAGCAAGCCGCATCGGCGCGGCGCCCGCGGCCGCCCTCGCGCTCGCCGGCGCGCTCGTCCTCTTTATCCTGGCGGCTTACGAAAGCCGCGCCGCGGAGCCGATCCTGCCCTTGGCGATCTGGCGGCACCGGGTCATCGCCCTCGGCAATCTCGGCGGCTTCACCAACGGCGCCATAACCATGGCGATCAGCGGCTTTCTGCCGACCTACCTCCAGGGCGCGATGGGGTTGAGCCCGGCCGTGGCGGGGGCGGCGAGCGCCGTCAGCTCGGTCAGCTGGGCCTTTGCCGCGGCCGCCGCGGGGCGGCTGATCGTGCGCACCTCGTACCGCCTCTCGGCGGTGCTTGGCGGTCTGTGGCTGATCGCCGGCATGTTGACCCTGATCACTCTCGATCCGCAGCGCGGGGTTCTGTGGGCCGCCGCCGGCGCATTCTTGATCGGCATCGGCATGGGTTTCTGCACCACCGCCTTTGTCGTGTCGATCCAGGCCAGCGTCGGCTGGGGCGAGCGCGGCGCAGCGACCTCGTCCTTCATGTTCATGCGCATCGTCGGGCAGTCGATGGGCGCGGCCCTGTTCGGAGCCGTGCTCAATTTCGGGATCGCCCGTCACGGCGTCGGCGCCGGCGCGATCGCCCGATTGATGGAGCCGGCATTGCGGCACGGTCTCGGCGCCGCCGAACTCGACCGGCTGGTGGCGATCGTCGCCGGCTCGTTGCATGTCGTCTATGTGATCGGCGGCCTCCTGGCGGCGACGACGCTCGCCTTCGCCGCCGGCTTGCCGGCGGCCTTGCGCCCGGCCGAGCACCGGCC
>DATFCQ010000388.1:0-6858 GCA_035252905.1 Allostellaceae bacterium | reverse complement strand
CCCCATACCGGCGCGCCGACGGTCACGAGAGCGGCGCCGCAATCTGCTCGATGATCCGCGCCACCGTGACCCCCTCGGCGCGCGCCGCAAAGCTGACCGCCATGCGATGGCGCAGGACCGGCGCGGCGAGCGCCAAGACGTCGTCGATCGAGGGCGCGAGCCGGCCGTCGATCAAGGCCCGGGCGCGGCAGGCCAGCATCAGCGCCTGGCTGGCGCGCGGCCCCGGACCCCACGAGACGAAGCGGCGCGCCGCCTCGATCGGGCTGTCTTCCGGCCGGCCGGCGCGCACCAATTTGAGGATCGCCTCGACGACGCTCTCGCCGACCGGGATGCGGCGCACCAGACGCTGCGCCTCCAAGAGCTCCTCCGCGCTCATCGCCGGCCGCGGCCGGTCCTCGGCGAGACCGGTGGTGGCGATCAGGATCTGCCGCTCGGCGGCGAGATCGGGATAGTCGACGTCGATCTGCAACAGAAAGCGGTCGAGCTGGGCTTCGGGCAGCGGGTAGGTGCCTTCCTGTTCGAGCGGGTTCTGCGTCGCCAGGACGTGAAACGGACGCGGCAGCGGATGATACTGCCCGGCGATCGAGACCCGGCCTTCCTGCATCGCCTGCAACAGCGCCGATTGGGTGCGCGGGCTGGCCCGGTTGATCTCGTCGGCCATCAAGAGCTGGCAGAAGACCGGGCCCGGGATGAAGCGGAACGAGCGCCGGCCGCTCTCGCTTTCCTCGAGCACCTCGGAGCCGAGAATGTCGGCCGGCATCAGGTCGGGGGTGCATTGGATGCGCTTTTCCGCGAGCCCCAGGATCGTGCCGAGGGTCTCGACGAGGCGGGTCTTGGCGAGGCCCGGCACCCCGATAAGGAGGGCGTGCCCGCCGCACAGGAGGGTGATCAAGGCTTGCTCGATCACCGCGCGCTGGCCGAAAATGATCTCGCCGATCCGTTCGCGGACGAGACCGAGGCGGCGTCCGACCGCCTCGATCTCGGCGACGAGATCCGCGGAGGAGGCGTCGATGGACAAGGTGGACTTCAAACCCTTCGATCCTTTCCCAAAACCGGCCGCGGCCGGCGGCAAGCGGCTGCCCGTCGATTGCGGCGATCTCGACATGCGGATCGCCCGCGACGGCTCGTGGCATTATCGCGGCTCGCCGATCGGCCGCCTGCCCCTCGTCAAGCTCTTCGCCTCGGTGCTGCGCCGGGAGGCGGACGGCAGCTACTGGCTGGTCACCCCGGCCGAGCGCGGCCGCATCGCGGTCGAAGACGCGCCGTTTCTCGCAGTGGCGCTCGCAGTCGAGGGAGAAGGCCGCGGGCAGCGGCTGATCTTCCGGACCAATCTGGACGAGATTGTGACGGCCGACGCCGCGCATCCGCTGCGCGTCGCGACCGCTGCCGACGGCGAACCGGCGCCCTATATCCTGCTGCGCGACGGTCTCGAAGCCAAGCTTGCCCGCCCGGTATTTTATGAATTGGTCGAATACGGCGTCGAAGAGCAGCGCGGCGACACCGTCGTGTTCGGAGTGTGGAGCCTGGGCGCGTTCTTCCGGCTCGGCGAGCCAGGACCGGACTGGACCTGAGTTTTGCCGGCGGCGGTCACCCTCACCCGCCTTCCCCGCTTGCGCGGGGTCGGCACCCTCTCCCGCAATGCGGGAGAGGGGGACCAACCCGGAGGGTTGGTGGGTGAGGGGTAAGGCTTTGCATTGCCGCGCATTTTCACGGGAGACAGCGTGACACGAGACATGGCGATCGCGCGCTTTGCGCATCGGGCGCCGGCGGGACGGCGCGGCTTTGGCGGCACCGCCGATCCGGCGGAGGCGGCGGCGATCCGGCAGGCGACCCGCGGCGACCACGACCTCAACCCCGGCTGGACGCCGCCCAGCACTGCCCTGCGGCCGGCGGCGGTACTGGTCCCGCTGATCGACCGCCCCGAGGGCCTGTCGGTGCTGTTGACCCAGCGCACGCCGCATCTGTCCGCCCATGCCGGACAGATCGCCTTTCCCGGCGGGCGCATCGAGCCCGAGGACGCCGACGCGGTGGCGGCGGCCTTGCGCGAGACCGAGGAGGAGGTCGGCCTCACCCGCGACCACGTCACCGTGATCGGCCGGCTCGACACCTATGTCACCGGAACCGGGTTCGAGATCACGCCGGTGGTCGGGATCGTCCGGGTGCCGTTTCTTCTCACCCTCGATCCGATCGAGGTCGCCGAGGCCTTCGAGGTGCCGCTCGGTTTCATCCTCGACCCGAACAACCGGCGGCAGATGACGCGGATGCAGGGCGAGCGGCGGCGCAGCTTTTTCGCGTTTCCGTTCGAGAACCACTACATCTGGGGCGCGACCGCGGGAATACTGGTCAATTTGACCGAAGTCTTGACCGGTTGAGATCCGCAGCACATCCGCGTCATTCCGGGGCGCAGGCGCAGCCTGCGAGCCCGGAAGCCATGCACATAGGCCCTTGCATGCTTTGCCAGGCCGGTGTTCATGGTTTCCGGGTTCGGCTCTGGCGAGCCGCCCCGGAATGACGAACCTTCTTTTGAAACAACTGCCGAAACAATTACGCTTTTCGCCTCTTTTCAGGAAGTGATTCATGAGCGACCGGATTCACCCCTCTCCGCTGCGCGCCCGCGGCCTGCCGCACAGCGCGCATTGGGGAAGCTTTGCGGTTCAGGTCAGGGATCGTGCTATCGCGGTTCTGCCCGATCCGCGCGATCCCGCTCCCTCGGCCCTGCTCGGCAACATTCCCGCGGCGCTGTCGCACCGGGCGCGGATCGCCCGGCCGATGATCCGACGCGGCTGGCTCGAAGGCGGCCCCGGACCGAGTGACCGTCGCGGCGGCGACGAATTCATCGCCGTCTCCTGGCCCGAAGCGCTCGACCGCGTCGCCGCGGAATTGCGCCGCGTCTATGCCCTGCACGGGCCGCGCGGGGTGTTCGGCGGCTCCTATGGCTGGGCCAGCGCCGGGCGCTTTCACGATGCGCAGCACCAGATCCACCGCTTTCTGAACCTCGCCGGCGGCTACGTCCGCTCGGTCAACAGCTACAGCTCGGGCGCGGCGACGGTGATCCTGCCGCACGTCATCGCGCCGCAATCGGCGGTTGCCGGGAACAATGTCAGCTGGGCCGAACTGGCAGAAGAGAGCGCGCTGGTCCTCGCCTTTGGCGGCATGGCCTTGAAGAACAACGACGTCGGCGGCGGCGGCACGAGCCGTCACGTCGCCCGCGACCGGCTCCTTGCCGCGCGCCGGCGCGGCGCCGAATTCCACCTGATCGGCCCGCTCTGCGACGATCTGCCGGACGCGGTCGCGGCGGTCTGGCATTCGATCCGCCCCGGCACCGACACCGCCTTGATGCTCGCTTTGGCCCACGCCTGGGTCGCCGAGGAATTGCACGACCGGCTCTTTCTCGACCGCTTCTGTGTCGGCTGGGAGACGTTCGAAGCCTATCTCCTCGGGCGCACCGACGGCCGGCCGAAAGACGCCGCCTGGGCGGAGGCGATCTGCGGCCTCCCGGCCGCCGAGATCGTTGCCCTCGCCCGGCGCGCCGCGGGACGGCGCACCCTCGTCACCTGCTCGCAATCGCTGCAGCGCGCCGAGCACGGCGAGCAGCCGGTGTGGATGGGCGTCGTACTGGCCGCGATGCTCGGCCAGATCGGGCTTCCGGGCGGCGGCTTTGCCTATGCGCTGGGCTCGACCTCGAACACCGGCAAGCCGCCCGTGGCGGTGCCGCTGCCGACCCTGCCGCAAGGCCAGAACGCGATCGCCGATTTGATCCCGGTGGCGCGGATTGCCGACATGCTGCTGCAGCCGGGCGAGGACTACGACTACAACGGCCGGCGACTGACCTATCCCGACATCAAATTGGTCTATTGGGCCGGCGGCAACCCATTTCACCACCATCAGGATCTGGGCCGGTTGCGCCATGCCTTTGCCCGTCCGGACACGGTGATCGTGCAGGATTCGGTGTGGACGGCGAGCGCGCGCCATGCCGACATCGTCCTGCCGGCGACGATCACATTGGAGCGCGAGGACATCGGCGCCGCTGCGGGCGACCCGCTGTTGGTGGCGATGCACCGGGCGGCCGCGCCCTATTGCGAAGCGCGCGACGACCACGACATTTTCGCCGGTCTGGCCGAGCGCCTCGGCTTCGCCGCATCCTTCACCGAGGGCCGCTCGCCGCGGCAATGGCTGCGCCACATCTACGAGCCGACCCGCCGCGCCCTGGCGGCGCAGGGCGCCGCCGCGCCCGATTTCGCGCAGTTCTGGGAGGACGGCGAAGTGCTTCTGCCGACCCTGCCCTGGGACGGCGGCTCGATCCGCGCCTTTCGCCGCGATCCCGAGGCCGCGCCATTGCCGACGCCGAGCGGGCGGATCGAGATCGCGTCGGCGAGGATCGCCGGCTTCGGCTATGCCGATTGCCCCGGTCATCCGGTCTGGCTGCCTCCGGTCGAGGGCGCCGGCTCGCCCCTCGCCCTCCGTTTCCCGTTGCAACTGATCGCCAACCAGCCCGCGACCCGATTGCACAGCCAATTGGATTTCGGCGAAACGAGCCTCGCCGCAAAGATCAGGGGCCGCGAGCCGGTGCGCCTTCATCCGCAGGACGCCGCCGCGCGCGGCATTCGCGACGGCGACGTCGTGCACCTCAACAACGACCGCGGCGCCTGCCTCGCCGGCGCCGTGTTGAGCAAGGCGCTGCGCCCCGGCGTCGTCCAATTGGCGACCGGAGCCTGGTACGACCCCGCCGACCCCGCCGCCGACAAGCCGTTTTGCGTGCACGGCAACCCGAACGTGCTGACGCGCGACGCTGGCACCTCGCGCCTCGCGCAAGGCTGCACCGGCCAGCTCTGCCTCGTCGAGATCGAGCGCTTCGACGGGCCCCTGCCCCCGATCAAGGCCTTCGACCCGCCGCCCGAGGGGGCAGAGGCGACGGACCGGATGCCCCCGGTATCGTCCGCCTGATTTTTCCCTTAAAGTCCGCGGCCGAACTTCCGCGACGCAACAGGGGGAGCGGATGACGGCGACCAGAGACTTTGCGGTGTTTGACGGCGACAGCCACGTCGTCGAGCCGCCGGAGCTGTGGGAGAGCTATCTCGACCCGGAATACCGCACCCTCGGCAGGCACGCGCTGTGGCGCCAGGAGGGCCGGACCGGGTCCTACCTGAAGGTCAACGGCGAGGTCTTTCGCGACACGGCAAACCCCAATCTGCCGCGCCATGCCTTGTGGCGGCCCGGGATGACCTGGGACGCGGTCGGGGACCTCGACCCGCATGTTCCCCACCCGCCCAACGAGGGTGCCCGGGACCCGGAGGCCCGCCTCGCCGACATGGACGCGATGGGGGTCGATCAGGCCCTCTTATACCCGACCTGGTTTGCCGAAGGCTTTTTCCTGGTGCGCGACCCGGATGTGGCCTGGGCGCTCGCCCGCGCCTATAACGACTGGATCGCCGATTTCTGCAAACGGGCGCCGCAGCGGCTCTTCGCCGCCGCAATTCTGCCCTTGCAGAACATGGATTTCGCCCTGGAGGAATTGCGGCGGGTCGCCGCGATGACGCCGTTCCGCGCCGTCTTCATCCGGCCGATGTTCCTCGAAGGCCGTTATCTGAACCATCCTTATTACGACCCGCTGTGGGCCGAGTTGGAGCGGCTCCAAATGACGGCGGCGGTCCACGCCACGCCGGGATTGTGGAACCCGGAATGGACCTCGCACGGGCCGTTTTTCGAGAAGATCAAGGATCGTCTGGCGCAGCCGCCGATCCCCGGCGGGGGCGGCGGCCCGTTTGCCGGCGGCACGGTCGGGGCGGCGGGCACGACCATCTTCGCCGGCTTCACCCCGCTCGGCCATCCGGTGGCGCCGATCCTCGCCTATTGGCTCGACAACCACATGTTTGTCGCCTCGACCCTGATCGGCTTCACGGTCATGGAGCGCTACCCGGAGATGAAGGTCGTCGTCGCCCACGGCAAAGCCTCCTGGATGCAGGAGGTCCTCGAAAAGATGGAGGCCTCGACCCGGGTGATCCCGCTGTTGCACCACTACCCGGTCAGCACCGAGCCCGAGGAGATGTGGGAGCACGGCAACGTCATGCTCGGCTTTGACGCCGAGGAACGGCTGATCCAGAAACTGCCGCAGGACTTTGCCGACAAGGTCATCTGGGGCTCGCGCTATCCGCATCATGACGCGACGAGCGCCTGGGACGCCCTTGCCCGGCTCGAAGCCGCGCAGGTGCCGCCCGCGCTGATCGCGCGAATGATGGGGGAGAACGCCGCCCGGCAATTCGGCATCGAGCCACTGCGCCGCACGGCCGCGTAGCAGACCGCCTCTGCCTTGCGGGCGGCCGCGAGAACGGGCACCCTGACGCGCCCGTTACAGGAGCCGGCCTCATGACCCAGGACCCCGCCGCCCCCGCCCTCCCCTTGGAGCCGCTGTTCGACCGCACGCCGCAACCCTTCGGCGACGGCCCGCCCGACCCGCTGCTGTGCGAGGCGACCCCCCTCGCCCTGCGCCGGCGCACGGTCAATTTCGCGGCCAAGCGCATGGCCGACATGCTCTATGTGAGCGGGCTCGACCGCGCCACCGCCGACCGGCATTTCCGCTGGCGGCCGGTCCAGCCCCCGGGCAATCTGACGACGCGCCCGGCCGACGGCGACCCGGCAACGCTGGTCGCGGCCCAGCGCGCCGGCCATATCGCGATCGAGCACGACGACGCCGAGCGCCGCGTGACGGTGACCTGGGACGACCCCGCATTCGGGGAGCCGGTCCGGGGCGCGGCCCTGGCGCGCCCGGGCTATGGCGGCATCCTGCTCGGCGAGCATCAGGCGCCGCTGTTCGACCCGCGGCCGATCGCGCGCCCATCGCACGAGACCGGGCGCCCCTGG
>DATFCQ010000387.1:0-12179 GCA_035252905.1 Allostellaceae bacterium | reverse complement strand
TCACCCTCCCACGGCTTCGCCGCGGGTCCCTCCCTCTCCCCGCGCGCGGGGAGAGGGGCTTTGCTCCGCCGCACCCTCCTCGCGCAGTTTGAAGCGCTGGATCTTGCCGGTCGCGGTCTTTGGCAATTCGTCGATAAAGGCGAACCAGCGCGGGCATTTGAACGGCGGCAGCAGGCTTCGGACATGCTCCGACAGGGCGTCGGCGAGTCTAGGGCCGGCGGCGGTGCCGGGGCTCGTCACGACAAAGGCCTTGGGCCTGACGAGCCCGCTCTCGTCCGCCGCCCCGACCACGGCGGCTTCGAGTACGCCGTCATGGGTCATCAATGCCGCCTCGACCTCGGCCGGCGAGACGTATTGGCCGCTGACCTTCAGCATGTCGTCGCTGCGCCCGCAATAGACGTAATAGCCGTCCTCGTTGACCCGGTACTTGTCGCCGGTGCGCGTCCACAGTCCCTGAAAGGTGGCGCGGCTGCGCTCCCGGTTGTTCCAGTAGCAGAGGGCGCTCGACGGGCCGCTGACCAAGAGATCGCCGATCTCGCCCGGGTCGGCCGGCGCGCCGTCCTCGTCGAGAAGCTTCAGCGCATAGCCGGGAAACGGCCGGCCGGTGGTGCCGTAGCGCACCTCGTCCGGGCGGTTGGACAGGAAAATGTGCAGCATCTCGGTCGAGCCAATGCCGTCAAGGATGTCGACGCCGGTGCGCGTGAGCCAGCGCCGGCCGATCTCGGCCGGCAGCGGCTCGCCGGCCGAGGCGCAGCGGCGCAGCGCCAGTTCCTCGCGAGGGGGCAGTTCGGCGCTCGCCAACAGCGCGTTGTAAAGCGTCGGCACGCCGTAGAAGATTGTCGGCCGGTGGGTGCGCAGGACATGGCCGATCACGGCCGGGGTCGGGCGCTCGGCGAGGAGGATCGCGGTGGCGCCGACCGCCAAGGGAAAGGTCAGCGAATTGCCGAGCCCATAGGCGAAAAACAGTTTGGCGGCCGAGAACACAAGATCGCTCTCGGCGATGCCGAGGATCGGCACGCCGTAGAGATCGGCCGTTGCGACAAGGCTCGAATGGATGTGCACGGTGCCTTTCGGCCGTCCGGTCGAGCCCGAGGAATAGAGCCAGAAACAGGGCTCGTCGGGATGGGTCGGTGCGGCCTCGGCCTGGTCCGGCATCTGCGCGAGCAATGTTGCGAGCCCCATGGGCGCGCCCGGCTCGGCGCCGGCAACGAGGATCTCGGGGCGGGGTTCGGCGAGCGTTGCCGCGGCCGCCTCAATCTTGGCCGCGAGCGGCGCCGAGACGACAACCGCCTGCGCCCGGCTGTCGCGCAGCATGAAGGCATAATCCTCGGGCGGCAGCATCGTGTTGACCGCGACCGGTACGATCCCGGCCAGGATCGCGCCCAGGAAGGCGGTCGGAAAGTCGATGCCGTCCTGCAGGCACAGGAGGATGCGCTCTTCGCGGTGCAGGCCGCGGTGCCGGACCATATTGGCGAAGCGGTTCACCCGCCCGGCGAGGTCGGCGTAGCTGTAGCGGCCCCTATCGTCGATGAACGCGGTCTTGCCGCCGCGGCCGGCGGCAAGGTTGCGTCCGACGAGATCGGCGGCGGCGTTGTAGGCGTCCATTCGCCCCTCCCTGCGCTCTTTCCGGCCCCCACCATATAATGTACGGCCGGCGGCGGCGAATGCCCGGCCGCGGCACCGGCTTTTATGGCCTTTTCGAGCGCCTCCGCGAGGGGCAGTATGGCCGCAAGGCTCGACCGGGCGACGGCGGAATTGCGATGATCACCTTCGACACCGATCCCGGGCGCTGGCGTCATTGGCGGCTGCATTGCGAGGGCGCCGTCGCCACCCTTGTCCTCGACGTTGCCGAGGAGGGCGGAGTGCGCCCGGATTATCGTTTGAAGCTCAACTCCTACGATCTCGGCGTCGACATCGAGCTGTTGGACGCCCTCGACCGTATCCGCTTCGAGCACCCGCAGGTGCGCGTCGTCGTCGTCACCGGCGGCAAGGAGCGCGTCTTCTGCTCGGGCGCCAACATCTACATGCTGGCGCAGGCGAGCCATGCCGAGAAGGTCGATTTCTGCCGCTTCACCAACGAGACCCGCAACGCAATCGAGGACATCAGCCGGCATGGCGGGATCAAGTTCATCGCCGCCGTCAACGGCGCCTGCGCCGGCGGCGGCTATGAATTGGCGCTCGCCTGCGACGAGATCCTGATGGTCGACGACCGCTCGACGACGCTGTCCTTGCCGGAAGTGGCGCTGTTGGGCGTCCTGCCCGGCACCGGCGGGCTCACCCGCCTGACCGACAAGCGCAAGGTGCGGCGCGACCTCGCCGACGTCTTCGCGACTTCGGCCGAGGGGGTGCGCGCCGACCGCGCGCTCGCCTGGAAGCTCGTCGACCATATCGCCCCGCCCGCCGGGTTCGCCGCTCTCGTCGCCGCGCGCGCCCGCGCGCTCGCGGCCGACAGCGATCACCCAACCGAGGTTGAGGGGATTGCGCTTCCCCCTCTCGACCGCCGCGGCGAGGCCGAGGGCTGGCGTTACCGCCGGGTCGCGGTGCGCCTTGCCCGCGCCGAGCGGCGTGCGACGATCACCGTGACCGGGCCGGAGCGCGCCGACGTGCCGGACGGACTTGCCGGCATCCTCGCCGCCGGCGCGAATTGGTGGCCGCTCGCGGTCGCGCGCGAACTCGACGACGCGCTGTTATTGTTGCGCGCGAACGAGCACGAGATCGGCACCCTGATCCTGGAGACGCGGGGCGATCCCGCCCTCGTCCTCGCCGGCGACGCCGTCATCGCCGCCCACCGCGATCACTGGTTTGTGCGCGCCGCGCTCGGCGTCCTGCGGCGCAGCCTGAGGCGGCTCGATCTGTGCGGAAAGAGCCTCGTCGCCCTCGTCGACGAGGGCTCGTGCTTTGCCGGCAGCCTGTTCGAATTGGCGCTCGCCGCCGACCGCAGCTATATGCTGATGGGGGGCGAGGCGCCGTCGGCGATCGCCCTCGGCCCCCTGCAATTCGGCGGGCTCGAAATGGCGAACGGCCGGACCCGGCTGGAGACCCGGTTCAACGACGAGGCGGCCGCCGCCGCCCTCGCCCCCTCCGAGGGGCGCCTTCTCGACGCCGCGGCGGCGCAGCAGCTCGGCCTTGTGACTTTTGCCCCGGACGAACTCGACTGGGCCGACGAGATCCGCCTCGCGCTCGAAGAGCGCGCGAGCCTGTCTCCCGACGCGCTCGCCGGTCTCGAAGCCAATCTGCGCTTCGCCGGACCCGAGACCCTGGCGACCCGCATCGCGGGCCGGCTGTCGGCCTGGCAGAACTGGGTCTTTTTGCGCCCGAACGCGGCCGGCGCCGAGGGCGCGCTGAAAAGCTACGGCAGCGGCAAGCGCCCACGCTTCGACTGGGAGCGGATCTAATGACGATCGACACCTTTGAACGCATCCCGAACAACGTCGATCTGGCGCAGAACCGCGCCTTGCGGCGCGCCCTCGAACACTGGCAGCCGCGCTTTCTCGACTGGTGGAGCGAGATGGGCCCGACTCGGTTTCAGAACGCTGAAATCTATCTGCGCACCGCAATCGGCGTCGACGCCGCGGGCTGGGCGATCTACGGCATGGTCCGGATGCCGGAATACCGCTGGGGCATCTTTCTCGCCGAACCCGAGCCCGAGCGCCGCATCGGCTTTGGCGACCTGTACGGCGAGCCGGTCTGGCAGCAGGTTCCGGGCGAGCACCGCGCAACCCTGCGCCGGCTGATCGTCACGCAGGGCGACACCGAGCCCGCCTCGGTCGAGCAGCAGCGCCTTCTCGGCATGACCGCCCCCTCGCTCTACGATCTGCGCAACCTGTTCCAGGTCAATGTCGAGGAAGGGCGGCATCTGTGGGCGATGGTGTATCTGTTGCACGCCTATTTCGGCCGCGACGGCCGCGAGGAGGCGGAAGCCCTGTTGGAGCGCCACTCGGGCGACCGCGACAGGCCGCGCATCCTCGGCACGTTCAACGAGCCGATCGAGGAATGGTTGAGCTTTCTGTTCTTCACCTGCTTCACCGACCGCGACGGCAAGTTCCAATTGAAGTCGCTCGCCGAGAGCGGTTTTGATCCTTTATCGCGCACCTGCCGCTTCATGCTTGCCGAAGAGGCGCACCACATGTTCGTCGGCGCCACCGGCATCGCGCGCATCGTCAAGCGCACGCTCGAAGTCATGGACGAGACCGGCAGCGACGATCCGCTGCGGGTGCGCGAGGCGGGCGCGATCGACCTGTTGACGATCCAGCGTTTTCTGAATTTCTGGTTCAGCTCGTCGCTCGACCTGTTCGGCGCCGAGGTCTCGTCGAACGCGGCGAATTATTTCGCCGCCGGGATCAAGGGCCGGCCGGACGAGCGGCGCTATCCCGACCATGTCGCGGCGGAAGCGGCGCTGGCGCTCGACATCCCCGAGCGGGGCGGCGGGACGAGCGTGACGCAGGTGCCCTTGCGCAGTGCGGTCAACGAGGTGACGCGCCGCGCCTATATCCGCGAATGCGACAATGCGGTCCAGCGCTGGAACCGGCAGATCGCGGAGGCCGGACGCGAGTTCCGGCTGGCTCTGCCGAGCCCGCGCTTTCGCCGCGCGATCGGAGTGTGGGCCGGGATGCCCTGCGATCCGCAAGGCCGCCCGGTTGCCGGCGAAGCCTGGCAGGCGCGGCAGTATGAATGGCTCCCCTCCGAAGCCGACCGTGATTTCGTCAAGACCCTGATGCGGCCGGTCACCGAACCCGGCAAGATCGCCGGCTGGATCGCCCCGCCCGAACGCGGCATCAACGATCTTCCGGTCGATTACGAATATGTGCGGTTCTAGCCCTACCCGCTTGGATAATTTCTCACTTTGGACTGTAACAGCCTCGACGCGGGTGGCGTAGCTTGCCCCGATATCCCACATGATTACTGGAAAGCACGGGTCAGAAAAAGTATCGTGGCGCAAGTGAGAAATAATTACTGGAAGCTGCAGCGGGCCATCATCCGTCTAGTCCTAACACGAGAGGAGTTTAGCATACCACGAGGACTAAAGGCGAGTGGCATCCTTCCGACGTGATCAGCGAGGAATTGGAAACCGATTGGGCTAGGAGCGCTGCCGCCGAACCCGGGAGCCGCGGCGGGAAGACGCGAGCCGTGAGGATGAGTCCTGAACATCGGGCCGAGATTGCAAAGGAGATTGAATATTATCTCTGACGGAAGAGGCATTAGATGATGTATCTGCTTGCTGAGTAGTAAATTTTACAAACAATCTGCCAGCGCGTATTGTTCCTTGTTCTGTATCAACCATTACTTCGACATACCCTTCTTCAGTGAAAGTAGCTGGAGGCAAAACCATGACAGCCCTCCAATTGTTTTTTGTAGCACCTTCTGTATACTCCGCTCCTAAAGGGCTTGTCGTTTCTAAGGCCGCTATTTGTGTCTTATCAGGCGGGATCAAAACTCTGATTCCGACCTTTTGTGGAATATCATCAATATCAGTAATTAACCATACAACGATTCCCCATTTCAGAACAGATACTGGGGGAGCTAAAGGAAATATCATGTCTCCCCCGTACACCCCCATAATGGAGAGCTTTCCGCCTAATTCATAGCGAAGATCATCACAGAAAATGCACGTAGCAACTCTAGGAGTGGACATTTTATAGGCTATGCAGCAATAGAGGTTATGCCATCACCTGATGTGATCGGCATAGGTGTCGTTTCTCCGCTAGCCTGTGGAGGTGGGGAGGTGGTGGGTTGTGGCTCGATGACATTAGAATAGATTGCAGCCTTGCGTGAGGGCAGCATTACCTTGATCGGTCTATCAAGAGCAAAGGCTAAGTCAGCAAGGCTTTGAAGGGTCATATTGCTTTCACCATTCAACTTACGCGTGACGAACGACTTGTTACGGCCGATTATTCTGGCAATTTCGGCCCGAGTTAGTCCGCGGCTACGATGCTCTTCCTCAAGGGCCGTTAGAAGAGCGTGCTGTATTTCCCCAAGCATTCTAACAAATGTACGCCGGCGCTTATTGAGACGAAGATTAGAGGATTTCATTCTGACTCACTCCCGTAACAGCCTTTGGCTTATCCAGATCTAGCGCGTTTCGAAAACTGATCACTTTTTGGATATACGGCGTATAATCAGAGTACTTCTTGAGATTGTCCTTCAACTCTCCACAAACAATAACAAAGTGGCGTCGTTTAGGAAACCAACCGAATAACCGCAGATCAGGCGTTTTGAGCTCCCAAACATGATAGGCGAGTGGATCAAGCGGATGATATGCTGATCCATAAGCAAGTCTCCGGCCAATTACGAAGTCGTATAAAATCTGCTCTGCCTGCTCATACGGCGTTCGATTGCGCCCGTGACGGCAGCCCATCTCGGCGAGCGTCGCCGCCAGCCACGTGTCAAAATCCGGCGTGAAATAGGCGTACCGTTCGGGGAACTCATCGCTCTCAAGGTCCGGCTCATAACGGATCAGTTCGTCTCTGTCAGCAAGATGCTCTAATGTTGCCATATAAGTCAACGCTGACGGATGAAACACCCTAGACCGCAGGGGTGCTGGGTTCCATACGCATGTTTCCGATCCTCAAGCGTAGAGAGTGAGGGACCTCTCCGCCAGAGCAACTCATGATCAACAGCGCTGGCGCGATGATGGTCTACTAGGACGAAAATCGGTGCTGTGACCCCCCAAAATGGTAATTTATTACCTGACAAACCTGGATGAGTCAAGGATTGATTGCGATAATTGCAACGATCTGCCTGTTACGATTCCCTGTTACGATTCAAAGTGGGACACTGCCCGCGCTTGACGGGGGGCACAGCGGCTCGCTTTAGTGCCGCAACACGATTCACCGGAGGAGCCGTCATGGCCGCAGGGAATTTTGCCGGGGTGTTGGTCCCGGTCCTGACCCCGTTCACCCCGGAGGGTGCGCCCGACGCCGCCCGCTTTGCCGCGTTCTGCCGCTGGCTGTTGGACGAGGGCGCCGACGGGCTCGCCGTGTTCGGCACGACCAGCGAGGCCAATTCGATGGCCCCGCACGAGCGCATGACCTTGCTCGATCATCTGATCGCCTCCGGCATCCCGGCGGCCAAATTGATGCCGGGCACCGGCGCCTGCGCGATGACCGACGCGCTGGAGCTGACCCGTCATGCGACGGCGCACGGCTGCGGCGGCGTCTTGATGCTGCCGCCCTTTTACTATAAGGGCATGCCGGATGACGGCCTCTATGCCTTTGTCGCGGGCGTCATCGACGGCGCCGCCTCGGCCGCGCTCAAGGTCTATCTCTACCACATCCCGCCGGTGGCGCAGGTCGGCTATTCGCTGGACCTCGTCGGGCGGCTGATCCGCGCCTATCCCGACACCGTCGTCGGGCTCAAGGACAGCTCGGGCGACTGGCAGAACACCACGGCCTTGCTCGACGCTTATCCCGGCTTTGCGGTTTTCCCCGGCTCGGAGGTGTTTCTGCTCGACGGTTTGCGGAAGGGCGCCGCGGGCTGCATCACCGCCACCGGCAACATCAATCTGCGCGGCATCCGCAAGGTGTGGGAAAACTGGCGGGGGCCGCAGGCCGACGCCCTGCAGGCCGAGATCACGACTTTGCGCCGGACCGTGCAGGCCTATCCGATGGTGCCGGCCCTGAAGCGCGTCGTCGCCCACTTTCACAACGACCCGAACTGGGCCGCGGTGCGCCCGCCGATGGTGCCGCTTGGCGGGGCGCAGTCGGAGGCGCTTCTTGCCGATCTCGCGCGGCTCGGCTTCACCCTCGGCGAACGGCGCCAAGCGGCTTGAAGACATCGGCCTGACAAAAGATCACGGGAGGAAACGCCATGGCGATGGAACAACCCGCCGCAAAAACGCCCGAGCGCGAGGCCTTCTATCAGCGCATCGGCGCCTTCGGCCTGGCGCCGTTGTGGGAGAAATTGCACGGGCTCGTCACGCCGGAGCCGGTGACGCCATGCCGCCCGGCCCTGTGGCGCTATTCCGAGATCCGCCCCTGTCTGATGGAAGCGGGGGGGTTGATTACCGCGCAGGAGGCGACGCGCCGGGTCCTCATTCTCGAAAATCCGGGTTTGAAGGGCCAGGCTTCGATCACCCATTCGCTGTTCGCCGGATTGCAATTGATCCTGCCCGGCGAGATCGCACCGGCGCACCGCCACACCCAATCGGCCTTGCGCTTCATTATCGAGGGTCACGGCGCCTATACCGCGGTCGACGGCGAGCGCACGACGATGCAGCCCGGCGATTTCGTGATCACCCCGTCCTGGACCTGGCACGATCACGGCAACGACAGCGACGAGCCGATGGTCTGGCTCGACGGGCTCGACATCCCGATTGTGCGGCTTCTCGACGTCAGCTTCGCCGAGCCCGGGGCCGAGGATGCGCAGCAAGTGACCCGGCCCGAGGGCGACAGCGCCGCGCGGTTCTCGCACAATCTGCTGCCGATCGACTGGCGCCCCGCGGTCAAGACCTCGCCGGTGTTCAACTATCCCTATGCACGCTCGCGCGAGGCGCTCGGCGTGCTCGCCGATAACGGCGATCCCGACCCCTGCCATGGCTACAAGATGCGCTACGTCAACCCGGCGACCGGCGACTGGGCGATGCCGACGATCGGCACCGCAATCCAGTTGTTGCCGCAGGGACTTGTCACCCGCCCCTACCGCGCCACCGACGGCACGGTCTTTGTCGTTGTCGAGGGCAGCGGCGAAAGCCGGGTCGGAGGCGAAGTGTTCCGCTGGCAGCCGCGCGACATCTTTGTCGTGCCGAGCTGGGTCCCGGTCAGCCACCAAGCCGCAACCGAGGCGGTGCTGTTCAGCTATTCCGACCGGCCGGTGCAGGAGAAGCTCGGCCTGTGGCGCGAGCAGCGCGGTAATGCCTGAGGGTGGTCTGGATTGTCTTGGCGGAATGCGCTCCGCTTTTCCGCCCTACACGTCTTTGTGAGGCGGAACAGCGGAGCATATTCCGCGAATAAAGGAAGCTACCGGCTCGCCAAGGCGCGAGCGAGCTGGCTTACGGCCTCCTGATGCTTCTCGTTGCGGATTTCGGCGAAGTTGCGGGCAATCTCCAGCAGCATGCGCTGATGCGGCGTGATCTGCTTCGGCCCTTCCTCTCCAATCCCTTCATAGAAATAACTGATCGGCGCGCTCAAGGCCCGCGCGATCTCGAACAGCCTCCCGGCCGACACCCGGTTGATGCCGCGCTCGTATTTATGGGCTTGCTGATAAGTGACGCCGATCATCTCGGCCAGCTGCTGCTGGGTCAGACCCAGCATAATGCGACGCTCACGGATCCGCGCACCGACATGATCGTCGATCGCCGCGGTCGAACGCCCTCTCTTCGGCTTCGCCATGGTCTTCACCTATTAATAGCTGCCTCCGACGCGCTGATCGTGGCCGGCTCCGCTTCCATTAACACGCGAGACTTATCGTAATTCCGCTTTGTCATTGCACGGGCCAAAAGAGCAGGATCAACGGAACGCCGACCCCGATCACGATCATCGATAGTGGCAACCCTAGCTTCCAATAATCCCCAAAGTGGTAACCGCCCGGTCCCATGACAAGGGTGTTGGAGGGGTGGCCGATCGGCGACAGAAAATCTGATCCGGCGCCAAAAGCGACCGCCATCAGGAAGGGATCGATGTGATAGCCGAGATGGTGTGCAAGGCTCGCCGCGACCGGTCCCATGACCAGCACCGCGGCGGCATGGTGCAGGATCGGCGTGACCAGCATTGTCACCGCAAGGATCAAGGCAACGGCGCCGCCGGCCGACAGGTGAGCCGCGAGATGCGACAACAGGCCGGCGAGAAAATGCGTCGTCCCGGTGTTGCGGACCGCTTCGCCGATCGGGATCAACGCCCCGATCAGGATCAGGATCGGCCATTCGATCGCTTCATACGCCTCTTCGAGAGTGAGGAGCCTTGAGAGGATGACGGCGATCCCGGCGCCGAGAAAGGCGAAGTCGACCGGCACCACCCGGAAGGCCGAGACCGCCACCGCGAGCGCAAGGATCGCGAGCGGCAGCAGCAACTGGCGCCGCCGCCCGAGATTGAGCCGGCGCTCGGCGAGCGGCAGGGTGCCAAGCGCGGCAAGGGTGTCGTGGATCGCCTCGGAATAGCCCTGGAACACGATTACGTCGCCGAGCTGGAACTTGACCCGGCGCAATCGGACCGTCGTCCGCCGGCCGCGCTGGCCGATGGCCAGGACGTTGACGCCATAGCGCTGGCGCAGGTTGAGCTCGGCGAGAGAGCGCCCGATCAGCGGCGAGCCGGCGGCGACGATCGCCTCGACCGTAACGAGGCCGTCGCCCGTCCCCTCGCCCGCTCGCGGTTTTGCCGGCTCCTCCCCGGCAGCGGGGGGCTCGGGCAGTTCCTTGCTGCCGACGACAGAGAGCCGGCCGTCGGCGGTGAACTGGTCGAGCGCCTGCGGGTCGGCTTCGACGACCAGTACATCCTGCGGCAGAAGCTGCCAGTGCCCGGCCGGGACATGGCGCCGGAACTGCTCGCGGATGATCGCGATCACGGAAACCTCGCCGCCCGCGTCTTCCTCCACCTCGGCGACGGTGCGGCCGATGAACGGCGAATCCGCGCCGAGCTGGAATTCGGTCGTGTAGTCCTCGATCTTGAACGGGGCCTCGGAGGCGGCGCGGCGGCCGCGCGGGATCAGCCGCCAGCCGAAATTCAGAAACAGGATGCCGCACAAGGCGGTGCCGACGCCGACCGGGGTGAAGTCGAACATGTGAAAGGGCTGCCCGGTCAAATGCGTGCGCACCTCGGAGATCAGCATGTTCGGAGAGGTGCCGATCAAGGTGATCGAACCGCCCAGCAGCGAGGCAAAGCCCATCGGCATCAGAAATTCGGAAGGCGAGCGCTCATGCCGGCGCGCAACCTGAAAGCCGAGCGGCAGGAACAGCGCCAGGGTGGCGACGTTCTTCATAAAGGCGGACAGCGCTGTGACGCAGCCGGAAAGGATGCCGACCTGCAGGACGCGCACCCGCATCGCCGGCTGGAGCCAGCGGAACAATATCTCGACGGCGCCCGAGCGGGCGATCGCCGCGCTGACCACCAGAGCCCCGGCGATCAACGGCAGGATCGGACTGGCAAATCCGGAAAAAGCGTGTTTTGCCGGGACGATGCCGACCGCGACCGCGGCCAGCAGCGCCAGTAATGCGACGACGTCGTAACGCAGCCGGTCCCACAGGAACAGGCCGGCCATCCCGGCGAGTACGGCGAGCGTCGCAATCTGACTATGGCTCACGACCTCGGACCGGGGGACGGCACGGCGATCACAGTGCGGCGGCCGGCGGCGGCGCCGCGGGTGACGAGACCGACCGGCCGTCCGGCGACGTCCACCACCGGCATCTGGTCGATGCCGTGCGCGTCCATGCGCTCGGCGACGCTCTTCGCCTCATCCTGTTCGGCGCAGGTGTAGAGGCTCGCCGACATGACCTGCCACACCGGCGTATAGGAGGGATCGCGGCCCACGGCGACGACGCGGACCAGCAGATCGCGTTCGGTCAACAGGCCGGCGAGGCCTCCGTCCTGCTCGATCAGGACGATATCGCTCCGGTGCTCGGCCATCGCCTTGGCGGCGTCCTGGACGCTGTCGTCATGGCGGGCGACAGCAAAGTCTCGCTGCATCAGATCGCCAACCCGCATGGGTCCGCTCTCCTCGATTGATCACGCTGGATCAACGCCGTCGCGGGCGCGGGCGTTCTCGCCGCGGCACCGCGCTGCGTTCACTTCGCCGGCGCCCGCCAGTCCTGCACAAATTTGCGCAACAGGTCGGGTTCGATGTCGGAGACGGCCCACAGCGCCATACCGTCCTGACGCCAATGGACGAGGTTGTAGCCGTGCCGTTCGGCGCTCTGCGGCGCGATGTCGCCGCCCGCTTCCGGCCAGACGAAGAGATCGATGCGGTGGCCGCCGTGAACATAAGCGAGAGCCGCAACGGTGCGGCCGTCGAGATAATCGAGCCGGCCCCCCAGCAGCGGATAGCCCTCTGCCGCCAGATCCTTGACCGGCGGGGCGAAATCGAGCCGGCCGGCAAACCACGGCTTGACCGTATGGCGGTTGGAAGAGGCGACGTCGACGAGGTGCCCCGGCTGCAACGCCCGGACGTGATCGTCGATCACGGCGTCGACAAGTCCGCGCTGCCCGGAAGGCCACAATGCCAGCAGCACCGATGCGGCGAGCGCGGCGCCCGTG